>JADCEX010000001.1 GCA_020249825.1 Roseomonas sp.
GATATCGCCGCCATCGCGCATCGCAACCGCAAGGCCAATGGCCGGGCGCCCATTCACGCGGAACATCGGCTGCGGCGGATCGGTAAAGCCACGGCGGATTTCGGCAATATCCGTGAGCCGCACCAGCCGATCCCCGGCCAGGAAGGATACGCTCGCCAGATCAGCCTCATTCTGGAAAGCGCCTGAAACGCGCAGCGATAATCTTTCAAGCCCGGTCTGCACCACACCCGCCGGGCGCACGGCATTCTGCGCCTGAAGGGCCGCGATCAGCGCCGGGTAATTCAGCCCAAGCCCAGCCAATCTTTCCAGCGAGAATTCGATGAATACCACCTCATCCTGCGCGCCCAGGATTTCGATTTTCGTGACATCCGGCACGCGGAGCAGGCGGGATCGCACCGCTTCCACCTGGTCGCGCAATTCACGATGGCCAAAGCCATCGGCCGTGAAGCCGAAGATGATGCCGAAAGTATCGCCGAAATCATCATTAAAGCCGGGGCCTATCACCCCTTGCGGCAGGGTATGGCGCATGTCGCCGATGCGCTTCCTTACCTCATACCACATATCCGGCACCACGGCGGGCGGCGTTGCGCCTTTCAGTTCAACAAAGATCGTGGTCTGCCCCGCGATGGTATAGCTGCGCAGCCGATCCAGATTGGGCGTTTCCTGCAGCGTGCGTTCCAGCCGCTCGGTCACTTGCAGCAGGGTTTCCTCAATGGTCGCGCCGGGCCAGGCGGCCTGCACCACCATGGTGCGGAAGGTGAAGGCAGGGTCTTCATTGCGGCCAAGCCGCATGAACACCAGCGCGCCGGCAATCACCGCCACCAGCATGAAATAGACAACAAGCTGTGGCCGCTTGATGGACCATTCGGAAAGATTGGGGCCGATCACTGCGCGGCTTCCAGCAAGCGCACCTTTTGCCCGGGGCGCAGCGCCTGCACGCCCGCGGTCACGACAACATCGCCGCGCGCCAGGCCAGAACTGACAACCACCCGCGCCGGATCATGGCGCAGCACCTCAACGGGCCTTAGTGCGACGCTGCGCGATGCCTGATCCACAATCCAAACCGCCGGGCTTGCGCCCTGGCGCGTCAGCGCACTCGACGGGAGGGTGTAGCCGCCACCGCTGGAGATCTCCATCCGACCGGTCACGGTTGACCCAAGCCTGAGTGCCGGCGGCGGATTGGTAAGGCCAATGCGCACACGGAAGGTTCCCGTCACCGGGTCGGCGCTGGGCGAAACCTCACGCACGCGGCCCTGGGCGCGGATATTCGGGTCAAGCGTCAGCGCCACGGTTACCACCACATCGGCGGGCGCCTGATCCTTGACCGTGGGCGGCACATCAAACACGCCATCCAGCCCATCCTGGCGCGCCAGCCGCACAATCATCCGCCCAGGTGCCACAACTTCACCCGGTTCAGCACCGCGCGCGGTGACGGTGCCGGGCGCATCGGCGATCAGCACCGTATAGCCCAGCCGGTTTTCCGCGATATTCACCTGGGCTTCAGCGGAATCCACTGCGCTGGTCGCGGTTTGCAATTGCTGCGCTGCCTGATCATAGCGCTGGCGCGTACCAAAGCCCGTACGCAGCAATTCGCGCGCGCGGTGGGAATTCGCGTGGGTTTCGACCAATTGCGCCTCGGCCGCCACAAGGGCAGCGCGGGCGGCGCGCAGGCTGTTTTCCTCATTGGTGCGGTCAAGCCGCGCAATCACCTGCCCGGCTTCAACCCGATCCCCCACATTGACCAGGCGTTCCACCATGCGGCCATCAATGCGGAAACCCAGATTGACCTCGGTCTCAGCCTGGATGGTCCCGGTCAGGGTAACTACCGTGCTCTCGGCGCGCTCACCCACGCTGATCACGCGTACCGGGCGCGGATCGGCCGCGGGTGGCGGCGCTGGCTGGTCACAAGCGGCAAGGGTGCCGGCCAGGATCAGGCATAGCAGCCCCTGGCGGCCCGGATTTCTGGGCATGCTCGACCCCTTCGGTTCCAAAATTTCCATCACAGTTAACGCGCTGGCCGCGCCGCAGGATCGGCGGCACGTCCCGATGCTGCGCGCGGCGTCCCGGCGGGCATGGGAAGAATGCCTTCTACCCGTTCCCGCAGGTAAGGGAAGAAGGGGTTGGACGATGCGCGCATCAAGGCATCAAGGCTCATGACCAAGACACCACTTTCCCCGCGCGGTGCAATGGCGCCAAGCCTGATGCCGAAATCATCATGGGCCGCCGGGGCAAGCCCATAGAGCCCATCTTCCACCGGAAAGGTCAAAGCGACATGGGACAGGGAAAAGAGACCCCGTGGCCAGGCAAGGCCAAGCGCCCTGCGGGCTTCTTCCGTACTGCCCGCCGGCGTGCTGCGCGCTTCCACCGCAGCGCCATCCGCGGCCAGATTGGTGACCAGCGTCAGGCCGAAGCCGCGCGGTGCCGCGGGGATGGCCGCCAGCGCCGCATCAGCACCGGGGGAAAGCAGCGGGCCGAAGCGTTCCTCACGATTGAGGTCAAACAGCACAAGCTCACTTTTACCAGCCGGCAGCCGGGCATGCAGCGCGGTGATGACAGCGCTGGTACTGACCGTGGAATCCACCACCGATTGGAAAGTCAGCACGGGCGGCAGACGATCCAACCGGCCAGAATCAGCCAATCGGCGCAGGCGGTTCTGCACTTCCACGGTCAATTGATGCGATTGGCGCGCGGCATTCACCGGAAAGGAATTGAATTTGAAGGGGTTGAATTCCGGCAGCACGGAAAGCCAGGCCGCGCCTGCGAAGGCCGGCAGCAGCGCCGGCAGGCCAGCCAGCCCCGCGAAACGCGCAAAAGGCGTCACGCCCACCATGGGGGAGATCAGCACAAGCTGATCCGGCAAGGCCGCGCTGGCCGATTCGGCCTCTTCCAGCGCATGGCGCAGCACCAGCGCCCCGCCATTGGAATAGCCCACCAGATGCAGCGGCAGGCCGGGCGCGCGGCGGCGCGCTTCGCGAACCGCAAGCCGCGTGGCCGCCGCCCATTCCGGCCAGGCGGCATCAGCAAGCCCAGCCGGCACCGTGCCGTGTCCTGGCATGCGCGGCACAATCGCCAGAAAACCCGCCTCGGCATAAAGCTGCGCCAAGTGGCGCATGCTGAAAGGCGTATCTGTCAGCCCATGCACCAGCACCGCAGCGCCAAGCATGGGTCCTGTGGGTTCCAGAATGATGGAACGGTTCCAATCCTGAGCAAAGCGGGCTGGGTGGAGCGGGCTTGCCGGATCGTAGCGATTGGCGGGGCTGCGATCTTCCGGCGGCAGGCGTTCCGTGATCTTGGTGCGGACGAAATCAAAGGCTTTCGCTTCGGCCGCCATGAAGCCGCGCCAATCCGCGGCATCCAAATCCGCCGCGCTCAATTCCGGCGGCACCTTGGTATGCCAGGCGCGCAATTCCGGGCCGTGATAGACATCCCAGGCGCGCGCTGCGATCAGGATCACCAGCAGCGACGCCAGCACGATCAAGACCCGCTTGACGAAGCGCCTGGTCCAAGAAATCAGCATCCGATACCTCCGAAAGAGAGATCATGAGCACCCTGCCCCGTCCCCTGATCGTTTTGCTCTCGCTCACCTGCGTGGTGATCTTGGCCTCGGCGCTGTCGGCGGCACAAGCCGTGGTGGCACCGATTGTCTTTGCCCTGTTCGCGATTGCGCTGGTCTGGCCACTGCAAGGCGCGCTGC
>JADCEX010000010.1 GCA_020249825.1 Roseomonas sp.
GAAGGCTGGGCTGTGGTTCCGGCGTGGTCGTCTCGTCATGGTATCTCCTGTTCACGGCATCATGCCGCAGTCAGGCAGAAAATACACTTATCCCAGCTGTTCAGATTGCCCGAGCCAGCTCTGGCGCGCCCTATCCTTCCCCCGCCGGGCGCCCCGTCACATGGCGCCAATGATGCCAGAGCAGCCGCGCCGCCATGGACCGCCAGGGCCGCCAGCCATGGGCGATTACCGCCAATGCCTTGGGGCTTGGCCGCGCCGGCAAGCCGCGCAGCGCCGCAAGCGATGCCGCCAGCGCCAGATCGCCCGAGGGGAAGATATCCGGCCGATCCAGGCCAAAGAGCAAATGAACCTCCGCCGTCCAGGGGCCGAAGCCTGGGATGCCAGCAATGGCGGCGATGGCTGCCTCATCCGGCAAGGCGGCCAAGTCTTCCGCCGAAAGCCGGCCATCCGCAACCGCTTCAGCCAGGGCGCGCGCGTGAAGCAGCTTTGGCCGCGATAGCCCGGCCTGGCGCAAGGCCTCATCACTCAGGGCCAGCAGCCCAGCGGGCGAGGTCGCGCCCGGCAGGCTGGCAAGCCGGCCCCAAATGGCGCTTGCCGCCTGGTTGGAGATCATCTGCCCGCAAAGGCTCCGCAGCAGCCCAGGAAAACCCGCTTCCCGCCGGCGCCAGGGCAGCACGCCGGCGCGTTCAGGGATGGCGGCGATCAAAGGGTCAATTTCCGCCAAGGCCATCAGCGCCTCTGCCGCCCAGCCGGGCGCATCAGGCGCCAACATGGCGGCGACGGTGCTAGGCCTTGCCGTCACGCAGCGCTGCCAGCTTGGCGAAGGGGTTGCGCGGTTCTTCCTCATCACCCTCCTGCAAGCCTTCCGGCAAATGCGCTCCGGCCGCGCGGGGATAGGGGTTGAGCGACAGCGACAATTCCTCCGCCAAAGCCTCGCCCAAATCGAAATGGCCGGTGGCGTCGGCTTCAATCTCGTCCGGCCCGTCCGGGTCTTCGGATGGGGCGGCCTCGGGCGGCAGCACAACCAGGGTGAAGGGCTTGTCCAAATGCTCGGTCACAGGCTCAAGGCTGACGACGCAAAGCTGCACCGCTTCGGCCTTGAGGCGCCCTTCAAGCAGCAGCCCACCGCCCGGATAGGGTTTGCGGGTGAAGCGCGCACTGAAATGGCGCAAGGATTCGATGCCAAAGCGCTTGGCAAGGGCCGCGCATTCGGCAGGTGTCGCTTCCAACACTTCCGCAACACCCGCCTGGGGCGGTTCGGTCAGGAGTTGCCGGCGAGAGAATTCAGGCAGCATCACCAATGGCTTCCGGCGCCAGAAACTGCGCCTTCCCGGCCAGAAGCCGGGCGAAATCCTGGGTTTGCAGGTAATCCGCCTGGGCAAAGGCAATACGTGCCAGGCGCAGCGCGGCGGGACCGGCTTCTTCCTGCCGCCAGACATTGCGGGCCAGGGCGTCGGCCATGGCCGCCTGGTCTGGCCCATCCAGCGCCGTTTCATAGGCCGTGGCGCGGCCGTGAAAGGCTTCCCAAAGCCCACGCACGCGCTTGCCGACCACCAGATCACTCACGCCCATTTCGCGCAGATTGACATCCATATCGGAAAACATGGCGTCAAATACGGCCTGGGCCAAAGCGGGGCCGCATTGATCGGCATCGCGCCTCAGGCGGCGCACCAGCAGCGCGGCGTGCAGATGGATCAGATCAAGCCGCCCTTCCACCGAATCGCGCACGCCAAGATCGGCGTAGAAATAGGGCGCGCGCGCGGCAGCAACCGCGGCGCCGTATAGGGTGAAGCCCGCTCTTTCATGCGGCGGGCGGCGCAAGGCGCTGAGTAGACCCATTGATCCTTTTCCAAAGCCGGAAGCTAGCGGTTGACCCCAGAGGCTCAGCCTGTCTATCGAAGACCATGGACATGGGTCCGGAGCGGCGAATGGTCAATCTTGAACAGGGCGTCTTGGGCTGGGAACCGCGACATGGCTGAAGAATTGCGCGCCAAGCGCCGCATGAGCGCGTTGATATTGCTTGCCGCGCTGGCATTGGGCGCCTGCGAAAAACTGGCCCCGCCCCCGGTGCCGCGCGGCAATCGTGTTGATTCGGAAAGGCTTAGCCAAATCACCAAAGGGGTGCAGACCCGCGGGGATGTGCTGGCACTGCTGGGCCCGCCGACAGCGCGCGGCACCTTTGATGAGGAAAATTGGTTCTACATCAGTGGCCATACGCAGCTCATGCCCGGGCGTTTCCTGGAATTGCGCGACCGGGTCGTGGTGGCGATCAGCTTTGATCGCCGCGGTGTGGTGCAGGATATCCGGCAATTGCGGCCCGAGGATGGGCGGGATGTCGGCATGGTATCGCGCGAAACCCCCGTGCCGGGGACCGAGCGAAACCTGATGCAGGCGCTATTCGGCAATATCGGCCGGCCAAGCCTGGGTGATGACGCCACAGGCGGCATGAACAACCCGGCGCGCTTGAACCGTCAATAAATTCCGTTGCGCGGCGCTACTGCCCGCCCAGCAGGCGCGCTGAGAGGCGGGGCGCAAGCCCCTGGCTGATGCGCCCCTGCGGCGGGGCGTAGGAGCCGCTTTGTGCGCGGGGCGGGTTGAGCGCCACCAGCGCTTCCGCAAGTTTCACGCCGCAGCGAATGCCATCGAATAGCGGCAGCGCCGCCCGGCCGGCCAGGCGCTGATCAAACCCCGCCAAGGCGGCGCCGGCCAGCACCACAGAATCGGCGCCCTGCGCGGCCAGATCATCAACCGCCAGGCGCAGCTTTTCCGCGACCCCTTCGGGATTGGCGAGTGCTTCTGGCGGTGTCGCATCCAAGCCAGCCAAAGCGGCCAGCCGCGCCGATAGCCCATGGCGCGCGATCAATTCGCGGTAGGGCTCCACATTGCCGAAAGTGATCAAGCCAAAGCGCCCGCCCATCATGCAGGCCGTCAGCGCCGCGGCTTCTGTCATGCCAAGCACCGGGCAGGGCATCATCTGGCGTGCGGCATCCAGCGCGGTGTCGAAGCTCACGGCCAGCAGCACCGCATCCACGCGGCCGGCGTGTTCGGCCAAGGCTTCCAAAAGCGCGTGGCCGGCAATGATGTTTTCCACGCGGGTCGCGATCACCGCCGGCCCGAAGCGCGGTGTGGTGCCGATAATTTCGGTGCCTGGCGCAGCGGCGGCGCGTGCGACGGCGGCGCAGGTTTCGGTGATGGCTTCCGTGGTATTCGCATTGGCAACCAAAAGGCGCATTGCTGTCTCTCCGTTCTCGGCGCAGCTTAACAGCAAGCCCCTGCCCTGCCGAGTTGCCCCCTTGCCCTATCTGCCGCGGCGCCGCAGGCTTCGGGCGTGATCATTCACAGGACCCGGAAACACCATGCCTGACGCCGCCGCCCTCGCCCTGCCTTTTGAGGCTGATGACATCCTCACCCGCCTGATGCGCTGGGCGGCGTGCGAAAGCCCGACCTTCGATGCGGGCGCGGTTAATCGCATGATGGACTTGGCTTCCCGCGATTTGGCGCTGCTGGGGGCGCATATTGATCGCATTCCGGGGCGCATGGGGCTTGGTGATTGCGTGCGCGCGCGCTTTCCGCACCCGGCTGGCGATGGCGCGCCGGGCATTCTGGTGATGGCGCATCTGGATACGGTGCATCCCATTGGCACACTCGAAAAACTGCCGATCCGGCGCGACGGCAATCGCTGCTATGGGCCTGGCATTCTGGACATGAAGGGGGGCACGGTGCTGGCCGTCGAAGCCATGCGCCAGATCATTGCGGCGAAGCTGACGACACCCTTGCCCATCACGATTTTGCTGACAAGCGATGAGGAAATCGGCAGCCCTTCCACGCGCGACCTGATTGAAGCGGAGGCAGCGCGGCATAGGTTTGTGCTGGTGCCGGAACCGGCGCGGCCCGATGGCGGGGTGGTGACGGGGCGCTATGCCATTGCGCGCTTCAATCTGAAGACCACGGGCCGGCCTTCCCATGCCGGCGCAAGGCTCGCGGAAGGGCGCAGTTCCATCAAGGAAATGTGCCGCCAGATTCTGGCCATTGAAGACATGACGACCGAGGATTGCACCTTTTCGGTCGGCGTCCTGCATGGCGGGCAATGGGTGAATTGCGTCACCACCACCACGGAAGCCGAGGCGCTTTCCATGGCGAAGCGCCAGGAAGACCTTGATGACGGGGTCGCGAAAATGCTGGCGCTCAGGTCTTCCACCAATGATGTGACGTTGGAAGTGACGCGCGGCGTGACGCGCCCGGTATGGGAACCCGATGCGAAGGTGATGGCGCTCTATCGCCATGCGCGGGAGATTGCGCAGGCGATCGGCTTTGACATCAATCACCAATCAAGCGGCGGCGGGTCCGATGGCAATTTCACCGGCGCGATGGGCATCACCACGCTGGATGGCCTGGGCGTGCAAGGGGCGATGGCGCATACGCTGGAAGAGCATGTGCTGATTGATAGCCTGGTGCCGCGCACCAAGCTGATGGCGGGGCTGCTGACGACGCTGAGTTAGCCCCGCATCAGCTCCAGCAAATTATCATCCGAGGCTGGGCGCGCCCCTGCCTCACATTCATGGATCATGGCGACCAGCCGCGTAATGGTGGGGCAGGCAACGCCATGCCGCGCGGCGATGCCAAGCACGGGCGCGATTTGCGCATCCACCGGCGTGCGGCGCCGGCGCACCCACAAGTCACGCCAAATGCCGGAATGGGTTTTCGCATTGGGGCGATTGAATGCGACCATCGCGGCGACGGAAGCCGCTGCCGCGGCCTGATCTGCGCCGGGCGCGAAAGCCGCCGGGTCAAAGCCATTGAAGCCGCGCACCGCAACACCTTCGGCACGCGCCACCGCCACCGCTTCCTGGCCAAGCCGCCGCCATAGCGGCAGCAATTCCGGCCGCGCCAGCGCATCGGCAATGCCTTTCTCACCCAGCGCCTGCGTATAAAGCATGGAGCTATAAGCGATCTTGCCCCAGAGATAGCCCCAAATATTCTCTGTCATGATCGCATCGGATTCGAAATGATCGCGCAGCATGCGATGCAGCGCGGTCAGGCGCGGCGTGATCTCGCCATTCAATTCGCCAAGCACCAGCGCGCCGCGCCCGCCATAGATGATCCGCCCCGGCGCCAGCCAATCGGCGCTGAAATTGACGAAGCAGCCAATGGTGCGCGCTTCGCCCAGGATCGGCGCGATCAACGCCTCACAAAGCCCGTTCTGCAGCGACACGACATAGCCATCAGGCGCCAGATGCGGCGCGATGGCATGGCAAGCGGCTTCGGTATCCTGCGCCTTCACACAGAGCAGCACGCGGCGGAACTCGCCCTTTAGCGTGGCCGGCGTACAGGCCGGCGCGGAGATGCGATGCGCGTCCACCGGGCCTTCAATGGTGAGGCCCACCGCCGGGTCGCGGATCGCGGCCACATGATCTTCCACAATATCCACGAAAACCACTGCATGGCGCGCGCGCACCAAAGCGGCGCCGAGTGTGCCGCCAATGGCACCCGCGCCCCAGATCAGGACCGGGCCATGATCCACCGCGTCACGGATGGCGCGTTGTTCGGCTGCACTCGTCATGGCAATCTCCTTTATCCGCACAGGCTGCCGCAAAGCGCCATCCCTTGCCAAGGCCAGGGCGAGGCAGCAGGGTGGTGGCGCTCCCTTTCGCGGAATCACGCGCTTGCCTCTGACCCAACCCTGCCGCCCATGATGCCGCGCTGGAACAGCCTGCCGGGCAATCTGCGCGGCGCGGTGTTAATGAGCCTGGCGGCCATGCTCTTCGCCGGGGAGGCGCTGGCGATCCGCTATATGAATGAACGCGGCATCCCAACGGCGATGCAGCTTTTCGCGCCGTCCTCCGGGCAATTGCTTTGGGTCACGCCCTTGCTGCTGCAAACCGGGCTTGCTGTTTTCAAAACCAATCGGCGCGGGCTGCATATCATGCGTGGCGCGGCCAGCCTGCTGACCTGGGGGTTCTATTTCCTGTCCTTCGTTTTCCTCGATCTCGCCACCGCCACCGTGCTGTCCTTCACCAATGTGATGTTCACCACGCTGCTCGCTGGGCCAGTCCTGAAGGAACATATCGGCACGGCGCGCTGGATTGGCACCATGGCAGGGTTTCTGGGTGTGGTGCTGATGCTAAGGCCTGGGGCAGAGATTTCCTTCATCGGCGTGGTGCTTGCGCTTGCTTCAGCGGCCAGTTGGTGCGGCATCACGCTCACCAGCCGCATGCTGGCGCAGACCGAACCGAATGAAACCGTGCTGGCTTGGGTGGGCGTGGTGACCAGCCTTGGCATGCTGCCCTTCGCCATTTCCGCCTTCACGCCGGTAAGCGCCTTTGACCTGCTGTTCCTGCTGGCCTTCGCCATCACCACGCCCGGCATCATCTGGCTGCTGACATCCGCCTATCGGGCCGGAGAAGCCTCAGCCGTCGCCCCCTTCCAATATCTGCGGCTTTTGCCCGTGGTTGGCTTTGGCTGGATTTTCTTTGGCGAAGTGCCCGATCCCTGGACCTGGCTTGGCGGAGGCATCATCCTGGCCGGCGCGCTGGTCATCACCATCGCCGAGACGCGCCGGAAGAATTGAGCGGAGGAAATCATGGCAGACCCCATCGCGGCTGATCGCATCGAAATCACGGTGCTGGTGGATAATGTCACCGATAGTCTTTCCTCGACGCCGAGTTTCGTCACGCGCGAATGGCTGCGCCTGCAACGCCAGGGTATGAAGCGCACCATGGGTGGTGCGCTCTGCTGCGCCAATCACGGGCTTTCGCTGGTGGTGCGCGCTGATATCGCCGGCAAACCCCGCACGGTGCTGTTTGATGGCGGCCCGGTGGATTACGCGGTGGAGCGCAATGGCACGCGGCTTGGCGTGGATTTCGCGGCGATCGAGGCCATGGTGCTGTCTCATGGTCATTGGGATCATGCGGGCGGCCTGCCCAAGGCGATTGAAATGACTCGCGCGGCCAATGGTGGGAAAACCGTGCCGCTATACTTGCATCCTGGCATGTTCCGCGAGCGCGGTAGCCGCCAGGCCGATGGTGGCGTTTTTCCAATGGATAGAGTGCCGCCGCCCGAAGGCTGGGCAGCGATGGGCGCGGCGCCCATGGTGGTGCGCGATGAACACATTATCGCTGATGGTTTTTACGTAAGCGGCGAAATTCCGCGCACCACGGCATACGAGACCGGCCTGCCCGGCCAAGTGGCCCGCGATGATGAAGCAAGCCCCTGGTCGCCCGATGAATGGCTGACGGATGAACGCTTCATGGCGGTGCATTTGCGCGGCAAGGGGCTGATCGTGTTTTCTGCCTGCTCCCATACCGGCATTGTCAATGTGCTGCATGCGGCGCGGCGGCGCTTTCCCGATGTGCCGCTTTATGCTGCGATGGGTGGCTTTCATCTTTCCGCCACCAATGAGCGCGTCATCCCGGAAACCGTGCGAGACCTTGGCGGTTTTGGCCTGACCTATCTTTTCCCCGCGCATTGCACGGGCTGGCGCGCGGTGAATGCTTTGGAACGCGACTATGGGGAAGCGATGGTGGTGCCCGCTGCCGTCGGCAAAACCTTCACGCTGGCGGCCTGACGCCGCATGATCCTGGCC
>JADCEX010000100.1 GCA_020249825.1 Roseomonas sp.
TCTGAAGGGCATCAATCCGCAGCTGATCTATGCCTCCATCTCCGGCTTCGGTAAGACCGGGCCTTGTGGAGAGCGCGCCGGGGTGGATCAGATTGCCCAAGGCATGGGCGGGATGATGACCATCACCGGGGAGCCTGGCCGCGGGCCGATGCGCGCGGGCATTCCCTTTGTGGACCTCACCGCCGGCAATCTGCTGGCGCTGGCCGTGATGATGGCGCTGTTCCAGCGGGAGAAGACCGGCAAGGGCCGCTATGTGCATACCAGCTTGCTGGAAGCCATGGTGTTCATGCTGGACCTGCAAGCGGCGCGCTGGCTGATGGATGGCGAAATCCCTGGCCAGGCGGGCAATGACCATCCGGTGAACATCCCGATGGGGGTTTTCCCGACCGCCGACAAGCCGATCAATATCGCCGCATCCTCGCCCAAGATGTGGGCCCAATTCGCCGAAGCCCTGGGCCGGAAGGACTGGCTGGAAGTCGAGGAATGGAAAACGCTGAAGGGCCGCAGCAATGATCGCGCGCGGCTCAACAAGACCATCAGCGAAGTGACCAGCACGCAGCCCAGCGAATATTGGATTGATCTGCTGGAACGCATCGGCATTCCCTGCGGGCCGATCAATCGCGTGGATCAGGTGTTTGAAGACCCGCAGGTGAAGCACCTTGCCATGGCGCTGCCCATGACCACACCAAAGCGTGGCCTGACGCATATTGTGGGCACCGCGATCAATATGCAGGGGATTGAAAGCAGCGTTCGGCGCATCCCGCCCCGGCTTGGCGAACATTCCGCCGAAATCCTGCAACAGGCAGGCTATGGCGCCGCCGAGATAGACCAATTGCGCGCCCTTGGCGTGATCAGTGAAGGATAAGGCAGATGGAATTCGCGGAAGGCAAGATTCTTGCTGACATCAAGGACGGCGTGGGGCGCATTACCTTCAACCAGCCAGAAAAGCGCAACGCCATGTCGGTTGCGATGTGGGATGGCATGGGCCAGGCGCTGGATGTGTTCACGGCGGATGCTTCTGTCCGCTGCGTGGTGCTGACCGGTGCGGGGGACAAGGCTTTCGTCTCAGGCGCTGATATCAGCCAATTCGACAAGATGCGCTCAGATGCCGATGCGCAAAAGGAATATGGCCGCTTGACCGCCGGCGGGCGTTTGAAGCTTGCGACCTATGCCAAGCCCGTGATTGCGGAAATCCGTGGCTTTTGCATGGGGGGCGGGCTTGGTATTGCCATGTCCTGCGATATCCGTATTGCGGCAGAGGGCAGCCAATTCGGCATTCCGGCAGCCAAGCTTGGCATCGCTTACGGCTTTGACATGGTGAAGCATCTGGTCAGCCTTGTTGGCCCTGCCCATGCGCATATGATCCTGATGACCGGCGAACGCTTTGACGGGCGGGAAGCCGAAAGGGTCGGCTTGATCAACAGGCTGGTGCCGGCGGATGCTTTGGCCGGCGAAGTGGCCAAGCTAACCGCGACCTTGGCGCAAAACGCCCCGCTGTCGCTTTACGCCAATAAGCGCACCGTGCAGGCGGTGTTGCAGGACAAGGCGGATCGGGACATGGCGGCGATCCAGGCTGATTTGAATGCCTGTTTCGACAGCGCCGATTACAAGGAAGGCCGTAAGGCATTCATGGAAAAGCGTAAACCGGCCTTCCAGGGCCTCTGAGCCCTGGGTGGGTATAAGCTTAACCAAAGGTAAGTTGCGTCCCTTGGCCAAAACGCTATGTAACGCGCTCCGGTAACCCCAAACCCAGGACGCCTTCAGCCCTCCATGGACGACGCGCTGCCCCCGGTTGCCGGCAATCATCAGAATGCGCCCATCTCTCGCCTGATTGCGGAGGTTGTGGAACGATGCCCCGGAGAACGCATCACCCTTGGCGAAATGGCCGAGGCTTTCGGCGACCGCGCCTTTGGCTTGCTGATCCTGCTGCTATGCCTGCCGGGGCTTTTGCCCGGCATGGCTTCCATCTTCGGCACGCCCATGCTGATCCTGGGTGTCCAGATGGGGCTTGGCTTTCGCCAGCCGAAGCTGCCGGGCTTTATTGCGCGGCAAAGCCTGAAACGCACCGATATGATGCGGCTTTCAAGCGGTTCTTCCAAAATGCTCGCGCGCGTTGAACGCTATGTCAGGCCGCGCCCTGGCCCCTTCACCAACAACACCGCGGATAAGGTTGTCGGCTGGCTCACGGCCTATGCCGCGCTCATGCTGATCCTGCCCGGGCCTGGCACCAATGGCCCGCCCGCCTTCGGCACCATCGTGATGTCGCTTGGCGTGGTGGAAAATGACAGCAAGGTGGTAGGCATCGGCATTGTGGCGACAATCCTTGCCAATATTTTCGCAACCGCGGTACTGCTCGCCATTGTCTGGTTTGGCGTTGAGGCGCTTGGCTATATCATTTGATGTCAATTCTGCTGGACAGTTGCGGTCCCGCTGATTAACCTTTCCCCATGCTTCGGTGGCCCGAAAGGGCTGAAACGGGAACGCGCGAGACGGTGAAACCCACCGCCAAGCCGCGGCTGCCCCCGCAACTGTAGGCGACTATATCTGCCCATAAGCCATTGCGCATCAGCGTGAGAAGGCGGGCAGATGAGGAGGATATCCTCCGGGTCGCGAGCCAGGAGACCGGCCGTTGCATAGTTGTCTCGCGCGTATCGGGCGGGGTGCACCGATGCAACGGACCAAAGCTGTGCGGGCACGCCCGGGCAGCCCCGTCTGCGAACAGCGTAGGAAATGCCCCAGGGCCGCAAGGCTTTGGGGTGAGATGGCACCTATGCTCGGAGGAATACCGGATGAAACACCGGATTCTCGTTCTACTCGCGCTTGCCCCTCTTGCTCCCTCCTTAGCGCAAACGGCCAGCATCCCTGAAACCATTGTGACCGCCACAAGGATACCCACGCCGCAGGAACGCCTGCCGGCGGCGACCACGGTGATTGATCGGCAGATCATCGAAGAACGCGGCTATGTGACGCTGGCCGATGCGCTCGTGAGCGTGCCGGGATTTCGGATTGTACAGAATGGCGGTCTTGGCCAGCAATCATCCGGCTTCATGCGCGGCACCAATTCCAACCATGTGCTGGTGTTGCGTGATGGCGTGCCGATGAATGATGCAAGCGAACCCAACGGCGCCTTCAATTTCGGAAATACGCTGCTGGGCGATATTGAACGCATTGAAGTGGTGCGTGGCCCGGTTTCCGCCATTTACGGCACATCCGCGATTGGTGGTGTGATCAACCTCATCACGCGCCGCGCACCCACGGATCGGCAGGCGCAACCCTATGGCGAGCTTGCCGGCGGCACCAATTACACCGCACGAGGTGTGGCGGGTGTTGCGGGCACCATCGGCAATACGGATTACGGCGTGACAGGGCAGAGCCTTTCCACGCGCGGATCAAACGCGGTGGCGCCGCGATTTTACACCAATCAGGGCGAGAGGGATGGGCTGCGTTCGGCAGTGATCACGGCGCGCGGCGGCGTGAATATTGGAGAAACGGCGCCTGCTAGCCTGCTTGGCATGACACGGCTGGATGGGTTGGTGACCATGCGGGAAAACCGCTTTGGCCTGGATAACGTGCCGAATGATGACCCGAATTACAGCGGCGATGATCGCAACTGGATGGGGTTTCTCCGCAGCGTCACGGAATTGTTTGGCGGCGACTGGACCACGGGCCTGACGCTTTCCGCCACTGAAGACCGGCGGCGCTACACCAATTGGCGCGATAGCCTGAACAGCAGCACCGCCGATGATCTCTATCGTGGCCGGCGCGAAAGGCTTGCCTGGGACAATACCGTCAGGCTTGCGGATTTTGGTGTCCTCACCGCCAATAACCTTGTCTTTGGTGCGGGATCCGAAAACGAAAGCGCCTTTACCAAATCCATCCAAAGCGGGTTTCGGCAGGATGTGGATAGATCGCAGCGCAGCGCCTTCGGCTATATCGGCACGCAGCATCGGCTTTGGGACCGGCTGGATGTGACCACCGCGCTCCGTCAGGATGCGCCGGATGGCTTTGATGGCGCGACCACCTGGCGGCTTGGCGGCGTGCTGAGCCTGCCGGAGATTGCCTCTCGGCTAACGGCATCAGGCGGCACCGCCTTCAAGGCGCCTTCAATCTATCAGCGCTACGGCATCAATAATTTCGGCTTCCGGGGCAATCCTGATCTCCGCCCGGAAAACGCCACCGCCTGGGAGGCCGGGATCGAAACTGACATCGCGCAGAACCTGACCGTGAGCGCGCTCTATTTCGAAAGCCGTATCCGCAACCTGATCAATTTCACGCCAAGCTTCTCGAGCTATGAGAATATCGCTCGCGCGCATATCCAGGGCGGCGAATTTGGCGTGAATTGGCGGCATTCGGATAGTTTTTCGACACGCGCCGCCTGGACCGTGCAGGAAACCCGCGATGAGGCCAATGGCGCAGCCCTGGCGCGCCGGCCGCGCAATAGCGCGAGCCTTTCGCCGCGCATCGCACCGAAAGTGGATTGGGTAGATGTGCCCAATGCGCGGCTGATCATTGCTCCGGAGTTTATTTATGTGGGGGAACATCGCGATTTTCTCTATCGCGACAACGGCACCACGGCAGGCAATGGGCAAAGCGACGGGGGCTTCGTCTTCAACATGACCGCATCGCTGTCCATCACGCAGCAAATCACCGCCTTCATCGAAGCGCGCAACCTTGGCAATCGGCGCTATGAACCGGCCAATGGTTTCGTCATTCCGGGCCGGAGCGCCATTCTTGGCCTGCGCGGCATTTTCTGAAACTGCGCGGGCGATAAGGGCTACCCCCTTGTCGCCCCCGGCACCCACAGCACATCGCCGGCGCCATTGCCATTCATGCGCCTCGCCAACACGAAAAGATGATCCGATAGCCGGTTCAAATAGCGGATCACGGCGGGGTTCACTTCTTCCTCCGCCGCAAGCGCCACCACCAGACGCTCCGCGCGCCTGGTGACGGTGCGCGCCACATGCGCCGCCGCCGCCCCGGCAGAACCGCCGGGCAGCACGAAGGATTTCAGCGCGGGCATTGCGCTATTCATTTCCGCCAATTCCGCTTCCAGCCGTGCGGATTGCGTATCCGCCACGCGTAGCCGCGCCCCCGCTTCCCCCGGCACGCAAAGATCAGCGCCGATATCGAAAAGATCATTCTGGATGCGTGCCAGCATTGCATCGGCTTCCGCGTCTTCCTGCGCATGCAACCTCAGCACACCAATTGCGGCGTTCGCCTCATCCACCGTGCCATAGGCTTCAACGCGCAGCGCATCCTTGCGCACGCGCGCCCCATCGCCGAGTGAGGTTTCCCCGCCATCGCCGCCGCGCGTCATAATCACATCAAGCTTGACCATCATTCACTTCCTGTAAAAGCGTCACATCGCCTCAGCGCCGGGCCGTTTCAAGGCGGAAATGTACCGCCGTGGTGATGCTGCCCGCCACCGGCAGGCCGCCCCGCTGCGCCGGGCGAAAGCGCCAGTCGCGCACCGTTTTGACCGCCTCAGCATCCAATGCGCTGAAGCCGGAGCTTTCCAGCACGCGCACATCCACAACCCGCCCGTTAGGATCAACCAGCAATTCCACGCGCACCACGCCTTCTTCACCGCGGCGGCGGCTGGCTTCGGGATAATTGGGGCGGCGGTTGCGCGCTGCATCAAGTGCTTCCGGCGGTGCCACACGGCCTTCCAGGGTGAAGCTTTCCATGCCTTGCAAGGCCGCATTCAGCCGCACTGGCTGCGGTGCCTGTTGCGCCGCGCTCTGCCGCTGGGGTGGCCGGCGTTCCGGCGCGGGCGGAGGCACTTCCGCCACGTGCCGCGGCTGTTCCGGTTCCGGCGCGGGTTCCGGCCGGGGCGGCGCTTCCGCGATTTGTGGCGGCGTTCCCTCAAGCGGCGGGGGTGGCAGGATGGGCGCTGCCAGGGCCGCAGGGGGCATTGGCGCGGGGGGCGGCGGGGCGGCAGCCATCACGGGCGGAGGCGGTGGCGGCGGGGGCGCTGGCGCGGCCACCATGGGCGGCGGCGGCGGGACTTCCGGGGCGGGCGGCACCGCCGCCACCTCTGGCGGGGCAGCAGGAGATTCCGCCATGCCGATTTCCGGCGCTTCTTCGTAAATTACCGCAATCCCCTGGTCGGCTGCATGATCAGACGAATATTCCTCAATCGCCGGCCATAGGATCAACAGCGCCGCCACCAGCCCATGCAACACCAGCGACGCGCCAATCCCAAAACCGCGCCGAACAAGCCTCACAGCACCGGCACCCCCTGCTGCTTTGCCTTGCCTTCAGGTTCGACATGGATGGTGATGATGGCGCCTTCAAGCTCCGCCTTCAGCGCGGCTTCGATCCTATCGCAAATCTCATGGCTTTCGCGCACACGCATATCGCCGGGCACCACCAGATGAAATTCCAGGAAAGTATGCCGCCCGGCATGGCGGGAACGCAAATCATGCGCCTCAATCGCGCCGGATGCCTGTTCGGCCACAATGCGCCGGATGCGCTCCATGGTGGCGGGCGGCACGGCTTCATCCATCAGCCCGCCGACACTTTCGCGGAGCAGGCGCAAGCCAGAGAAGATGATATTCACCGCCGTCAACGCCGCCAGCAATGGATCAAGCCATAGAATCCCGGTCAGCGCGACCAGCCCAACACCCACCAGCACGCCAACCGAAGTCACCACATCAGACCATAAATGCCGCGCATCGGCCATCAGCGCCGGGGAGCGTAAAGCCTTGCCGCGTCGGGTCAGAAAAAACGCCCAGGCGGCATTGATGCCACTCGCCACCGCAGCCACCGCAAGACCAATACCTGCCTGTTCTGGCGCGCGCGGCACCATGAAAGCGCCCCACGCCTCATGCAATATGAGCAGCGCCGCCACAATGATCAGCGCGCCTTCCAGAACTGCCGAGAAATACTCAGCCTTGGAATGGCCATAAGGGTGATTGGCATCCGCCGGCAGCGCTGAAAGCCGTACCGCGAGCAGCGCGGCGCAGGCCGCGGCGACATTCACAATGCTTTCCAGCGCATCGGCGTAAAGCGCGACCGATCCCGTCACCCACCAGGCCACCGCCTTGAGCGCCAATACCGCCACCGCAATCGCCACGCTAAAGGCAGCCAATTGCGCGGCGTTGGAATGCCGGGCCTCAACCATGGCGGGGGTTTAGCCCAGACAGCCTAGACCGAGAAGTACTTGGCCCGCGGATGATGCAGCACGATGGCGCTGGTGGATTGCTCGGGATGGAGCTGCCATTCATCGCTGAGTGATACACCAATGCGCTCAGCGTGCAAAAGCTTGAGCAAGCCTTCCTGGTCTTCCAGCTTAGGGCAGGCCGGGTAGCCAAAGGAATAGCGCCCGCCGCGATAGCCCTGCTGGAGCATTTTTTCGATGTCGCGTTCATCCTCGGCGGCGAAACCCAATTCGGCGCGGATGCGCTTATGGACATATTCTGCCAAAGCTTCTGCCATTTCCACCGAAAGCCCGTGCAGATAGAGGTAATCCTGATAGCGGTTTTCCTCGAACCAATCGCGCGCGATATCGGATGCCTTTTGGCCAACCGTCACCACTTGCAGGCCGATCACATCACGCGCGGCGGGGCCATCATCCACATCGCGCACGAAATCGGCGATGCAATCACCATCTTCCTTGGGCTGGCGCGGCATATTGAAGCGGCAGACTTCGGTCACGCCATCTTCCGCGAACAGGATCAGATCATTGCCCTGCCCCGCGCATTTCCAATAACCATAAATGGCCTGGGGCTTCAGGATATTCTGTTCTTCCGTAATGCTCAGCATGCGCTTCAGCACCGGGCGCAATTCCTGCTTGGCCCAGCCGAGGAAATCTTCCAGCGACCGCCCCGCCTTCCGGAAACCCCATTGGAATTGATAGAGGCTGCGTTCATTAATGAAGGGCACCAACGCCTTGGGTGCCGCTTCCAAAACCCGCGCACCCCAGAAGGGCGGTGTTGGCACAGGGCTTTCCGCCGCCACACGCCGGCGGCGGGTTTGCGCGTATTGCACATCAACGGGCGCGAAGCCGCGCGGATCGGCGGTGCCAAGCGTGCGCTTTTCATTGCGCGCCTTGCCGGCGCGCTTGGTTTGCAGCGCGGCCAGATAATCATCAAAGCCATTGCCCATGACCTTGTCCATCAAATGGAGGCCATCAAAAGCATCGCGCGCATAGGCGACACGGCCGGAAGCATAGGCGCGCACGCAATCATCTTCCACGTAATTGCGGGTCAGCGCGGCCCCCCCCAGCAGCACGGGAATATCCACACCCTGGCGCGACATTTCTTCCAGATTTTCGCGCATCACCACGGTTGATTTCACCAGCAAGCCAGACATGCCAATGGCATGCGCCTTATGCTCACGCGCGGCATTCACAATTTCGGTCAGCGGCACCTTGATGCCAAGATTGACCACGCGATAGCCGTTATTGGTCAGGATGATATCAACCAGATTCTTGCCGATATCATGCACATCACCCTTCACGGTGCCGAGCACGATGGTGCCCTTTTCCTGGCCTTCCACCCTTTCCATAAAGGGTTCCAGATAGGCCACGGCGGATTTCATGGTCTCGGCAGATTGCAGCACAAAGGGAAGCTGCATCTTGCCCGCGCCGAACAATTCGCCGACCACCTTCATGCCATCCAGCAAAACATCATTGATGATTGAAAGCGGCGCAATGCCCTTGGCCAAGGCATCGGCCAATTCATCATCGAGCCCCTTGCGGTCGCCATCAATAATGCGGTCCTTCAAGCGGCCTTCAACCGTTTCCGCGCGCTTCTTGGCCGTGGCATCGGCGGCTTTGCGGCCCGCGAAAAGCTCCAGCATTTTTTGCAGCGGGTCATAGCCTTCGGTGCGGCGATCATAGATCAAATCCTCCGCAACCTTCACTTCCTCAGGCGCAATCTGATGCAAGGGCTTGATCTTGGAGACATGCACAATCGCGCCCGTCATGCCGGCCTTCACGGCATGATCCAGAAACACGCTATTCAGCACATGCCGCGCGGCGGGGTTGAGCCCGAAGGAGATATTGGAAAGCCCCAGAATGATCTGAATATCGGGAAA
>JADCEX010000101.1 GCA_020249825.1 Roseomonas sp.
AGCGCGAAGGTGGCAGGATCGCCGAATTGCAGCAGCGTCGCATCGCCAAGCCCAAGCCCGCCGACGGCGCTGCGCAGCACGCTGATATCGCCAGGGCCGGGGGTGCGGATTTCCATCTCCACCCCGCCCTTGAAATCAATGCCCTTTTCAAGCCCTGGATGGAAGGCAATGGCCACTGAAATGCTCGACAGCAGCGCCGAGACAATTAGCCCCATCTTGGCGCCACGCATGAAGGGAATGCGCGTGCCATCGGGGAAGATGCGAAATAAGGGCCGGCGCAGCCGATCCAGCAGCGAAAGCCCCGGACGCTGAAATACCGGCAATTCCTTTGGCCTGGTGCGGCGATACCACCAGGAAACGAAAAGCCGCGTCAGCACCGTCGCCGTCCACATTTGCACAATGGTGCCGATGGCGACCGTGACAGCAAAACCCTTCACCGGGCCAGAGCCAAAACCATACAAACAGGCCATGGCGATCAGGTTGGTCAGGTTGGAATCCAGAATAGTGCCAGATGCCTTGGTATAGCCTGCCTCCAAAGCGTTGATCGGCGTTCGCCCGTTTTTCACTTCCTCGCGTATGCGTTCATTGATCAGGATATTCGCATCCAAGGCGGTGCCGAGTGTCAGCACAATCCCGGCAATGCCAGGCAAGGTCAGCGTCGCCCCTAATACAGAAAGCCCCGCCATCAGCAGAACGATGTTGAAGGCAAGCGCGATATTCGCGAACCAGCCCAATATGCCATAGGCAAAACCCATATAGAGAAAGACGAACAGCGTTCCGACCGCGAGTGAGATCATCCCCGCGCGAATGGCATCCGCGCCCAATTCCGGGCCGACCGTCCGTTCTTCAACAATAGTCAGCGGCGCGGGCAGCGCACCGGCGCGCAGCAGCACGGCAAGGTCATTGGCGGTGCGCACGGTGAAGGACCCGCTGATCTGCCCCTGACCGCCGGTGATGGGTTCGCGGATCACGGGCGCGCTGATCACCTTGTCATCCAGCACAATGGCGAAGGGGCGCCCGACATTGGCGCGGGTGATATCGGCAAAGCGCCTGGTGCCGGTGCCGTCAAAGGTGAAATTCACTACCCATTCGCCGGTGCGCGAATCCTGCCCGGCGCGGGCATTGGTCAGGTTCTTGCCATCCACCGCGACATTGCGGCGCACCGCGACACGTTCGCCGGGGCGTTCGCTCGGTAGGAACATGACACCAGGCGGCGGGCTGCCGGCCATATTGGCGCTTTCATCCACCAAATGGAACGTCATGCGCGCGGTGCGGCCCAGCAAATCCTTGATACGGTTGGGGTCTTCCACGCCGGGTAGCGTCACCAGAATACGCGCCTGGCCCTGACGGGCAATCAGCGCTTCTGCGACGCCGGTTTCATCCACGCGGCGGCGGATGATTTCAATGGATTGCTCAACCGCCGCACTCGCCTTGGCGCGGAGCCCCGCTTCGCTGAGGGTCGCTGTCACCGTCCCATCGGGGGCGGTCGTGACCTCAATATCCGGGACATTCTGGCCGGTGGGCAACGTCACGGGTTCGGCCAATTCACGCAAAGCCGCCGCCGCGGCGCTGGCCTGCGCCGGGTCCAGCACGCGGAAGCCCATGCGGCGGTTCGGCCCATCCGCAGCCAAATTCACATAGCGGATATTGGCAGTGCGGAGCTTGCCGCGCACGCCATCCACCGCAGATTCCAGCCTTTCCCGCACCACCGTATTGAGATCAACCTCCAACAGCAGATAGGACCCGCCGCGCAAATCGAGCCCCAAGCTGATCTGGCGGGGTTCCATCCAGGATGGAAAGGCCGAACGCGGCATGAGGTTCGGCAGGCACAAAAGCACCCCGAGCAGACAAACGCCGAGAATGACAGCCTGTTTCCAGCGCGCGAAATGAAGCATGGGCGGGTGGAATCCCCTGGTTGAGCGGGCGGACAATGGCGAGGCACCTCAGGGGATGCAAGCCCGCCCCGCTTAGGTGTAGCTTCCCGGTATGAATGTGAACCCCACCCCGCTTCGCCTTGGCATTTTGGGCGTTGGCCATTTTGGCCGTTTCCATGCGCTCAAGGCTGCCGCCAACCCCGCCATCCACCTGATTGGCCTGCATGATGCCTCGGCTGACAGGGCCGCGCAGATGGCCGCTGAGGTCGGCGCCCCGGCCCTGGCGCCGGAAGCCGTGATCGCGGCTGCTGAGGCCGTGATCATCGCCGCCCCTACGCGCTTTCACTATGCCCTGGCCGAACAGGCGCTGTCGGCGGGGCGGCATGTCTTCATCGAAAAACCCATTGCCGCCAGCCTTGATCAGGCGGATCGGCTGATTGCGCTGGCCGCGCGCCAGGGCCGCGTGCTGCAAGTGGGGCATATTGAACGGTTTTCGGCGGCCTTCCGGACCGTGATGGCGACCCCTTCCGGTGGGCGGGCGCTATCTTTCGACGCGGTGCGCGCGGCACCCTTCCGCCCGCGCAGCCTGGATGTCTCGGTCGTGCTGGACTTGATGATCCATGATCTGGACCTGGTCATGGAATTGGCGGGTAGCGAGCCGGAGGCGGTGGAGGCAGTGGGCGCGGCGATAGCCTCAGACCATCCGGATTTCGCTGTGGCGCGGCTGCGGTTTTCGGGCGGGCGGGCAGCTTCCATCACCGCTTCCCGAGTCTCGCTCGCCATGGAAAGGCGGCTGCGCGTATTGGGGACCGAGGGCGAGATGGCGGTGGATTTCCTCACGCGCTCACTTGCCGTGCTGCGGCGCGGCGGGGCGGAGCCGGTCGAGACCATGCCTGGCCATGGCGTGGATCGCGCCACCTGGACGGATCATGACAGCCTTGAAGCGGAACAGGGGGCTTTTGTCGCTGCGTGTCAGGGGCGCGGCCCGGTGGTGGTGGATGGTGCGGCGGGCCGGCGCGCCTTGAAATGGGCGCTGGCGATTGAGGATGCGATCCGCGCGAACGCCTGACCCCCTCTTGCCGTCGCGCGATTCCGGGCGGAGCATCGCGCCTGCCTGAAGTGGGGAAACGCGATGAAGCCAAGAATAGCGATTTTCGGTGCGGGTGCGGTTGGCGGCTATGCCGGCGCGCATATGGTCCAGGCGGGGGAGGATGTGACCTTCATTGACCCCTGGCCGGAACATGTGGAGGCGATGCGCAAAACGGGGCTGCGCATTACCCATTTGCGCGATGTGCCGGAATTCACCGTAAAGCCGCGCGCGTTGCATCTGACGGAAGTGCAGTCCTTGGCGAAAGAAAAGCCGATTGATATCGCCTTCATGTGCATGAAATCATATGACACGGCCTGGGCGACGACGATGATTGCGCAGTATCTCTCGCCCGGCGGGTATGTGGTTTCCTTGCAGAATTGCATCAATGAGGAAGTGATCGCGGGCATTGTCGGCTGGGGCCGCGTGCTGGGCGCCATTGCCAGCCTGATCACGGTGGAGTTGGCGGAGCCTGGCCATGTGCGGCGCGCGGCGGGCAAAAGCGGCGCGGCGCATACAGTGTTTCGCGTGGGCGAACCGCATGGGCGGATTTCACCGCGCGCGGAACATATCACCAAGCTGGTGGGGCTGACGGATAGTGCTTTGACCACCAGCAATCTTTGGGGCGAACGCTGGTCCAAACTGGTTGCGAATGTCATGGGCAATGGGCTTTCCGCCTGCACCGGCCTGACCACGCGCGACATGGTGGCCGATGATGCCATTCGCGGCTTTGCGGCGCGTTTGGGGTCTGAGGCGATCCGGATTGGCCAGGCGCTGGGCTATGATCTGGAGGAGATTTTCCACCTTGATCCCGAAATCATCGCCCGCGCTGGCGAAGGCGATGCGGCGGCGCGCCAGCATTATGATGAGCATCGCCTGGCGGAGACATCCAAGGGTGGCGGCGGCGCGCATCGGCCTTCGATGGGGCAGGATATGGTGAAGGGCCGGCGGACAGAGATTGAATATCTGAACGGCTTTGTCGTGGATAAGGGGGCGACGATTGGAATTGAAGCGCCGGCCAATGCGGCGCTGACGGAGATTGTGAAGCGCGTGGAACGTGGTGAGGCAAAGCCAAGCCCTGAGCTTATTCGCGGCCTGCGCCTGAATTGAAACAGAAAGCTTTTGCGAGAGAGAAAAAGGAAGGAAACGAAAATGATGAATCCCATGGCCCTGACGGGCAAAACCATTATCGTGACTGGCGCGGGGCAGGGTATTGGCCGCGCCATTTCGGAATTGGTGCTGGGGCTTGGCGGCAATCTGGTGATGGTGGAACGCAACCGCGAAACCCTGATGCAGGTGGCGGAAGCGCTGGCCGGCGATCACACCATGGCGATTGAAGGCGATGTCGCCGATGAAGCCTTCGGCCCGCAATGCGTGGCTGATGCTGTGGCGCGATTTGGTGCCGTGCATGGGCTGGTGAATTGCGCCGGCATCACGCGCCCCGCGATGATCGAGAAAATGACGCTCCGCCAATGGCAGGAAGTGATCAATGTGAACCTGACCGCCTGTCATTTGATGCAGCAGGCGGTTGGCAAGCACATGATTGAACGCGCCCGCGCCGGGGAAGAAAGGCCGGGCGCCATCGTGAATATCTCCTCCACCGCCGGCAAGCGCGGCAGCATTGGCCAGGTGAATTACGCCGCCGCCAAATCCGGCTTGTTCGGGATAACCATGACGGCGGCTGGTGAATGGGCGCGCTATGGCATTCGTGTGAATAGCGTTGGCTTCGGCACGGTGGAAACGCCGATGACCGAGGTGATCCGTTCAGAACGCTTCCGCGAACGCACCCTGGCGCGTATTCCGCTCGGGCGCGTGGCGCAGCCATCGGAAGTCGCACCCTTGATCTGCTTCCTGCTGTCCGAAGGGGCTTCCTTCATCACCGGGCAGAATTGGGTGCAGTGTGGTGGGGCGCATATGCAGCCCTGATTGGGTTTATGGAAGGGCGGCGAGCACGGCAGCCGCCGCTGCTTCCGATGGCGTGCCTTCCGGCGCGCGGAGTTTCGCAAGGGTTTCAGCAAAACCTTGGCGCTGCGCCGCGATGGCGGCGGGGTTTTGCAAAAGCGGCAATAACGCGCCGGTCAGTCTTTCCGGTGTACAATTTTCCTGAATGCATTCCGGCACAACTTCCCGCGCGCAGAGCAGATTAACCAACGACGCATGCGGCACTTTGATCAGCCGCCGTGCAATCGCTGCCGTGATGGGATTGACGCGATAGGCCACGATATGCGCGACGCCTGCGACGGCCATTTCCAAAGACGAGGTGCCGGATTTGATCAGCCCAGCGCCGTTTTCCGCCGCCGCCGCGAAAGCATCGTGCTTGTCGGCCAAATCTTCAATCAGGATAGGGGCCGCCGGCCATTGCGCCGCCGCCGTACGCACCAGCGGCGCCACCACGGAGGAAACCGGGATCACCGGGCGAAGCGCCGGGTTACGCGCCAGCGCTGCCTTCAATGTGGCGCCAAAAATCGGCAGCAGGCGCGTGGCTTCAATGCGCCGACTGCCGGGCATGATGACCAAGGGCCGATCCGTGGCGGCAAGGCCATGGCGGGCGCGGAAGCGCGCGGCATTGCCCTGGTCCACACCGCTTTCCAGCACGGGATGGCCGACGAAGCTCACGGGAATGCCGGCGGCTTCGAAAAACGCGGGTTCAAAAGGCAGCAGGCAGAGCAGATGATCAATCTTCTGCTGGAGCTTTTTCACGCGCCCTGGCCGCCAGGCCCAAACCTGCGGCGCGACATAATGCATGACGCGAATGCCGCGCGGCTTTACGGCTTCCGCGATGCGGAGCGTGAAGCCGGGGCTGTCTATCGTGACCAGCAGGGCGGGTTGGCGCGCGATGATATCGGCTTCGGTTTCCTGAAGACGGTGCTTCAATTGCCGGATGCGCGGCAGCACTTCCAGTAGGCCCATCAGCGCCAATTCGCGGTAGGGGAACAGGCTTGGCATGCCCTGTTCGGCCATGCGTTCGCCGCCAATGCCGGCAAAGTTAAGGTCTGGGCGCGCCTTGCGCAAAGCCGCGATCAGGCGCGCGCCGAGCACATCGCCCGAAGCCTCTCCGGCGATGACATAGATCAGCGTCATACGAAGCTGGCGGGTTTGGGCGAGCTAAAGGGCGCCCTTGGCCAATCGCGGTGATTGAGCACAGCGCCATCGCGGCGCACCGCTTCAATCAAGGCGGGATCGAGCGTGCAGAAAACCCAGCCCGGTACATCCATCTGCCCCTGCGCCATGATGCCATCTGCGGGAAAGCCGCGATCCATCGGGCCAAAAACACCGGCGCAGCCGCGATTGACATCAAGGGCGGCGGACCAGGGCGCTTCACCCACGGTCGGCGTAATCGCGACATAGCATTGGTTTTCCAAGGCACGCGCACGGGCGGAAAAATGCACGCGATTGAAGCCCGCGAGCGTATCCGTGCAGCTTGGCGCCAGGATCAGCCAGGCGCCGGCCATGATCTGCACGCGGGCATGCTTCGGAAATTCGATATCATAGCAAATGGAAATGCCAATCCTGCCCCAGGGCGTGTCAAACACATTGGGATCATCGCCTTGGCTGATGCCCCAACGCTCAGTCTCGAACCGCGTCATGGCGCGCTTGTCCTGAAAGGCGACGCGGCCTTCCGGCGTGATCAAGGGCGCGCGATTGTGCACGCGGCCATCGGCGCCGCGCATGGGCAAGGTGCCTGGCTGTAACCATACCTGATGGCGCTGCGCGGCATTGCGCATCGCTTCCAGAATGGCGGGCGCGGCGGTGACCATGGCGGCAAGTTCGGCGGCTTCAGTCGCCTCTCCGCCATTCAGCCCAGCGCCGAGTTCCACGGCGGCATATTCGGGCAATACCAGCAAATCCGCTTGGGCGCGACCTTCTTCCAGCCAGCGATCCAGCGCTGCGGCGAAATCGGCGATGGAGGCAGGCCGCCCCACCGGATATTGCAGCAGGCCAAGGCGGATTGGTTGTGCCGGGGTCATGAAAGAGTCTTGATCCAAAAGGAAAGTACATGCGGTGTTTCGCGTGTGTCGCCCACTTCGCGCCAATGCATGACGGTTGAGATATCCGGGCGTGGCGTATAACCGCGCTTGCGCCAGAAATCATCAAGCGGGGTGTAATCGCGCGGGCGGCGCGGGTCGTTTTCATTGCGAACGACGGAACAGAAGGCGGCGAGGGAAAGCCCCAAGCGGCGCGCATGGGCTTCGCGTTCTTGAAAGAAGCGCACGCCCGCACCCTGGCCGCGATATTCGGTCAACAACACGCTTTCCCCGAAATAGCAGAGCGCATCAACATCAAGCCCCGCCGCCTGCCAGGAAGCACGCAGCCTTTCGCTGGCTTCGCGCCCAGGCTGGCAGGTCGCCATACCAACCGCTTCACCTTCCGCCGTACTGGCCGCCACCACCAGCGCGCCGGGGCTTGCCGCATAGGCGGCCAGATAGCGCGCCTCATAAGCCGCATCGCCATCGTAAAGGTAGGGCCAATCGCGAAACACCTTGATCCGCAAACCGGCCAAGGCATCAAGCCGCGCGGTAAGCGCTGCGCCAGAGAGGGTCTCAAATGTCAAAGGGGCAGGGGACATGGCGCGTTATTAGCCGAGTTTGGCACGCGGCGGAATCACGCCGTGCCGCTGGCCAGCGCGGCCTTATCGCGCGCCGCTTGCAGGAAGGCAGCCAGGCCTTCTTCCACTACGGCGCGGTCCAGATCGCGCAGGATGAAGACCAGCCGCGATTGCCTGTCATGCCCTGCTGGCCATTCGGCCAAGCGCTCCGGCGGGTGAAACACGTGCTGCACGCCATGCAGCACCATCGGGCGATCCTCCTCTTGAAGGTTCAGGATGGCCTTCATGCGCAAAATACTGGCGCCGCGCGTGATGGCGAGCATTTCAAGCCAACTCGCCAACCCCTCCCAGGGGAGAGGGTCGGCGAAGGTCAGGCCAAAGGCCTGGATGCGCGCATCATGGCGGTTCGGATCATGGCGATGGTGATGGTGGTGATGCGCGGCTTCCGCCGCCAACCAGGCAGCAACATCGGCGATCTTACTGGCAGGATCGAAACCGCCGCTGCCAAAAAGGAAATCCGGCGCAACATCGCCAGCTACAACATGCCTGATGGGCGCGCCGGGATTAAGCGCATGCAACCGCGCTTCAAGTGCCTTCACGCGGTCCGCCTGGACGATATCGGTCTTGCTGATGATCAGCCGATCCGCGACCGCAGCCTGCTTCACCGCTTCGATTTGGCTATCCAGCGTGGCCGCGCCTACCACCGCATCCACCACCGTCACCACGCCATCCAAGCGAAAGGACCGCAGCGCCACCGGGTCGCTCATCAGCGTTTGCAGAATGGGGGCAGGGTCAGCCAGGCCCGTGGTTTCAATCAGCACACGGCGAATTTCCTGCCCCGCTTCGGCCTTCAGCGCCAAATCGCGCAAAGCGCGCTGCAAATCGCCGCGAATGGTACAGCAAAGGCAGCCGGCGTTCAGCAGCACGGTATCTTCATCCAGCTTTTCGACCAGCAGATGATCCAGCCCAATCTCGCCAAATTCATTGATCAGTACAGCACTGCCGGCCATCTCCGGATGCTTGAGCAGCCGGTTCAACAGGGTGGTCTTGCCCGCGCCGAGAAAGCCGGTCAGCACCGTGACGGGAATGAGTTTCATTTGCGGTAAAGTGCTTCCGGGTCCATCAACGGCTCGGCGATATTCGCCAGCGCATCGCCGCGCGGGGCGCGGTAGAAGCAATTGCGCCGCCCGGTATGGCAGGCGACGCCATGCTGATCCACCAGCAGCAGAATCGTATCGCCATCGCAATCTAGCCGGAGATCCACCAGCATCTGCACCTGGCCCGATGTTTCGCCCTTGCGCCAAAGCGCCTTGCGGGAACGCGAATAATAGCAGACGCGACCGGTTGCGAGTGTTTCCGCCAGGCTTTCGGCATTCATCCAAGCCATCATCAGCACTTCGGCCGTATCATGCTGCTGGGCGATGGCGGGGATAAGGCCGGCGGCATCGGGCTTGATGGCGGCAAGCAGGGCGTCGCGCGCGGTGGCGGAAATGATGAGGGCTGTCATTGTTACTTTATAACATGCGCGATTCCTGTTAGGAAGCGGTATGCATGGTTCTGAACCACATCTGACATCCTTGGCACGGGCAGAGGCACTTTGCCAAAAGCGCGGCGTACAATTGACCCCTTTGCGCCGCGACGTGCTGCGCCTGGTGCTGGAAGCGGATGCGCCGATCGGTGCCTATGCCTTGCTTGATCAATTGAAGGCAAGCCGCGCCAAGGCTGCGCCACCCACAGTGTATCGCGCGCTGGATTTCCTGCTGGAACAGGGCTTGATCCATCGGCTTGAAAGGCTGAATGCCTTCATGGGCTGTAATGAGGCTTTGGAGGGGCAGGGCGCGCATCACGACCATGCGCATGACCATCCGCATCAATTCCTGATCTGTCGCGGGTGTGGTGCGACGCGGGAGATTTCTGATCACGGCGTGGCCGCGGCCATCAGCGCCGCTGCCATCAAGGCCGGCTTTTCTGCCGCGCGTACGACGGTAGAAATTGAAGGATTTTGCGACAAATGCGGGGACACTCCGCACAGCGCATAGACATGATTTAAGTTGCCAAGCGGGTCGCGTGACGCGTAGCCTAGTTTCTACTTCGCGGTTCAGGAGGATGTGATGGCGTTACGTGGAATTGGCTCTTTCCTCCCTATGGCGGCATGTGCGGTAGCATTAGGCACGGCGCCGATGGCTTCGGCGCAGACGAATGCCATCACAGGCGAGACCTTCACCGCCGGCACAACGGGCGCCTTGGCAAGGCTTTGCGGTGCGACGGCGCAGGAACCGGCTTATGCGGCGGCGGTGCATTTCTGTCATGGCCTGCTGGTCGGGGCAGGGCAGACAAGCGACATGATGCATAAGCGCCAAGGCACGCGGCCTGGCTTCTGCCTGCCCACGCCATCGCCAACTTTGGATCAGGTGGCGGCGAGTTTCGTGGCTTGGGCGGCGGCCAATCCGCAGCTTCAAGGCATGCGCGCAGCCGATGGGCTGACACGATTTGCCGCTGCGCAATACCCCTGTGCCACGCGTTCGGCGCGGCGCTGATACAAAATTGATTGTTGGCAATGGCCAAGGAGATTCCCATGGCGCGCAAATGGACAATAGGCTTTGCATCTTTGGCGCTGCTGGCAGCGACGGGCTGCGCGGATATGAGCGATAAGCAGCGCAGCACGGCAATTGGGGCTGGCGCTGGCGCGCTTGGGGGGGCTGCTATTGGCTCCTTTTCCGGCAATGCAGGCTGGGGCGCGCTGATTGGTGCTGGCGTCGGTGCCGCTGGCGGCTTGGCGGTTGGCCAATCGCGCGAGAATGAACGGCGTGCCTATCAGCGCGGTGTTGAAACGGGGCGCGGCCAGCGCTGAGGCTTTGCGGGAAACTGCACGACGATTGGGGTGGTGAGGGCAGCCCGCATTGCCGCTTGGTCTGGGCGCTCGGTTCGTATCGCTTGATGTCATTTCAGCGGTTATGGTAATTTGTACGTGTTGTTTGTCGTGCGGCCCTTCAAGCCGACGGTAGAGGATAGGATCTGGCAGCAAGGGTTAACCATGTTCTCTCAGCGGAAAATAGGCTTTGCGCTGGCAACCGTTTTGATGCTGGCAGGCTGCGCTGATCGGGCCGATCCCCTGCAGGCATCGGAGCCCTTCACACGGCCCTGTCTTGGCAATGAAAGGACTGAACGGAGTTGCTATCAGAATCGGGCCTTGGACGACAGCTTTCGTTTTGCAGGCACGGGGCTTCTTGCATTTCCTATCGCCCTTCTTGTTGCAGGCTACAACGCCGTAGACGCACCAAACCAAGCCAATCGCGCAGCGGCGCGGCGCGTTCTTCTCGAAGACCAGCGCCCGCGCTGAGGTGATTTGGCCGCCTCTTTAATCAGGCGGCCCTTTACCCGCTGCGCTACTTCGGCAGCGTTGCCAAACCCTGCGTCAGATCAGCGATCAGATCGCTCACATCCTCAAGCCCGATATGAATGCGCACGGTAAACCCACCCAAATCCGGGCTGGTGGCGGTGCGGGTGATGAAGCCGGTGGTGGGCAAGGCCAGGCTTTCAAACCCACCCCATGAAGCACCAATCCCGAAAAGCTTGAGGCTATCAATGAAGTTGAAGATATCCGCTTCCGTATAGCGCGGCTCGAATACCACGCCGAATAGGCTGCACGCCCCGGTAAAGTCACGCTTCCACAACGCATGTTGTGGGTGCGATGGTAGGGCAGGGTGCAGTACACTCAGCACCTCCGGTCGGTTTTCAAACCAGCGCGCCACCTCAAGCCCGCTTTGTTCCTGCTGCTTCAGGCGAATGGGCATGGTGCGCGCACCACGCAGCGCCAGCCAGCAATCATCCGGCGCGGCAAAATGCCCCATCTGGGATGCCGCGCCGCGCACAATCTCATAATCCTTTTCGCTATTCACGGTAATGGAACCAAGCAGCACATCTGAATGCCCGCCGACATATTTTGTGAGTGCCTGGATGGAGACATCCACGCCATGCTGGAAGGGCATGAAGTGGTGAATGCCCCAGGTGTTATCCATCATCACCACGCAGCCCGCCGCATGCGCCGCGCGCGCAATGGCTGGCACATCCTGCACTTCAAAGGTGTGGCTGCCGGGGCTTTCGGTATAGACCACGTTGGTATTGGGGCGGATCAGGGCGCAGATGCCGGCCTCATCAATCAGTGGATCGTAATAGGTGGTCTCCACCCCCCATTCCTTCAGCAGCCCATTGCAAACATTGCGCGCGGGGCCATAGGCGGAATCGGGCATCAGGCAATGATCACCGGTCTTCAGATAGGCCATCAGCGGCACAGTCACCGCCGCCAACCCCGTGCCCACCAGCACGCAGCGCGTACCGCCTTCAATTTCCGCTACCACATCTTCCAGGGCATATTGCGTGGGACCGCCGGCAGTGCCGTAGGTCATCACGCGGTTCCATTTGTCCTTCTGGAAGGTGCGGCGCGATTCGGAATTCGGGTGCAGCACGGTGGACCCGCGATGCACGCCGGGATTGACGAAGCCATGCACACGCGTTCCCGCGCGCCCGGCATGAGACATGCGCGTGGCGAAGCCTTGCCCGTGTTTGGCGTTGTTGTCGGCCATATCAGCTACTCTTTTCCTTGTGGGTTTCGGGCCTGCCGGCCCATTCGGTCCAGGAACCATCATAAATCGCAGCATCACCAAGCCCGGCCTGTTTCAGCCCAAGCGCAAGGATGCAGGCAGTAACGCCCGTGCCGCAGCTGGTGACGATGGGTTTGGTGCCATCCGCCCCGGCAGCGGCGAAACGCGCGCGTAGTGCTGCCGCATCCTTCATGGTGAAATCGGCATTGAGCAATTCATTGAAGGGCACGCTTTTCGTCCCCGGCATATGGCCAGAAGGCAGGCCCGGGCGCGGTTCCGGCGCGGTGCCATCAAAACGGCCCTTGGCGCGCGCATCCAGAATCAGCGCGCCGCCATGCGCGATGATGCGCTTCACATCGCCGATGCCCTTCACCAGATCGGCGCGGAAATCCGGCGTGTAGCTGCTGGGCGCGGCGGGCTTCGCATCGCCGCTTTCCGTCGCGCGCCCTTCCGCCAACCATTTCGGCAAACCACCATCCAGCACCGCCGCCTTTTCGTGGCCAAACAGCTTCATCAACCACCAGCCGCGCGCCGAGGATTGCAGCCCTTTCTGATCATAAAAGATCACGCGCGTGGCATTGCTGATGCCCATTTCCCCCATCAGCCGCGCGAAGCGTCCCGCCGTTGGCGCCATATGGGGCAAATTCGTGTCGGGATCGGCCACCACATCAATATCGAAAAAACGCGCGCCAGGAATATGCGCTTCGCGATACTTGGTCAGGCCGTCAAAGGGCTCATTCGGCAGGTATTTGGTGGCGTCGAATATCATCAGATCAGGCGCGCCAAGTGCCTCGGCCAGCCATTCGGTTGAAACCAGATCATGCATGGATCAATCCTCCATCAGCACCAGGGAAACGCGGCGATTCTGCCTGCCCTTGTTTTCGATTTTCGTGACTTCCACACGCCCGATCTCGCCAGTATGGCGCACATGCGTCCCGCCGCAGGGTTGCAGATCAATCGGCGCATCAGCGCTGCCAATACGCACCAGGCGAATGCGCCCGGCGCCGCGTGGCGGCTGCACGGAAAGCGTGCGCACCAGGCTGGGATTGGCATCAAGCTCAGCCTCGGTGATCCATTCCTGCGAGATGGAATGATTGGCGGCGATTAGCGCATTCAAGCCTTCGGTCAGGCTTTCCTTGCTGGGCGGTTCCGGCAGATCGAAATCAAGGCGGGATTTCTCAAGCCCGATCTGCCCGCCGGTGACACCCGCGCCGGGGATCAGGCTGCACAGCAAATGCAGTGTGGTGTGCATGCGCATCAGGCGAAGGCGGCGCGGCCAATCAAGCGCGAGCGTGACCGTCGCACCCACTTCCGGCAAGGCCGCGCCGGCTTCTGGGACATGCAGCACGGTATCTTCGGGCCCCTTGGTGGTATTGGCTATCCGCGCCTCGCCGCCCGGCCAACGGAGAACGCCGGTATCGCCAGGCTGACCGCCGGCCTGGGCATAAAAATTCGTCCGGTCCGTGATGATCGCCTCGGCCGAGGCAGCCAGCACCTTGGCGGCGATCTCTGCAGCATAGGCATCTTCGCGAAAGATCAAATCAGTCATGCGTTTCCTGGGCGTTACCTGGGCGCTTAGGCTAGGCCAGAAAGCGGCGAAACAAAACCTCTGCCCCTTGGGCGGGTTTCGGGTTAGGTTTGCGCCGCCAGTCGCATGAACCAAAACGATTCCCCTGCCCAAGATCCCGCCCGGACCCGGCGTGCGCGCCGCCGTGGCGTCATTCTGGTGGTTCTGGCTGCGGCAAGCTTTTCCATCTCGGCGGCTTTCGCCAAGACGATTGGCACGGGCATTCCGGTTGCTGAGGTGATTTTCTTCCGCAATTTCTTTGCGCTGATCCCGCTTTTGCCCGTGATCATCAGCGCGGGAGGCCTGGCGGGGCTGCGCATGCGCAACCCGGGCAGCCATGTGCTGCGCATGATTTTCGGCATGGTTGGGATGGTCGGGTCCTTTTACGGCTATGTCCATCTGCCACTGGTGACGGTAACGGCGCTTGGCTTCACCATGCCGCTATTCTTGACTCTCTTGGCCACGCCGATTCTGGGTGAAAAGGTTGGCTGGCGCCGCTGGCTTGCGGTGCTGGTCGGGTTTTGTGGCGTGCTGCTGATGGTGCGGCCCGAACAGGGCACCACGGATACGCAATGGCTTGCGCTGGCGCTATGCCTTTTGGGCGCCCTGGCCTGGGCGCTTGCCATGATCACCATTCGCAAAATGGGTGAGGCCGGCGAAAGCGGCGTTGCCATTGTATTCTGGTTCGCGTTTTTCTCTGCCGTGCTGGCGGGGATTGCGATGATCCCCGTTTGGGTCTGGCCAAGCCCGACGCAATGGGCACTGCTGGCCGGCATTGGCCTGGTTTCCGCGATTGCGCAAATCATGATGACGGATGCCTATCGCAAGGGAGAGGCTTCGTTGCTGGCGCCCTTTGAATATTCAGCGATCATCTGGACCACGGCGCTTGGTGCGCTGATTTGGGCGGAAATGCCGGATGCCTGGGATTTCCTCGGCATCCTGATCCTGGTCGGCGCAGGGCTTTACATCTGGTATCGCGAAATGAAGCTTGGGGTGAAGCGGTGAACGCTTGAGTATTTTCAAGCCAAGTGGAAACACTTGGCGACTCGGAAAATACGATCAAACTAGTTTCCCCAATGTGCCCGCAGGCTGGCAGCGGCATGTTGCAGCACCAGATCGGATTTTGGTATCACGCGCCCCATGGTCAGGCAGGCATGGATCTGATCCGCGACATGCAGATGCGTGACATTCACCCCTTCCTCATCCAGGCGCTTGGCATAGGCAATGCCCTCATCCACCAGCGGGTCAATGCCGGCGGTCATCAGGAAGGCAGGTGGCAGACCAGCGAGTGAGGGCGCGCGCAAGGGTGAGGCGCGCCAATCAATGCCCTTTTCATGCGGGCCGAGATAATGCGCGATGAACCACTTCATCACATCGCGCGTCAGCACCAGGCCTTCGGTAAAGCGATCATAGGATGGCGGATTGCCGGCCATATCAGTCACTGGATAGAATAAAACCTGAAAATCCGGCATCGGCACATCGCCATGCAGGGCCATCACCGAAAGCACCGCAGCAAGATTGCCGCCCGCACTATCGCCGCCCACCGCGATACGGGTGCGGTCAATGCCAAGCCGCTTGGCCTGGCGGCAGATATAGCGATAGGCCGCGGCGGAATCCTCGACCGCTGCGGGGTAACGATGTTCCGGGGCAAGACGATAATCAATAGCAATGACGCAGGCGCCAGAGAGATTGGCAAGGCGCCGACAGACCTGATCATGGCTGTCCAGATCACCAATCACCCAGCCGCCGCCATGCATATAGACCAGGCAGGGCAGGGCGGCATCGGGGTCTGTGCCGATGCCGCGGTAGCGCCGCAAGCGTATTTTGCCGGCTGGCCCGGGGCATTTCAGGTCTTGAACTAAAGCGACCTCAGGCGGGTCTGGCTGCATCACGCGGCGGGACGCGGCGGAAACCTCCCGCGCTTCCGCCGGGGTCAGGGTATTGAAAGCCGGGCGCTTGGCTTCCTTGATCAGATTGAGGACATGTTGTGCGCCTGCATCGAGTGTCATCTGCCTTCCCCCTTATTCCGCTGCGGCTGCCGGGCGTTTTGCGCCATCAAAATGAAAGCCTCGATAACCTTCTGTCGCGATTTCATCGCAAAGCGTGCGGTAGTTTCCAACGCCCCCGACATAGGGCATGAACAGCCTGGGCTTGCCGGGTACATTTGCGCCCATATACCAGGATGCGGCGCGCGGATAGAGCGTGCGGTGCGCGACCTTGTTCACTTCTTGCACCCATTCATCTTCAGCGGCGCGATCCGCTTCAATGGTGGCTTGGCCCTTGGCCTGCATCTGCGCGAGGCAATCCATGATCCAATCCACATGTTGTTCGATGGATACGATCATATTGCTGAGGACGGAGGGGCTGCCAGGGCCTGTGATCATGAACATATTCGGAAAACCTGCCGTCATGATGCCAAGCAGGGTGCGCGGCCCGGCTTCCCATTTGGCATTGAGACTTTCACCCGCGCGGCCCTTGATATCCACACCAAGCAGCGCGCCCGTCATGGCATCAAAGCCTGTTGCGAAAACGATATCATCGAATTCATGCGCGACCCCGCCGGCTGCAATGCCGGTTGCGGTAATGCGCGTGATCGGCGCTTCGTTGATGTCAATTAGCGTAACATTGGGGCGGTTATAGGTCTCGTAATAATGCGTATCCACGCAAATGCGCTTGGTGCCGATCGGGTGATTGCGTGGGCAGAGTTTATCGGCTGTCGCGGGGTCTTTCACGGTTTCGCGAATCTTGCTGCGCACGAATTCCGCTGCCGTGTCATTGGCGGCCTGATCCAGCAGCAGGTCGCGGAAGGACCCCATGAAGGCCGTGCCGCCGGCGGCCCAGCGCTTTTCATACTCGGCTTTCCGTTCCTCGGCGCTTACTGACATCGCAGGCGTATCGCTCAGGCCGTAAAGGATGCCGGTGCGCATCATGCGCGCCTTTTGCCGGAGATTGGCGTAATCGCCCTTCCAGCTTTGCTCATATTCATCATCCATCGGGCGATTGCGCGATGGGATGCTGAAATTGGGTGTGCGCTGAAACACCGTGAGATGCGCGGCTTCTTCAGCGATCACGGGGATGGATTGAATGGCGGAAGACCCGGTGCCGATCACGGCCACCCTGCGGCCGGTGAAATCCACCTTATGATGCGGCCAATAGCCGGTATGGAACTGCCTTCCCTTGAAATCGGTAATGCCCGGAATGTCAGGCAGCCGGGCGGCAGAAAGGCAGCCTGTCGCCATGAAGAAATAGCGCGCGGTAAGCTTTTCCCCGCGATTGGTGGCAATGCGCCAAAGCCCGGCAGCTTCATCCCAGGCGGCATCGGTCACGCGGGTTTCAAAGCGAATATCACGGCGCAGATCGAAGCGTTCCGCGACATGGCGCGCATAGGCCAGGATTTCCGGTTGCGCGGCAAAGCGTTCAGACCACCGCCATTCCTGCTGCAATTCCTCAGAAAATGCAAAGGAATACTGCATGCTTTCCACATCGCAGCGGGCACCTGGGTAGCGGTTCCAATACCAGGTGCCGCCCACATCATCCGCTGCTTCCAGGCAGATGGCCGGGATGCCAAGCCCGCGCAGGCGATGCAGCAGATAGAGTCCGGCAAAGCCCGCGCCCACAATGACAGCGCCATGATATTCCTGTGCCATGTTCTTCCTCCAAGGCGTGACTTCCAGGGGCCAGCGGAAAGCCTTCCGCCGGGACTGTCAACGCCCGGAAGTCGCGCTATGCTACCCGAAATGCGTAAAGGGGAAAGTCCATGGATAAAGGTTTTCAGCTTGGAGAGCTCACGATTCAACGGGTTGTTGAGGAAGAAAGACCTATCTTTGATCCGCTGACCTTCTTCCCGAACCTGACGCCGGAGTTGCTGGCCGAAAACCGGGAATGGCTGCAACCCAAGGCGCTGGACCCCGAGACGGGCAAGCTTGTGCTTTGCATCCAATCCTGGGTGGTGCGGACGCCGCATCATAACATCCTGATTGATACCTGCGTCGGCAATGACAAGAACCGCCCGACGCATCCCTTCTGGCACCAGATGAAGAGCGAAGCCTATATGCGCAACCTGGCCGCGCTTGGGCTTGGCGTTGGCGATATTGATTTTGTCATGTGTACGCATTTGCACGTGGATCATGTCGGCTGGAATACGCGGCTTGAAAATGGCCGCTGGGTGCCAAGCTTCCCCAAGGCGCGCTATCTGTTCGCGAAAGAAGAATATGCCCATTGGGAAAGGGAACATGCGAAGGCGCCTTCGCCGGTCTTCGCTGATAGCGTGCTGCCCGTGGTGGAAGCGGGGCGCGTTGATTTCGTCGCCAATGACTATCAGATGAATGATCTGGTGAAGCTGGAATCAACGCCCGGCCATACACCAGACCATGTGGCTGTGCGGCTTGGCCGGAAGGGTGCCGATGCCCTGGCGACGGGGGATTTGATCCATTCGCCGCTGCAAGCGCGCTATCCGGAAATTTCCATGCGCGCCGATGTTGATCCCGTGCAGGCGGCGGCAACCAGGCGTCGCGTGCTGGAATGCGCCTGCGATACCTCCACCATTCTCTGCTTCGGCCATTTCCCGTCCCCATCGCGCGGGCTGATCAAGCGCTGGGGCAATGGTTTTCGCGCTGAAGCGGTGGACTGAGCCATGTGGCGTGTGATTGGGCTGCTGTCTTGGCTGGTGCTGCTGCCAGCCTTGGCTTTCGCACAAACGGTTTGGCCCAATCGGCCGATCAGCCTGATTGTGCCTTATCCGCCGGGCGGCAGCACGGATAATGTCGCGCGGCCCTTGGTGCAGGAATGGGGCAAGGTGCTGGGCCAGACCGTGGTGATTGAAAATCGCGGTGGTGCGGGTGGTACGATTGGCGCTGATCTGGTGGCCCGCGCGCGACCCGATGGACATACGCTGCTGCTTTTCCCGACGGCGATTTTCACGATCAGCCCGCTTATGATGCAGCTTCCCTATGATGTGGATCGCGCCTTCGTGCCGATTGCGCGCGTGGCGGCTTCCGATGCTTTTGTCATCATCCATCCATCCGTTCCCGCGCGGCATATCCGCGAGCTGGTGGCACTCGCCAAGCAAAGGCCCGGCGAATTGCGTTTCGGTTCCGCCGGCAATGGCACCATCACGCAATTGCAGTGTGAAATCTTTGCTGAGGCTGCGGGCATCAAGCTGGAACACGTGCCGTATCGCGGCTCAGGCCAATCCTTCATTGATCTGCTGGCCGGGCGCATTCAGATGATTTGCGATCCCGCCGCGCTGCCGGGTGTGCGCGATGGGCGGCTGATTGCGCTCGCGAGTTTCGGTGATCGGCGGCATGAGGAATTCAAGGATGTGCCGACACTCTTGGAACTGGGCCTTGCTGAACGCGGCGCCATGTCCTGGTTTGGCATTGCTGCGCCTGCAGGCACGCCCCCTGACATTCAAGCGCGCATTACGGCCAGCTTGGAAGAATCGCTGCGCGCGCCCGCCGTTGCCTCCGGCATGGCGATTGGCGGGCTGCGGCCTGCGTTTGAAACAGGCGATGCCTTCACCCGGCGCATCCGCGAAGATCGCGCCATTTTTCAAGGCGTGATCGAAAGAACAGGAGCGAAAGTGAACTGACATGGAACATGTAACCGTCACCGATGAAGGCCCGATCCGTATTGTCACGCTGAACAATCCTGCCAAGGGCAATGCCATCAGCAAACCAATGGGTGAGGCAGTGCAGGCTGCCATGCGCGAATTTGGAGCGCGCGATGATTTGCGCTGCGCGATCATCACGGCTGCCGGCACGCGCGCTTTTACCTTTGGCGCCGATGTGTCTGACCCGCCGGAGCTATGGCGGACCATTCCAAGTGTCGGCTATCGGCCACTCAAGCCCGTGATTTGCGCCGTTGAAGGCTGGTGCGTGGGCGGCGGTATTGTGCTGGCGATGATGGCCGATTTGCTAGTGTGCGGCAGAAGCGCAAAATTCTATTATCCGGAGGCGAAGTTAGGTCTGACGGGCGGCATGATTGCCGGGCTGGTCAGCCGCATTCCGCATAAGATTGCCATGGAAATCATGTTGCTCTGCCGCATTGTGGATGCGGAACGTGCTGCCTCCATCGGGTTGGTGAATGAGGTGGTGGAAGACGGCAAGGCTTTGGATACCGCCAAGGGATGGGCTTTGGAACTGACCGGCATGGCGCCCATGGTAGTTGCGGAATTGAAGCGCATGGTGACCGAGGAAATCCTGCCGCGCGGTCCTTCGGAACAAATGGCGATCCATGGCCAACGCATGGGCGCCATTCGCGCGTCAGAGGATTTCGCCGAAGGCAAGGCCGCCTTCCGGGAAAAGCGCCCGCCACGTTTTCGCGGGCGCTAATCTGAGCGACGCTATCAGGGGAACATGGCAACGGCGCGGATAGGACTTCCCGTGCCGCCCCTGATTTTCAGCGGAAAGCCGATAAAGGTGAAGCGCCCGCGGCCAATCAGCTTATCCAGATTGGCGAGGCATTCCATATGCGTAATGCCGCGTTCCGCGCAGGCCATATGGGCCTGGAAGTTCAGCTCGCCTTCGGGGGCAGGGCTGATCGCTTCCACGCCAAACATGCCAATGCCGCGATCCGCAAGCCAATGAACGGATTCCAGTGCCAAGCCCGGGAAGTCATGCAAATAGCCAGGCTTGCCGAGCAGCCTTTCATTCGTTGCCATCCAGATCAGCACCGTATCGCCTTTGCGGATTTCCTGCCCGGATTTCGCAAGCGCCGCTTCCATCTCCTTCACCGTGATGGCGTGCTTCAGCGGCACATGCGAAAGATCAAGGCAAAAGGCGCTGGTGTAGAATTTTTCAAGCGGCATTTGCTCCACTGAAAGCGCATCAGGCCGTGGGTCAAAATGCGCCGGCGCATCCACATGCGTGCCCGCATGATCCGACATGGAAAAATACAGCGCCTTGCTGGAAAAAACCGTATTTCCGGCGACCTTCTTTTCGCTATGATCGCCCCAGACGGTCACCATGACAGGTGGGTGGCTGGGGTGTGTCTGCGTGCGGTGAAAAATTTCTCGGCTGAGATCAATAAATTCCATGGAGCATTTCCTTTTGCAAACGCGTTTCAGGCATTGACGCCGCGAATGGCGTTGATGATCGCCTCTGTCACCTGATCCGTAGTGGCCTCGCCGCCTAGGTCAGGCGTCAGCACATCCCCACGGCTTGTCACTATTTCCACCGCGCGCATCAGTTGCGTGGCTGCTGTTGCCTCACCCAAATGTTCCAGCATCATTGAAGCGGTCCAGAAAGCCCCCAGCGGATTGGCGATGCCCTTGCCGGTAATGTCAAAGGCCGAACCATGGATCGGTTCAAACATGGAAGGGCGTTTGCGCGCAGGATCAATATTGCCTGTCGCACCGATCCCGAGTGATCCCGCAAGGGCAGCCGCAAGGTCAGACAAGATATCGGCATGCAGATTGGTGGCAACCACCGTATCCACGCTGCTAGGCTTCATCACCATGCGTGCGGTCATGGCATCCACAAGCATTTTCTCAACCGTGAGGGCCGGGTATTGCGCGGTGATTTCCGCGCAAACCTCATCCCACATCACCATGCCATGACGCTGCGCGTTGGATTTCGTCACCACCGTCAGATGCCTGCGCGGGCGGGCCATGGCGACTTCACAGGCATGGCGGCAGATGCGCGCAACACCTTCGCGCGTGAACACCGCTACATCCATGGCAACTTCAATCGGCAAGCCGCGATGCGCGCGCCCACCAACACCGGCATATTCGCCTTCGCTGTTTTCGCGCACGATCACCCAATCTATCTGCTCCCCCAGATCAGGCCGCAGCGGGCCTTTGATGCCGGGCAGCAGGCGCGTGGGGCGCACATTGGCGTATTGGTCAAAGCCCTGGCAGATCGCGAGCCTTAGTTCCCACAACGTGACATGGTCAGGAATATCCGGAGCACCTACCGCGCCGAAGAAAATCGCGTCAAAGCCCTGCAATTGCTGCAAGCCATCTTCCGGCATCATCCGCCCGGTGCGGCGATAGAAATCGCTCCCCCAATCAAAATCCTGAAACTGCAGGGCAAAACTGCCATTTTTCTCAGCCAAAGCCTGCAACACTTGGCAACCTGCCCGGATCACGTCTGGCCCGATACCATCCCCGCCCATGGCGGCAATGCGATACGTCTTCATGTTCAGAACGTCCTTTCTTCAGCGCCTGAGGCGCAAATTCAGCCCGCGCGCAATCCATGCGGCTTCAATCACATCAAGATCCGTTTCGCCGGAAGGATTGGCCTTGCTGGGGCGGGCGGCAAGCCCGGGTTCCGCCTGAATGCGCCAAAGGCCAAGCAGGCGGCGTAATTCCGCAAGTGGCGCGGTGTGATCATCCACGCGCAAATTGATATCCGGAAAATCCTCAGTCGTGGTCAGCACCAAGGCAGCCGATTGGCGTCCGCGCTTGTCCCCGCCCGCCGCTTCACCGGCATCAAGCGCCGTGATCAGACGTTCCGGCAGCGCAAGGCCTGCATTGGCGCGGAAGCTATCAAAACTTGCCTGCACCACACCACCACCCGCCAGCATATTGCCCGCGATGCTGAAACCATCACCACTGAGATGCCCGCACCATTCAACGCAATTATCGCCGGTCCAGGCAGCGTTGCGGCCATGGCGATCCACTGCGTGGATTTGGCGCAGTCCCTTGCCTTCATCACCCACCAGCGCTGCTTCAATGGCCTTGGCAGGCGTCAGGCCACGTTCCAGACCTTGCAATACGGCAGGGCCAAGATAGCGGTTGCTCATGGATTGTGTGCTGACGGCTCCAACGCCCGATTTCAGAAAGGGGCAGGTGGCGCCGACCGCGATATTGCAGGTGGTTACCGCAACCGCGAAGGCGCCCGTGGCAGGATCATGTGCAACAATGGACCAGGTCATGCGGCGGGCCTTTCTCTGACATCAGGGCAAAAGCTTAACCGGGCCGCGACGCTTGCAGGAAGCCCACCCCATGCCAAAATAGGTCGAAACGGGAGGTTTCTTGCCATGTCCATGTCCATTTCTCGCCGCGGCCTTGCAGGTCTTGGCCTTGCGTCGCTTCTGCCATCATTGGTTTCCGCGCAATCCGCTTGGCCGGATCGGCAGGTGCGGCTGATTGTGCCCTTCGGCGCCGGCGGCGCGGTGGACACGCTGTCGCGCTTGGTGGCGAATGGCTTTGCCGCGCAGGCCAATGGTCAGGCGCTGGTGGTGGAAAACCGTTCCGGCGCCGGCGGTGCCATTGCGGGCGCTTTCGTCGCGCAAAGCCGGCCTGATGGCTATACGCTGATGATGGCGGACCTCGGCGCCAATTGCATCGGCAAGGAATTGCAGCCTGCGCTGAATTACGATCCGATGCGCGCCTTCACGCCGATTTCGCATTTGGTGAATTTGCCGATTGCAGTGATCGTGCCGGCCAATCTGCCGGTGCAAACGCTGGAAGACTTGCTGGCCCGTGCGCGGGCGCGCGCTGATGGCATTCAATATGCCTCACCCGGTGTTGGCCATGTCAGCCATTTGGCTGCCGAGCTGTTGGGCCGCCGCGCTGGCGTGAAGCTCACGGCCGTGCATTACCGTAGTGGCGCTGATGTGATGCGCAGCCTGATCCAGGGTGAGACGGAGTTTTCCTTCCCCTCTGTTTCCACCGCGCTGCCCTTCATTCGGGAAGGCCGCGTGCGTGCGTTGGCCATCGGCACACCCGCCCCGGTTGCGGCGCTGCCAGGCGTGCCCTCAGTCGCTGCCAGCTTCCCAGGGTTTGAGGCAATGACTTGGCATGGCATTGTGGGCCCTGCCGGTATGCCAGATGATGTGGTTGCAGCGGCCAATCGCGTGTTTCGCGCCATCATCACCTCAGCCGAGGTGAAGGAAACCGTGCAGCGCGTGCAGGCGGCTGACGTAATTGCCTCAAGCCCGGCGGAATTCGCCGCGCTGATCGCGCGCGATCACGCGAAATGGACGCCCGTGATCCGTGAAGGAAATATCCGCGCCGAGTAAACCCCGGCGCGGAAAAGCTGATCAGCAACCAAGCTGATCAGCCAAATCTTCAAAGCTTGTCGCGATCGCGCCCCAATCCTGTTCGGCCTTCATGTCTGTTGCCTGATCTGCCCCATGTTCATTGGGGCGGAGCACGAAGGCTGTGGCCAGCCCGCATTTGCGCGCCGCAGCCAAATCGCCGTTATGCGCGGCGACAAGCGCGACTTGCGCAGGCTTAAGGCCCAGAATCTCGCAAGTGCGCAAATAGGCTTCGGGCTGCGGCTTATAGGCTTGCGCGGCCTCAGCCCCCAGAATTGCATCCCAGGGCATGCCGGCGCGCTTGGCCATATTCGCCAGCAGTAGGATATTGCCGTTGGATAAGGGCGCGATGAAATGCTTGGCCTTCAGGCGGATCAGGCCTGGAATGGTATCGGGCCAGGGGTCCAGGCGATGCCAGGCGCGGTTTAGCCAATCAAGCTCCTCCGCAGTGACGCCTGCTGTATTCACACCGAAATCCTTCAAGACGCCATCGAGGTTTTCGCGGTGTAGCACATCAAGCTGCGTGAAGGGGCGGCGGCCGCTGCGCACTTCCTCCATGGCGGGTTGGTAGCGATTGCGCCAGGCATCGGCGAAGCGGTGCGGGTCTAAATCGCTGCGTCCGTGACGCGCCAGGAAGGTCCGTGCATCGCGCGCGATGCCGTTACGCCAATCCACCACCGTGCCGAAAACATCGAAGACCAGGGCCTTCACTTCGGGAAGTGCGCTCATGCTGCAGTATCCTTTTCGGGCACGGCCCATTTCTTCTCAAAATCCCAGACCTCGGGGAAGCCCATGAGTTCCGTCATGCGCTTGAAGCCATAGGATTCACCAAGCGCGATACTGTCCCCCGCATTCTTCAAATGCGCATAGGCACGTTCCAGCGCAGCGGCAGCGGCAAGAAAGCCAATGGCGGGATAGATCGCCATGGCATAGCCGATTTCCTGCAAGCGCGCGGCAGGCAAAATGGGCGTGCGGCCACCTTCCACCATGTTTGCCAGCAAGGGTTTGGAAATCGCCTTGCCAATGGCGCGCATCTCATCCTCGCTTTCCGGGCTTTCGATGAAAACGATATCAGCGCCGGCATCGCCATACATACGCCCGCGGCGAATGGCCTCTTCAAGGCCGAGCGTCGTGCGGGAATCCGTGCGTGCCACGATCAGGAAATTCGGATCGCGCCGCGCTTCGGCGGCGACCTTGATCTTCAGCACCATTTCCTCGGCCGGGATGACGCGCCGGCCGGGTGTGTGGCCGCATTTCTTTGGCATTTCCTGATCTTCAAGTTGAATGCCTGTCATGCCGGCGGCTTCATAGCCAAGCGTCGTGTGGCGCACATTGAGCAAACCGCCATAGCCCGTATCGGCATCCGCGACCAAAGGCGTTTTGCACCCGCGCGCCATGGTGCCCATACGCGCGACCATATCGGCATAGGTGGCGATGCCCGCATCCGCGACACCAAGTGCGGAGGCTACAGCGCCGAAGCCCGTGCCATAGATGCAGTCAAAACCCATGCCATCGGCGACTTTCGCCGAAATCATGTCAAAAACACCAGGTGCCAGGATGAAGCGCTTTTCGGCGAGCGCCTTGCGAAGGGATGGATTGGCCATGGGAATTCCTTTCTTTTTTATTGTGGGCGGATATGGCCGGCGGCACTCGCCGCGGCCCAAATGCGATCATCGCGTTGCAAGGCTTCCAGCAGCGCCGCAGATGGGCGCACATCTGCCTCTACCCCAAGCGCCACCAGCCTTTGCTTGAAGGTTTCATCGGCGAAAACCGCGCTGATGGTGCGATAGATGCGATCCACCAAGGCGGGCGGCATGCGCGGCGGCCCCAGCATGGCAACCCAGCCGGAAAGATCAAAGTCACGCACGCCCTGTTCGGCGGGCGTTGGTGCATCCGGGAAGAAGGGTGAACGCGTGCCGGTCGAAACCGCAAGCACGCGCACGCGCCCGGTTTGCATATGCGGCATGGCGCTGACCGTGCTGGTCCAGCCACTCGGCAAATGCCCGGCGACGATATCATTCATCAAAGGCCCGCCGCTGCGATAGGCGATATCGGGCATCTCCACGCCCGCGCGTCGTGCCATTTCCTGCCCGATAAAGGAAGAAAGCGCCTCGGTTGAACCAGTGCCGACCTTACCCGGATTGGCCTTGGCATAGGCGAGCATGGAGGTGAGCGACTCAAAAGGCTGATTGGCGCCCGCGACCAGCACCATGGTATTGCGCGTCAACATCGCAATTGGCGTGAAATCGCGGATCGCGTCATATGGCATGCTGGGCAGATGGTATTTGTTCATGACATGGGTTGAAACCACGACGAGCAGCGTATGCCCATCTGGTTCCGCCCTCGCTACCACTTCGGAACCAATCACACCCGCCGCACCCGCGCGATTTTCTACAATGAAGGGCTGGGGCAGGGTAGTGCGCAGCGCCTCACCAATCGCGCGCACCAGAATATCCGTGCCACCACTGGCGGCGTAAGGCACCACTACGCGCACGGGTTTGGTGGGCCAAGTCACATCTTGCGCTTGCGCAGCCAGCGGCAGCGCGGTGGCGGCCATGGCGCCGAAAAGTGCGCGTCTTGCGATTTTCATCGTGCTGTTCCCATCAATCCACGCGCGCGCCCGTGGCACGCACAATCGGTACCCATTTATCAATTTCGCTCGCGATAAAGGCGCGCGTCGCGTCCGGCGTCATCCCATCCGGGATGGTATTGCCAAGCTGGATCAACCTGTCCCGCATTTCGGGCTTGCGGAGCGCAATCGTGATTTGCTCATAAAGAAATTGCCGGATTGGCAGCGGTGTGCCGAGGGTCGCAGACCACGGCGTCCAGGTGGTGGCCTGGAAAGCCGGCAGGCCCGCCTCGGCAGAAGTTGGCACATCCGGCGCCATGGGCGAACGCTCAGCCGTTGCAATCACCAAGCCGCGCACCGTGCCGGCGCGGATGTGATCGGCCAAGAAGGAGATTGTGTCTGACTGGAAGGCAATGCGCCCCACCGCAAGATCAGCAAAGGAAGCCGCAGAACCACGATAGGGCACATGCTGCGCCTGAACGCCCATCAGATGCAGCATCAGCGCAGAGGAAATATGCCCGGTGGTGCCATTACCCGAAGACCCAAAATCGAACTTGTTCGGATTGGCCGCAAGCAGGGCGCGAAACTCGGCGAGGGTATTAACGCCAAGCGAAGGATGCACCGCCAGCACAATGGCGGAATGGCTGCTGACGGTGATGTGGTCCACGCCAGTCAGTGGATGCACGCGCAGCCTGTCTCCATAAAGCCCGATATTGAGCGCATGCGATCCAAGTGCACCGACCAGCAGCGTATAGCCATCGGGCGGCGTTTGCGCGACGGTTTCAAAGGCAACCGTGCCACCGCCGGAGGGGCGATTTTCCACCACGAATTGCTGACCCAATTGCTGCGACAGCGCGGTTGAAATCAGCCTTGCATTGATATCGGCATTCCCGCCGGGCGCCAGAGCCACCACCACGCGCACTGGCCGATTCGGGTAATCCGTTCCCGGCGCCTTGGGCTGCGCCCAGGCAGGCAGCGCCAGCAGCGCGGCCAATGCCGCGGTCAGAAAAGTCTTTTTCATTCTTGCCTCCCTGTTATTTCAACCAATCGAATGTTCCAGCACACCAACGCGTTCCACTTCCAGCCGCAGCTTGTCACCCGGCTTCAAATAGCGCGGCGGATCGCGGAAATGCCCAACCCCGGCCGGCGTGCCGGTGGCAATCACATCACCTGGTTCCAGCGTCATGTAGCGCGATAGGAAGGCAATCAATGACGAGACGGAAAAGATCAGATCGCGCGTATTGCCATGCTGGACTTCCTCGTCATTCAGCCAGCATTTGACGTCAAGCATCCAGGGTTCGCCCACTTCTTCTGGTGTGACGATCCAGGGGCCGATGGGGCAGAAGCCATCCATGCCCTTGGCGAAGGATGTCATGGCCAGCGGCACGTCAAACTGAAATTCCCGCGCGCTGACATCATTCAGGACTGTGTAGCCACCGACATAATCCAAGGCGACGCCTTCCGGCACGTCGCGCGCTTGCTTGCCGATCACCACGCCCAATTCCACTTCCCAATCGGGCTTTTTCACATCGCGTGGAATCTTCACCACGGCGCCCGGCCCAGTCACAGAACTGGTGGGCTTCATGAAAATACGCGGCATCTCAAGCTTGGGGCCGCCAACTTCCTTGGCGTGATCGCTGTAATTGCGGCCAACGCCCAGAATCTTGCCTGGCCGCAACGGCGCCAAAAGCTGTACGCCCGCAAGCGGCTGACGCAGCGTTGTGCTTTCCGCCCGCGCGGCGAAGGCAAGGGCGCGTCCGGCGGCAGTCATTGCGGCCTCATCACCCAGCAGCGCCACCATATCGGCGGGGATGATTTCGCTGCTGCGATCCGCCTCACCGGCGGCGCGCATGGCGGCCGCCAGCGCCGGGCGCAGCGCGACCACGCTATCGCCAAGCGCCCCACCAAGTACGGAACCCTGCGGCCCCTGAAAAGTGACCAGCTTCATGCCGCCATCGCCGCGTAATCGAGTGTTGCCATGACTTGCACACGCAGGATGTAGCGATCCTCACCGGGCAAGTAATCCGCGACCGCATTATGCATGGTGCCGATATTGTCCCAGATCAGCACATCACCTTCGGCCCATTCATGCGTGTATAGGTATTTTTCCTGCGCCTGATGGCGGAACAGATAATCCAGCAGCGCATCGGATTCCGCGCGCTCCATGCCCTCAATATACATGGCATAGCCGCAATTGCAGTAGAGAACGGGCCGGCCTGTGATGGGATGCATGCGCACAATCGGCTGTTCCACCGGCGGTTTTTTCGCACGCTGTTCGGGCGTAAGAGGTCCACGAATGCTGCCGGGCCGTTGGCGCATCATGTCCCAGAATTTGCTGAAATCATGAATGGCAACGCGGCCTTCAATGCGCGCCTTCACCTCGGCGGGCAAATCCGCATAGGCCGCGTGCATGTTGCGGAATTGCGTTGCCCCCAGCACCTTGCCATCGCGCCGCGGCACGCGCTTGGCATGCAGCATATTGGCCAGCGCGATTTCCTTGGAATAGGACATATCAGTATGCCAGCCCTGGCCGGCATCATTCAGGCCAAGCGGCTTGCCGGCCTCATCCTTCATATTGGATAGGATCATCACTTCCGGATGGCCTGGCGCATGGAACAGATTGGCGACATTCACCTCCAAATCGCCAAAGCGCTTGCCGAAGGCTGCAACTTGCGGCGCTTCCAAATCCTGCTTCGGGAAACACAACACGCCATATTCGCCAAGTGCCCGCAGTAGGGTGCGGAAATCCTCAGGCGAGGCAGTCTCGCGCAGGTCAATCCCTTCGACACGCGCGCCTAGCCCGGCATTATTGGGGGTGATTTGCATGCTGGCATCCTCCAGAGGCGCCAAAGGTGATGCCCCAGCCGCGGGGCGTCAACCGGGCGCTTCCCTGGCGCTTAAGACTGCGTCAGGATGGCGCCATGGAAACGCAACCCCCCAAACCCGCCCCGGTGATTATCGGGGGAGGCATTGTTGGCCTTTGCATCGCCTGGCATTTGGCGCGGCGCGGGCTGAAGCCGTTGGTGCTGGAAGCCGCCAAGGAAGGCGCGGCCTATACCGGCAATGCGGGCGCCATCAGCCATGGGTCAGTGGCGCCGCTCGCCATGCCGGGGGTGCTGGCGCAGGTGCCAAAAATGCTGATGGACCCGGCCGGCGCTTTGCATATCCCCGCGCGCTATTGGCTGCGCGCCATGCCCTGGCTGCTGCGCTTCGTGGCTTCCGCCCGGCGAGAGAAGGTTGAATCGGCAGCGGTTGCGCTTTCCGCTTTGCTGTTTTCCGCGCCTGATCGGCATCGCGAAATTCTGGCCGCAGAAGGGGCGAGCGACCTGATCCGCGAAGAAGGCCAGATGTATCTCTATCGGAATGAGGAACAATTGGCGAAGGACAATGCCTCGCTCGCGTTGCGGCAGAAGCATGGGCTGAAGGTGCAAAAGCTGGTCGGGCCGGCACTGCGTGAATTGGAACCTGAAGTTTCGGAAGATTATCAGATTGGCCTTTATCTGCCCGATCATGGTTCCTGCGTGAATCCCGCACGGCTGGCTGCCGTGGTGGCCAATGGTGTGCGCCGCATGGGCGGTGAGATTCGCGTGGCTGAGGTGCGGGCCATCCTGACCGAGGGTAAGCGGGTGGTTGGTGTGCGCTGCGCGGGTGAGGATATCGCCGCCGATCAGGTGGTTTTGGCCGCCGGCGCCTGGTCCGCGCGCTTGCTGGCGCCCCTCGGCCTGAAAGTGCCGCTGGAGACCCAGCGCGGCTATCATGTGATGCTGCCGGATGCCGGGGTGCGGGTTGGGCGTGTACTGTCGCCCGCTGATCGCAAGGTCTTCATCAGCCCGATGGAAGATGGCTTGCGCGTGGCGGGTTCCGTTGAAATCGCAGGGCTTGATGCACCGCCCACGGAAGCGCGCGCCATGCTGCTGCTGGGCGATCTGAAAAAGGTTTTCCCGAAGGCGCGCACGGATGGCGGCAAGATCTGGATGGGCCATCGCCCTTGCCTGCCCGATAGCGTGCCGGTGATGGGGCCAGTGCGTGATTGGCAGGGGCTTTATTGCGCCTTTGGCCACGGGCATTTGGGCCTGACGGGCTCGGCGCCGACTGGCGCGCTGATAGGTGCGCTGGTCGCGGGCGAGAAGCCCAATTTCGATTTCGCGCCCTTCGCGGCGGAACGGTTTGCATAAGCATAAAGGGAGAAATCGATGGGACAGGTTCAAGGCAAGGTCGCGTTGATTACAGGCGCGTCGGCGGGCATAGGCGCGGCTTGTGCGGAAGCACTCGCCGCCGAAGGGGCGCGCGTGGTGCTGACCGATGTTGATGATGCGCGCGGTGAAGCCCTGGCCGCGACGCTTCGTGCCGCCGGTCACGATGCGCTGTACCTGCATCAGGATGTGACCGATGAGGCGCGCTGGGCCGAGGTGATTGGCTCCATTGAAGCGAAGCACGGCAGGCTTGATGTGCTGGTTTCCAATGCCGGCATCGCCATCATGAAACCCTTGCTTGATATGACGCTTGCGGATTGGCGGCGGCAGAATGCGGTAAATATTGATGGCGTGTTTTTGTCCGTGAAATACGCCATTCCGGCCATGCGCCGCGCGGGCGGGGGTTCCATCATCATGATGTCATCCATCGCCGGCATTCGCGGTTCCGCCGGGCTTGCCGGTTATTCCGCCAGCAAGGGCGCGGTGCGGCTTTTTTCGAAATCCGTCGCCTTGGAATGCGCCGGGGCGCGGGATGGCATTCGCTGCAATTCCGTTCATCCCGGCGTGATTGAAACCGATATCTGGCAGAAAATGCCGCAAGGCAACTCGGGTGGGCGCAATGCGCCGGTTGATCCGCGCCAATTGGCGGCGAATATCGTGCCCCTGGGTGAAGCCGGCACGGCGGCGGATATCGCGGCGGGTGTGGTGTTTTTAGCCTCTGACGCATCGCGGCACATGACAGGCAGTGAATTGGTGATTGATGGCGGTGCAACCGCCGGACGCGCCGGCACCATGCCGCGCTGAAGGATCAGACCATGACCGAAAAAACCGCCCTGGTGACCGGCGCCGCGCGCGGCATTGGCCTTGCCGTAGCGAAACGTTTTCTGGCCGAGGGCTGGAATGTCGCGCTGCTGGATATCAATGCGGATCAGTTGCGCGAAACCATGGCGGCGCTGGCGGAACCCTCAAAAACCTTTGAGATCATCTGCGATGTTTCGGACCCGCCCGCCATCACTGCTGCCGTGCGCCAGGCCGCCGCGCATTTCGGGCGGCTGGATGCGCTGGTGAATAATGCTGGCATCGCCATTTTCAAACCCATCCTTGAAACCACGCCGGAAGATTGGGCGCGCGTGCTGGCGGTGAACCTGACCGGGCCATTCCTGGCGGCGCAGGCGGCAGCGCCGATCATGGCAGAAGGCGGCGGCGGGGCGATGGTGAATATCACCTCCATCTCCGGCTTGCGCGCTTCAACGCTGCGTGTTGCCTATGGCACCAGCAAGGCCGGGCTTGCGCATCTGACCAAGCAGCAGGCGGTGGAATTCGCGAGCCTTCGCATTCGCGTGAATGCTGTGGCGCCCGGCCCGGTGGATACGGCCATGGCCAAGGCCGTGCATACGCCGGAAATCCGCGCGGATTATCATGACCATTTGCCGCTCAATCGCTATGGTCTGGAAGCGGAATTGGCGGAGGCGGTGTTCTTCCTGTGCAGTGACCGCGCTAGCTACCTGACCGGGCAGGTGATTGCCGTTGATGGCGGCTTTGACGCCACCGGCATTGGGCTGCCGACGCTGCGCGCGGAACGGCGTAATCTTTAGAGAGCAAGCCGCAAAATTTCCTCCAAATCCGCCGCCCCTTGCACAGGGCGCGGATTGGTCGCAATCGGCGCATCGCCCGTCCAGCGCGCAGCGAGGCCCGCGATTTCCGCTTCTGTAATGCCTTGCTGATGCAGGCGTGTCGGCAGGCCAAGCCCGGCCACGAATTCCTCAATCGCCGGGCCGGCTTCCGTGCCGCCGAAAATCGCCGCGATATCGGCCTGGCGCGCGGCATTCACCGGCGCATTCCAGCGCATCACCGCATGCAGCATCAGGCAAGAAGTGATGCCATGCGGCACGCCGCGCGCCGCGCCCAGAATATAGCCAAGCCCATGGCTGGCACCGACGGGCACACCCGCCCAGCCGCCCTGAACCGAAAGCCAGGCCGCTTGCTGGCAAAGTGCCCTTGCGCGCAAATCCCCGGCTACTGCGGCAACACGCGGCAAGCCGTCAGCCAGCATCAGCATGGCTTGACGTGATACCGCATCGGAAAAAGGCGCGGGTTCCAAAGCACACCAGCGCTCAGCCGCGTGATCCAGGGCGCGAATGCCGGAAGAAAGGAAAAGCTCCGCCGGCGTTTCCAATGTGGCGGCGGGGTCCAGCAGTACGGCGCGCGGCACCATCCAGGGATCAAGCGCGCGATATTTCCGCCCCGCGGCCAAATCCGTATAGCCGGCATGGGGTGCGAATTCGGCGGCTGAAAGCGTGGTGGGCACGGCAATCAATCGCGGAGAGGGTGCGGCGCCATCCCAAGCGCCGGGCGAGGCTCCGCGCGAAACCGCCGCTTCAATCAGCGCGGCTGGGTCCGTAATGCCGCGCCAGACCGCAAGGCAAGCGACCTTGGCGCCATCAATCACCGAACCACCGCCAAGTGCCACCACCAATTCCGCGCGGCTTTCACGCAGCAGCGCGGCCAAAGCCAGCACATCTTCCACCGGGCTATGGGCGCGCATGGCAGCGGTTTCAGCGACCAACCTTGCGCCCAAGGCATCGCGCACCGCCGCCGCAATGCGGCTACCCGCGAGTGATCTTGTCGTGAGGAGTGCTATGCGGTGCGCGCCGCCAACCTCGCCCGGCAGCGCTTCGGCCACGGCAACATCATGATAAACCCGCGCCTGGGCCGGCCATTGGTGCAGCATGGCTTCAGCCCTTTCCGCCAGCAAAGAAGCGCGAAAAATCCGGCTTGCGCTTTTCCTGAAACGCCGCAACTGCTTCCGCCGCTTCTGGCCCGCGCAGAAGCGCGCCAAAGGCCGCAAATTCTACCTGCATATGTTCGGCAATCCGCGCCGCATCGGCGCGCCGGAGCAGCGCCTTGGTTTGCGCCATGGCAGCGGGTGGCTTGGCGGCCAGGGCGCGCGCCTTTGCTTCCGCATGCCCCAGCAAATCCGCTGCCGGCACCACGGCATTGATGATACCCGCACGCAACGCAACCTCAGGCGCGAAGGCCTCACCCAGCATCAGCAATTCATTGGCGAGCAATTGCCCGCCACGCATCGGCACCAAAAGCGACGAACCGCCTTCCGGGCAAAGCCCCAAATCCACAAAGGGCATGCGGAAGATGGCGTTATCGCCAGCATAGACCAGATCACAATGCAGCAGCAGCGTCGTGCCGATCCCAATAGCATAGCCCGCCACCGCCGCCACCACCGGCTTCGGGCATTCGGCAAGTGCCGCCAGCATTTCCCGCGCGGGTGAGGGGACTTCCGCCTGCTGTTCCCCGCGCGCGCGAAAATCCGCCACATCATTGCCAGAGGTAAAACAGGCATCGCCGCCGGTGATCAGAACAGCACGAATGCCCGGCGCGGTGGCGGCTTCCCGCAAGGCCGCAGCGATCGCGCTATACATGGCGCGCGTCAGGGCGTTTTTCTTCTCGGGCCTATTGAGCCGAATGCAGCGCAGCCCGGCATCATCGCTGATCAGGATTTCTGACATGGTGTTTCCTCAAAGGCTGATGGGCGGGATGGTCGCGGCACTCCAGCGCGCAATCATGCCCGCTTCAGGAAGGGCGTCAAATCGCTGTATAGCCGCCATCCACCGCCCAGGAGACACCCGTCACAAAACTTGCTTTCGGGCTGCAAAGCCAAACCACCGCTTCGGCGATTTCCGCTGCCTTGCCCATGCGCGCCATAGGCACGCGGGCCATAATGCGCTCCCCGCGCCGGCGCATCGTCTCCTCGGTCATGGGCGTTTCGATATAGCCCGGACAGACCGCGTTGACGCGGATATTGTCCTCGGCATGGTCCGCCGCCGCAACCTTGGTCAAGCCCACCACACCATGCTTCGCCGCGACATAGGCTGAGGAGGTGGCCGTTCCGACCAACCCCAGGATCGAAGCGGTATTGATGATGACGCCGCCCGAACCCTGCGCGCGCATTTGCGCCACTTCATGCCGCAGGCATAGCCACACGCCGGTCAGGTTCACATCGATCAAGCGGCGCCAGGCTTCGGGCGCGACATCCGCGATTTTCTGCCCCCCGGCATTTACCTGGTAAGGCGCGATGCCGGCATTGTTGAAGGCGCAGTCAAGGCTGCCAAAGGCATCCACCGTCGCGGCGATCATGGCCTTGACCGCATCATCATCCGTGACATCACAGGCAATCGCCATGGCCTGGCCGCCCATCGCCTCGATCTCAGTGACTGTGCGTTGCGCCGCATCCTGCATGATGTCGGCCACCGCCACCCGCGCGCCCTCACGCGCAAAGGCAAGCGCCGTGGCCCGCCCGATGCCAGAAGCGCCGCCAGTTACCAGCGCGCTTTTGCCCTCAAGATCGCGCGTCATACTTCAGCCTTTCCTGTTTTGTGCCGGCGCTGATGCGTGTTGCAGCTCCTGGAAGCGCGACAGGGCATCATGGCAGGCCAGCGGTTTGAAGCGGGTGGTGGAATTTTGTGTCATGGCGAGCCTCCGGTCCGGATGCTCACCCGCCGCGCGGGTATCGGCAAGCCCGCCATCCCATGGCATAAAGCCCACTTCAACAAAGGGGAGAGCCCATGTCACGCAAAGTCATGATGATCACGGGCGCCGGGCGCGGCATTGGCGCGGCCACCGCGCGCATGGCGGCTGCCCGCGGCTATGATTTATGCCTGACCTTCCAGCATGATCGGACCAGCGCCGAAGCCGTGCAGCGCGATTGCGAAGCCGCCGGGGCCAAGGTGCTGTTGCTGCAAGGCTCGGTCGAGGATGAAGCGCATGCGATTGGCGCCTTTGAAGCGGTCATGAAGCATTTCGGGCGCATTGATGTGCTGGTGAATAATGCCGGCGGCACCGGCCCGCGCGGGCGGTTGGAGACGATCACCCATGCCGGCTGGGCCAATACCATGGGCGCCAATGTCACCGGCCTTGCCATGTTCTGCCGTGAAGCGGTGAAGCGCATGTCCACCAAGCATGGCGGCAAGGGGGGTGCGATTGTGAATGTTTCCTCCCGCGCCTCGGAACTCGGCAGTGCGGGCGAATATGTCCATTATGCCGCGAGCAAGGCCGCGGTGGATACGCTAACGATAGGGTTGGCGCGTGAAGTGGCGCAGGAAGGCATCCGGGTAAATGCGGTCAATCCTGGCCTGATTGAAACGGAAATCCATGCCCGTGGCGGCGCGCCGGATCGGCTGGCGCGGCTTGGGCCGCTGGTCCCCATGGGCCGGCCTGGCAAGCCTGAGGAAGTGGCGGAATGCATCCTGTTCCTGGCCTCTGACGCGGCTTCCTATGTCACGGCAGCTTGCCTGCAGGTTGGCGGCGGGCGGTGATGTCGCATGTTTCGTTAACCGAAAGCGCATAAACTGGTTCTGTCATGACCGGAAGACGCTTCGACGCAATGGTGATTGGGGGCGGGCTGGTGGGCTCCGCCATTGCCTGGGGTCTCCGGCGTGAAGGGCTTTCGGTTGCGCTGCTGGATGAGGGGGACGCAGCCTATCGCGCCAGCCGGGGGAATTTCGGCCTGGTTTGGGTACAATCCAAGGGGCTCGGCGCGCCATGGTATCAGCGCTGGACGCGCCAATCGGCCGAAAGCTGGGCAGAACTGGCGGATGATCTGACCAAGCAAACCGGGCAATCGCTTCATCTTGCCCAACCAGGCGGCGTGCATCTTTGCCTTTCCGATCAGGAAATGAAAGACCGCGAAGCGCGCATGCAGCAAATGAAGCGCGAAGCGGGCAATTACGGTTTTGAATACCGGATGCTGGATGCGCGGGAAGCGCGCGAAATGCTCCCCGGGCTTGGCCCCGCCGTGGTGGGGGCTTCCTTCACGCCCTATGATGGGCATGTCAGCCCGCTTGCACTGCTGCGCAGCCTGCATCACGGCTTTACGGCGCTTGGCGGGGTTTATCTGCCCAATGTGAAAATCACCGGCATCGCGACCGCACCACGCAATTTCCTGCTGGAAACCAATCTTGGTACCATCCAGGCAGAACGCGCCGTGCTGGCAGCTGGCCTCGGCAATGCCGCGCTCGCTTCCCATTTCGGCCTGAAGGCACCGGTGCGCCCGCAGCGTGGCCAGGTGCTGGTGACGGAACGCACGCGCGCTGCGCTGCCCATGCCCACCACCACCATTCGCCAAACAGGTGAAGGCAGCATCATGCTGGGCGATAGCGTGGAGGAAGTGGGGTTTGACACGCGCCAGACCCAACCGGTGATGGCCGAAATCGCCCATCGCGCGGCGCTTTGCTTTCCCTGGATCGGCAAGCTGAATGTGGTGCGCGCCTGGTCTGCGCTACGCGTCATGTCGCCCGATGGGCTGCCGATTTATGACCAGTCCGAAACACTGCCCGGCGCCTATACCGCCAATTGCCATTCCGGCGTTACGCTGGCGGCTGCGCATGGCAAACTGCTGGCGCCCATGATTGCGCGCGGCGCGCTTGATCCTTTCCTGGCGCCGTTTTCGGCAGAGCGCTTCTGATGTTTCGCACGCGCCCGGATCATCGGCCCGAAACCGTGCAGGTTTACGTGGAAGGCCGCGCCCTGATGGTG
>JADCEX010000102.1 GCA_020249825.1 Roseomonas sp.
GCCTGATCCGGGTGTGGCCAGGAACAGGTTTTCACCTATGGCTTCCAAGCCCCCTTCATTGGCAAAGATCGCAAGCTGAATCTGGCCCACATTCTGCGGCTGAATTTGCCCATCAATCTTTGCCAGTACTTCACCGGTGGCATTGATGGTGACATCACGCGCCGCCGGCGGAATGGTAATGGCAGGCTGCACCGTGAAGCCTTCCGCGGTCACGATCGTGCCTTCAGCCGAAAGCCCAAAGGTGCCATCGCGCGTGTAGGCAGTTTCGCCCGAAGGCATCAGTATCTGGAAATAGCCATTGCCGCGGATCGCGATATCAAAGCGGTTTTCGGTCTGCTGCAGATTGCCCTGTTCGCTGATGCGATAAATCGCCGCCGTACGCACACCAAGGCCAAGCTGTGCGCCGGAAGGCAACAGTGTGCCCGTATCGGCGCTTTGCGATCCGGTACGGCGCAGATTCTGATAGATAAGATCCTGGAATTCGGCCCGGCGCCGCTTGAAGCCAGTGGTCGAGATATTGGCGATATTGTTTGAAATGACTTCGATGTTCGTCTGTTGGGCCGACATGCCCGTCGCGGCGATTTGCAAGGAACGCATGGTGGCTTTGTCCTATTCTATCTTATGAAGACCGGCGGCGCATGATGCGCTCCACCGCATTGGTGATGCGTTCGCCCTCACGTTCGGTGAACATGCTGGCGTATTGGAATTCGCGCATTTCTGCGGTCAGGCGTGTCATTTCCAGGATGGGCGATACGTTGCTGCCTTCAAGCGCGCCTTGCACCACCTTGGGGCGTTCAACCGGGACCGGCGCCTCATTCTTGGCGTCGAACAGGCGATTGCCTTCGGCCATCAGGTTTTGTGGATTTTCGAAGCGCACCAATTGCAGCGTGGCGATGGGGCCATTCTCGCTCTGGATAACGCCGCCCTTGGTGATCTCAATCTGCGTATCCTGGGCCGAAAAGGCGATAGGCCTGGCCCGTGAATCCAGGACTGAATTGCCCTCCTGATCCACCAGCCGGCCATTGGCAGCGATGGAAAACCGCCCGGCACGCGTATAGCGCTCACCCTGCGGGGTTTCGACCACGAAGAATCCCTCGCCATCAATGGCCAAATCCAGCTTGTTGCCGGTGGTCTGAAGACTGCCTTGGGCCATGTCGCGCCAAGTCGCGCGGTCCTGCGGGAAGGACATGGAGGAATCCCCCGGCATCCCGCCCGCGCCACGCAAACTGACCATCACCTGACCGAAAACCGGTCGCATGGCCCGAAAGCCCGTGGTATCCGCATTGGCAATATTATGCGCAAGGGCCTGTGTGGCCCGTTCCTGGAGCGACAGGCGCGACAGCAGGATATAGCCGGGCGAATCCATAAAAACTCCCTCAATCGGGGTCCAGCGCCATGGACCCTTGCCGTAAGAACCAAGGAACCGACACGAGGGTCGGCTCGTAAAAAGCTTGGTGCAACCGGCGTGCCATCCTTTATAGTGTGGATTCAGGGCAGAACTTGCCGGTCAAAACCTTTTTGGCCCGGCAAGCCCTGCCGCAAGGCTTCCTTAATCGGAGCCTGTCACAATGCGTTGCGAAGGAGACATGGATGTCAGGGCAAATTGAGGCCAGTGAGGAAGTGCAGGAAGGCAAGAAGGGCGGGGGGCGCAAGAAGCTTCTGCTCCTTGCCGCGCCTGTGCTGCTGGTCGCGATCGGGGCCGGGCTCTGGTTCGGCGGCATCCTGCCGCCGCTACTCGGTATGGGTACCCCCGCCGCTTCGGCCGGAAATGGGGAACCTGGGCCGCGCGTCGTGACTTTCCTGGAAATGCCAGAGATTGTCACCAATCTGAACGCGCCGGGTCGTCGCGCCGTTTTCGTCAAGCTGCGCAGCAAGCTTGAATTGGCCCGGCCCGAGGATGGCGCGGTCGTTCAGGCCGCCATGCCGCGCTTGTTGGATCTGTTCCAGACTTACCTTAGGGAAGTTCGGCCCGAAGAATTGCGCGGCTCCGCCGGCACGCAGCGCCTGCGCGAAGAATTGGTGGCCCGCGCCAATATCGCGGTGGCCCAGGCCGGCCGCGGTGATGCCCAGCAGATCCGCGTCAATGACGTGCTCTTCATGGAGATTCTGGTCCAATGAGCGGCACGGGCGAAGAAGAAGACCTCGCCGCGGCCTGGGGCGCCGCGCTCGAGGAAGAAGGCGCAACCGAGGGGCAGGCTGCCCCGGCGGTCGCGGCCGATGCGGCGCGGGTTCTGAACCAGGCTGAAATTGACAGTCTTCTGGGCTTCGGTGTCGGCCCCTCGCGCGAGGCCGAGGAAAGCGGCATCCAAAGGATCATTTCCTCCGGGCTGATTTCCTATGAACGCCTGCCGATGCTGGAGATTGTGTTTGACCGCCTGGTCAGGCTCATGTCCACGACGCTGCGCAATTTCACGTCGGATAATGTGGATGTCTCGATTGACGGCATTGTTTCGCTCCGTTTTGGGGATTACCTGAATTCGGTACCGCTGCCGGCCATGCTGGGCGTTACGCGGGCTGATGAATGGGACAATTACGGCCTGGCGGTGGTGGATTCCGCGCTGATCTATTCAGTGGTGGATGTGCTGTTGGGCGGGCGGCGCGGCACCGCTGCCATGCGGATTGAAGGCCGGCCCTATACCACCATTGAACGCACCCTGGTCGAACGCCTGGTTGGCGTGGTGCTGGATGATCTGACAGCGGCCTTTGAACCGCTCTGCCCAGTGCATTTCCGCTTTGAACGGCTTGAGGTGAACCCGCGCTTTGCCGTGATCAGCCGGCCATCCAATGCCTGCGTCCTGGTGCGACTCAGGGTGGATATGGAAGATCGCGGCGGCAAGCTTGAGATCCTGCTGCCCTATGCCACTTTGGAACCCGTCCGCGAATTGCTCCTGCAGCAATTCATGGGGGAAAAATTCGGCCGCGACAGCATCTGGGAAACCCATTTGGCCGAGGAATTGCGCCACACCGATATAGGCCTGGATGTGGTGCTGGATGAACAGATGCTGCCGCTTTCCACGGTGCTCAACCTGAAAGTTGGTGATCGGATCACTTTGGGCGTTGCGCCCGGGGCGCCGGTCAGGCTGCGCTGCGGGGAAGTGCCGCTTTTCGAGGGTGAGATGGGCCGCAAGGGTCAGCGCCTGGCTGTCAGAATCGACCGGGAGATTGAGCGGCGCAGGGGGGCTTCGTCATGATGTCGCTTTCCTGGCTTGAATGGGGCCTGCAACTGGCCGTGCTGGTGCTTCTTGGCGCGGCCATCCCCTTCGCCATCCGCCTGGAACGTGCCTTGCGCGAAATCCGCAAGGACCGGGCCGCCATGGAAACCAGCGCCCAGGGTCTTTCCGAAGCAGCGGGGGCGGCTGAATCGGCCATTCTGCGGCTGCGCGCAACGGCGGAACTCGCGGGGCGGCAGGTGCAGGAACGCATCACTACGGCCGAGCCCTTGCGTGATGATTTGCGCTTCCTGATCGAACGCGCCGAGACCCTGGCGGATCGCCTGGAATCCCTGGTGCGCGCCGGGCGCCCCATGGCTGGCCATGAACCACCACCTGCCCCGGCTGCCGCGCGCCCCCTGCGTGAGCCGCCGGGCGATGAAAGCACGCTGCGTAGCCAAGCGGAACGCGATTTGCTCCGCGCCCTTTCTGTCGGATTAGGAAGGGTGGCCCGCTGATGTTCAAACCGCGTCTTTTACCCTTGGCGATTGTCGCGATGGGTGGCTTATTCCTTGTAAAATCCGAAAATATCATCCGCCCCTTGCTGCGCGGCGATCCCGCGCCGGCGCCCTCCATCGCGCCGGTACGGGCGGCAGATATTGCCCCCCCACTTACCGTCGTCTCTGAGCCGACCCGCCCGGCTGGCGGGTTCCAACGCCTGGGTGAGCGGCAGGACGGGGGCGTCGCCGATGCGCCCAACCCGATTTCCCAGGCCGAACGCGCGCTTTTGGAACAACTTCGCGCCCGGCGGGCTGAGCTGGAAGCGCGGGAGCAGACCATCGCCTCCCGCGAATTGGTCCTGGCGGCGGCAGAACGCCGTCTTGGGCAGCGCATCGAAGAGCTGGCCCAGCTTCAGCAGCGCCTTGAGGTCATGGAGCGCGCCCGCAATGAGCGTGAGGAGGCCGGCTGGCGCGGCCTGGTTCGCACCTATGAAAACATGCGTCCGCGCGAAGCGGCCGCAATTTTCGAGGAATTGGAATTGCCCGTGGTGATCCAAATTCTGGATCGCATGGGTGAGCGGAAAATGGCACCGGTGATCGGTGCGATGCGGCCTGAAAAAGCCCGGGTTCTCACTGCCGAACTGGCGAGACACCGGGCCAATCGGCCGGGAAGCGAGTAGGTCGAACGATCCGGTCGGCAAACGGTGGAGAACCATGGATAAGAATATCAATGTCCTGATTGTGGACGATTATCGGACGATGCTGCGCATCATCCGCAACCTTCTGAAGCAGCTTGAATTCAACAATGTTGATGAAGCTGTGGACGGCCAGGAAGCCTTGGCCAAGCTGCGCGCGGGCAATTTTGGGCTCGTGATCAGCGACTGGAACATGGCGCCCATGACTGGGCTTGATCTGCTCAAGGAAGTGCGGGCTGATCAGCGGCTCAAGAATCTGCCCTTCATCATGATCACCGCCGAAAGCAAGACCGAAAACGTGGTGGCCGCCAAGCAGGCGGGCGTTTCCAATTACATCGTGAAGCCCTTCAACGCTGAGACGCTGCGCGAAAAGATCGAAAAGGTGCTGGTCCATGCCTGATGGAACCCCCCAAGGGCCGGAAGGCGACCGGATCGAAACCACGGTGCGTGCGGTGCTCGCGACCATGGCAGGCGATCTGACGGCTAAGGAATCCGCCCTTTTGGCCGAGCTGGAAGGTCTTGGGCGCACGATTGCCCGCGCCAAGGCCGAAATCGCCGCCCTCAAGGTGGAAGATATCCGCGACGCGCATATCCCTTCCGCCACCGATGAGCTTGACGCCATTGTGGACCACACGGCGCATGCCACCAATGAAATCCTGGATTGCTGCGAAACGCTTGAACAGATGCAGGCCGAGCTTTCGGGTGAAGCGGCGGATAAGTTGCAAGGTGCGGTCACTCGGATATACGAAGCCTGTTCCTTTCAGGACATCACAGGCCAGCGAATCGGGAAAGTTGTGACAGCACTCAAGGCGATTGAAGGCAGGATTTCGGCGGTAGTCTCCGCCGCCAGCGGCATGCCGGGACCGGATTCGGCGGCCGTGGCCCCAACTGCCGTGCCCCGTGCCGATAAGCGGACCGAGGGTGAAAAGCTCGCCAATGGCCCGCAGCTTCCGGGTTCCGGGGTCTCGCAAAGCGAGATTGACCGGCTTTTGGCGAGTTTCGATTAATGCGCCTTGTGGGTGTCCTGCTGCTGATCTGGATCGCCTTTGGCGTTCCGGGCATGGCGCAGCAGGCGCCCACAGTCGGGTTTCGGGTTGGCACCCACCCAACTTACGGGCGGGTGGTCATGGATTGGCCCGAAGCGGTGGTTTATCGGGCGGAGGTATCCGGCAATCGCCTGATCCTTCGTTTTGATACGCCGGCGCGCTTCGATCTTTCGGGCGCCTTGCGGCTTCCGAAGAATATTGAAAGCCTTTCGGCGATTGAAGGCGGGATCGTGCTGCAAGCCGCGCCTGGGGCACAGCTGCGCCATTTCCGTATTGGTAACCGCGTGGTGATTGATGCGCTTGATGGCGCCGAAAGCGCCACCGCCGCGCCGGCCGCCGGGGGTGGCGCAGCGCCAGCAGCGCCCAGGGCTGCGCCCCGGGCCACCACGACACCACCACCCGCGACAGCCGCGCCGGCCCCGGCGGCGCCAGCTGCTGCCCCGCCGCAACCTGCCGCGCCACCGCGACCCGCGACTGGCCCACCTGCCGCGCCGACGGCAGGGCCGCCCCCCACCGCGCCCCCTGCAGAGCCCGCGCGCCCCACAAGCCAGACTGCCACCGCATCCGCCACGGCCCCTCCCTCGGCGGATGTTTCGCGTACCGGGCCCGGGGCAATTGCGGGCGCCGCCCCCCAGGTTACGCCGGCGCCAACCCCGGCAACGCCCGCCGCTTCGCCGGCCGCGCCCCCTGCGTCGCCGCCCCCGGCGCCTGCGTCGGCACAGCCCGCACCGACCGTGCGTCCCTTGGTGGTGGTGCCGCCGCGCCGCACCGTGCCGGTTGGCCTGGTGGCGGAAGGCCGCGCCATTTCGCTTGATCTTGGGCCAGAAGCATCCGCCGCTGTCTTCCGCCATGGCGATTGGGTGATCGCGGTCCTGGACCGGTCGGAGGCGCTGGACCTCAGCCAACTTCAGGGCAGCAGTATTTTCCGCAGCATGGAAGCGCGCCAGACTGGCGACGCGACCATCCTGCAAATGCGCCTCGCCCAGCCGGGCACGCTCCGTCCCCGGCGTGAAGGCACTGCCTGGGTGATGGAAGCCTTTCGCGATGCGGTGGACGCCAATCGCGCGCTGACCCCCATTACGCCGGAATTGGAACAGGGGCCGCCGACGCGACTGGTGTTGCGCACAGCGCGTCCTGGGCGCAGCGTGACAGTGCTCGATCCCGAATCAGGTAGCCCGTTGCTGGTGGGCACCTTGCGGGAAGCCGGCCAGGCCGTTGCCATTGGCCGCCGCCAGTCGGAATTTCAGCTCTTGCCTGCCATGCTTGGCGTTGCCGTATTGCCCCGGGGCGACAATATCCAACTCCGCGCCTTGAATGACCGCTTCATCCTGCAAGCATCTGGCACGGATTCGCTCAGGCTTGGTGTTGATGCGGGCAGGGAGCCCTTGGCTGAAGCCGCGACGCTAAGTCGCATCATGGACCTGCCCTCGGCTTCAACCGCGACGCTGATGGAAAGGCTGCGGACCGCTTCAGCGAATATCGGTGCCGCAGGGCCGCTTGGCCGGTCAGAAGCGCGGCGGCACGCAGCCGAAACATTGCTCGCGCTTGGCATGGCGCAGGAAGCCCAGGCCATGGCGAACCTTGCCTTGCAGGAAGACCCGCGCGCGGGTGCGGATGCGCGGCTTGTGATGGTGCAAGCCGCCGCAGCCTTGGTCGCCGGGCGTGAGGCCGAGGCGCGCCAGCTTGAAAACCCGCAAATGCCCTCAACAGATGAAACGACGCTTTGGCGCGGATTTCTGGCGGCCGCGCGGGGTGATCACGCCGTGGCCGGCCCCGCCATTGCCGCCAGCCTACCCCTTTTATTGTCCTACCCCCGCCCCCTGGCCCAGCGCCTGACCCCGATCGCCATGGAAAGCCTTGCCGCCGCCGGCGAGCTTACGGCGGCAAACCGTCTTGCGGAGGCCGATCCTGACAATGCCAGCCTTCATCTTGCCCGCGGCATGATGGCTGAAGCCGATGGCCGGATCGAGGATGCGCTGGCGGCCTATCGTCAGGCCATTCAAGGAAGGGATAGGTTGCGCCGCGCGCGCGCCATACGTCGCAGCGTGGAATTGCGCCTGGCCGTGGGGCGGCTTGATGCCGCCGGCGCCATTGCCGAATTGGAAGCGGCACTTTTCGCCTGGCGCGGCGATACGGATGAAATGAATGCGCGCATTCGCCTCGCTGAATTGCGGCGTGAAGCCGGCAATGGCCGCGCCGCATTTGAATTGTTGCAGGAAACCCAACGCTTCTTCCCAGAGCGCGAGAATGACCTGCGCCCGCATCTGCGCGCTGCCTTTGCTTCAGCACTGCAGAACGCGCCCCCCTTGAACGCCGCCAGCTTCTATGATGCGCACCCGGAATTCCTGACTGAGGATGAGGCGGGAACACGCTCCGTTGTCCTTCTGGCGGACCGATTGGTCGCCCTTGATCTTGTGGACCGTGCCTCGGCCGTGTTGCGCGATGCCTTGGCGCGGTTGACCGATCCGGCAGCGCGTCAGGCCGTCAGTACAAAACTCGCCGCCATCCGCCTGGCAGAGGGGGATGCGTCCGGCGCCTTGGCCGCCCTGGATGCGGCGACAGAAGGCAATGGGCAGGAAGTCGAGCGTGCAATCCTGCGCGGGCGCGCCCTGGCGCGTGCCGGCAATCGCCGCGTTGCTGAAGGGCTGCTTTCCGAATTGGGTGATGACGGCGCTGAGGCCCTGGCCGAAATCCGCGCGGCGGCGCAGGATTGGGAAGGCGCTGCGGCAGCCATGATGAATCATATCACTGCCAAGATACCGCCTGCGTCGGCGCCTCTGGACGCCAGCATCCGGCGTGATCTGGTGCGGGCCGCTGCCTATGCCGCCATGGCCAATGATACGGCCACCCTGTCGCAGCTCCGCGACACATATGGTGCGCGCATGCAGGGCGGACCCTTCGCAGAAGCTTTCACCCTGCTGACAGGCGAATCGCTCCGCGGGGTGCAGGATCTGCCGCGCCTGCAGCGCGAAATCAGCCAATTGCGCCTATTGCCGCAAAGATTGGGCGGGCAGAATGCACCAGCGGCAGGTTCGGCGACGGCGCCAGCGCCTGGGCGATAAAGATTTTGGCCCCTGCCGGAAGTGGCAGGAAATTTCTTATGCTCCCCCTGTCAATTTCCCTTGCGTCACCGCCCCGTTTGCCCCATATGCCGCAATCGTTGACCCCGATCAGAATTCTCTGATCACCCTGGTCATCTGCTGGCTGGAAGGAGCCCTGCTATGGAAGCTCTCGTCCAACCGGGGATGGTCTCGGATTTGCCGAGCGACACCCGGAATACCGACGAAGACGTCTCGGCCCATGCCGAGAAGGATTATTTCGTTCAGCGTGACGGTGTGCGCTACGCCGGGACGCATCTGATCGTTGATTTGTGGGGGGCGACCAATCTGGACGATCCGAACCACATTGATGCGGTGCTGCGTGAAGGGGCGCTCGCCACCGGGGCGACGATCCTGCATGGGCATTTCCATCACTTTTCGCCGAATGGCGGGGTGTCTGGCGTGCTGGTGCTGGCGGAAAGCCATGTGTCCATCCACACTTGGCCGGAACGCGATTATGCCGCGCTCGATATCTTCGTCTGTGGCGATTGCGATCCCTATAAGGCGATCGCGGCGCTGAAGCGCGGCTTCCTGCCGGAACGCGTGCAGCTTGCCGAACATAAGCGCGGCCTGATCGGCTGATTGCCAATCGATATCGTTTTGATGGGGCCGGGTGGCAGCACCCGGCCTTTCATTGTGGAAGGATGCCGCCATGGCGACCGATAGCTGGATCAATGAAACCCTCTATGCCGCCTGGGGCCAGCGCTTTCGTGTGAAGCGCGAATTGGCCCGCGTGCAATCGGCGTTTCAGGATATTGTTGTCTTTGAAAGCGAAACCCATGGCCGGGTGATGCTGTTGGATGGCGTGGTGCAGATCACCGAAGGCGATGAATTCGTCTATCAGGAAATGATCACCCATGTGCCCATCCTGGCCCATGGCGCGGCCAAGCGCGTGCTGATCATCGGCGCGGGCGATGGCGGCGTGTTGAAGCGCGTGTTGCAGCATCGCGGCGTGGAAAAAGCCGTGATGGTGGAAATTGACGGCGAAGTGGTGCGGCTTTCCAAGGAATTCCTTCCCTCCATTGGCGGCAATGCCTGGGGCGACCCGCGCGCCGAGGTGATCATCGGCGATGGCATTGACTATGTTCGTGTCGCGCCTGCTGAAAGTTTTGATGTGATTATCGTGGACAGCACGGACCCGATCGGCGTGGGTGAAGTGCTGTTCACTGATGAATTCTACGCCAATGCGGCGCGGATCCTTTCCCCCCGCGGCTTGATCGTCAATCAATGCGGCGTGCCCTTCATGCAGGCCGATGAATTGCACGAAACATCGCGCCGGCGCGCGAAATCCTTTCCCGATAACTGGGCCTATGTGGCGGCGGTGCCGACTTATGTCGGCGGTTTCATGACGCTTGGTTGGGCCGCGAAGGATGCATCCTGCCGCGCGGTGGCGACTGATGAAATCCGCCGCCGTGCGGAGGCTTCGGGCATTCTTGGCACCACGCGCTACTGGACGCCGGAAATTCACACCGGCGCCTTCAACCTGCCGCCCTATATCGCGGAAAACCTGCCAGGCGCCTGAAACAGCGCGTCACTGATCAGGAATAAGCGCGCGGAGGCGCGCGCCGGCGTCTGAGGGCGGATCGGCAACGATCCGCATCGCCAAAAGAGATGCTTCAATTCAGGTTGAAGCCCTGCACCAGGCTGCCCGAGACCAGGCGCCAGCCATCCACCAGCACGAAAAAGATCAGCTTGAAGGGCAGCGCCACCACGGATGGCGGCAGCATCATCATGCCGAGCGACATAAGGATGCTCGCGATCACCATATCAATCACCAGGAAGGGTAGGAACAGCAGGAAGCCGATTTCAAAGGCGCGCTTCAATTCACCCACGATGAAGGCCGGGATCAGGGCGCGCCAGGGTGTCTGCGCGGGGTCCGCAACGGCCTGAATCCCCCCCAGATCCATGAAAAGGATCAGGTCATCCTCGCGGATATTGGCCACCATGAACATGCGAAAGGGCTGCGCCGCCGCCGCCAACCCGTCCAATTCGGAAATCCGCCCCTCCGTCATCGGCACGATGCCCTGGGTCCAGGAAGCCTCAAACACCGGCTGCATGACGAAGAAGGTCAGAAATAGCGCGAGCCCGATCATCACCGGATTGGGCGGAATGCCAGGCGCGCCAATGGCGCTGCGCAGCAGCGACAACACAATCACAATACGCGCAAAGGCGGTTGCCATCACCAGCAGGGAAGGGGCGAGCGACAGCAACCCGATCAGGGCGGTCAGTTGCACCAGCCGTGCCGTGGCGCCCGGCTGCCCAGTCTGCCCAAGATCAATTGAAACACTCTGCGCCAGAGCCACACCGGCGGGCAGCGCCAATACCGCCAGGATCGCAAGGACCCAAAAACCTGTTTTGCGCATCATGGCGGGGGCGTTTCCTCATTCTTGGGCGGCAGCCAACCCAGGCATAAATCCTGGGGTCCGCCTGTCAGCAATAGCACTTCCCGCCCGTCACAGCGCAGGATCATCACGCGCCGGCGGGCATCCAGTGCCAGGACCTCTTGCAATTTCAGGCGCTGACCGGCGGTTTGCGGGGCCAAGCCTGTGGCGCGCAGCAGGCGTGCCAGCAGCAATATCAGCCCCAGCACGAAAATCAGCGAAATGCCGGCGGTGAGCCAATTCGCAAGGCTAAGGGTCATCGCGGCTCCCCCCCTTTGTTTGGCCGTGGCAGGGCCGCTTGCAACCTTTCCACCTGCACGAGCAAGGCTTCCAGATTGCGCCGCAGCGCCGGGGCCATGGCCGCGGGCGCGGCCCCTGCCGCAGCGCAGAGACGGCCGATTTCGGCATCAAGCCCGGTAA
>JADCEX010000103.1 GCA_020249825.1 Roseomonas sp.
ATCCGGAAACGCTTGGCAAGATCCATTTCTGGATGACCTTTATCGGCGTGAACCTGACCTTCTTCCCGATGCATTTCTCGGGCAATCAGGGCATGCCGCGCCGCTATCCCGATTATCCGGATGCCTTCTGGGGCTGGAATTTCGTCGCCTCCATCGGGTCGGTCATTTCGGTCGCGTCCTTTGTCTTCTTCTTCTACATCGTCTGGGTGACCATGCGGTCCGGCGTGAAGGCTGCAGCCAATCCCTGGGGCGAAGGTGCGACCACCTTGGAATGGCAAGTGGCGTCTCCACCGCCCTTCCATACCTTTGAGGAAATTCCTCGGATGCGGTAAGGCCGCAACGTCATTGGGGTTATGATGAGCGACTCAGTCATCGAAAACGGCAAGGGGGGCGCGGCCCCCCTTCCTGTTTCCTACAATATTTCGGAAGTGGGCGATTGGGTCGCGCTGCTCAAGCCGCGCGTCATGTCGCTGGTGGTATTCAGCGCGGTCGCCGGGCTTCTGGTGGCGCCGGGGCATTTGCATCCGGTGCTGGCGGTGATTGCCATTCTCTGCATCGCGGTGGCGGCGGGTGCCTCTGGCGCCATCAACATGTGGTATGATCGCGATATTGATGCGGTGATGCGGCGTACGGCGCGCCGGCCCATCCCCGCCGGGCGCATTGCGCCGGATGCCGCGCTTGGCTTTGGCATTCTGCTTGGTGTCGGTTCTGTCGTGGTGATGGCCTTTGCGACCAATTACCTGGCCGCTGGCGTGCTGGCCTTTTCCATCCTTTTTTATGTGGTGGTTTATACCATGTGGCTGAAGCGCCGCACGCCGCAGAATATCGTGATCGGCGGCGCGGCCGGTGCCTTTCCGCCGCTGATCGGTTGGGCCGCGGTGACGGGTGACGTCACCCTGGCGCCTATCATTCTTTTCGCCATCATCTTCATCTGGACGCCACCACATTTCTGGGCGCTGTCGCTTTGGGCGCATGAGGATTACGCCAAGGCCGGCGTGCCGATGCTGCCCGTGACGGCGGGTGCCCGCGAAACGCGCAAGCAGATTCTGTATTACACGTTGGCGCTGGCGCCGCTCGGCATGGCACCCTGGCTCATTGGCTTTTCCGGCCCTGTCTATGGCGCGATTGCAGCACTGCTCGGCCTGAATTTCATCCGCCACGCGGTTGCCGTACTGCGAGAGGCGCAGGATGCCGAAGGCCGCAGCCTTGCGGGGGACAAGGCGGCCAAGAAATGCTTCCGCTTTTCGCTGACCTATCTTTTCGCACTTTTCGCTGTGCTGGCTGCCGAAAAGCTGATCCTTGCGCCATGACCCCGGAAGAACGCGCGATTTTCGAAAAGCGCCGGCGCGGGCGCAATATCGCCCTATTGCTGGTGTTGGTGGGGCTTTCGGTGCTGTTCTATTTCATCGGCATTGCACGGTTGCTTCGGGCTTGAGCGGCGGCGAGGAGCTTCCCACATGACCCCCATGGAACAAGATCAGCGCAAGGCGGAACTCGCAAGACGGAACAAGCGCACCGGGCTTGCCGCGGCAGGCTTGGTGACCTTCATGGTGGGTCTTTCCTTCGCCGCCGTGCCGCTTTACGACCTTTTCTGCCGCGTGACAGGCTTTGGCGGCACCACGCAACGCAGCGCGGCGGCGCCCGGCGCGGCTGGCGATCGGCAGATCACCATCCGCTTCAACGCCACCACGCATCCACAGCTGCCCTGGCGCTTCATGCCCGAACAGACCAGCGTGACGCTGCGGCTTGGTGAAGAAGGCCTTGCCTTTTATTCCGCCACGAATCGCGCCGATACGCCGGTGACGGGGGTTTCGACCTATAATGTAACGCCGGAGAAGGTCGGGCGCTATTTCCACAAGATCGCCTGCTTCTGCTTCGACGAACAAACCCTAACACCTGGTGAGCGTGTGGATATGCCGGTCACTTTCTGGGTGGATCCCCGCATTGCCGAGGATCCCAGCACGCGCGACATCACCACCATCACACTTTCTTATAGTTTCTTCCGCACCATGGAAGATGCGAAAAAGGCAGGCGCCCTGGCCAATGCCGGGCCGCATGTTGGGCGTGGCAACACAAGGCAGAATTGATTGGCGGATAAACCCGGTTTTCATGCCTCATGGGCTTGATTTCGGAGGCGGTTTCAGGATTGATGCGGGCGTCCGGTTCGGGCACTAAGCCCGTGACCGAGGAAGGCACCAGGACTGACAATGGCAAGCACATCTCACGGGCAGGCAACCACGGCTGGTGGTGAAGCGCCGCCGCTGCATAAGCATCCCTACCATTTGGTGGACCCCTCACCCTGGCCCATTGTTGGGTCTTTCGCGGGCGGGGCCTTGGTGCTTGGCATCATTCTCTGGGCGCATTACGGATCAAAATTCGTTTTCATGCTCGGACTGGCCGGTACGCTTGCCACCATGTTCTTCTGGTGGCGCGATGTGGTGAAGGAAAGCCAAACTCCGGGACTGCATACGCCGATCGTGCGCATCGGGCTTCGCTATGGCATGACGTTGTTCATCGCCTCAGAAGTCATGTTCTTCGTGGCCTTCTTCTGGGCCTATTTCCATTTCGCGCTTTTCCCGGAGCATGTTTCGGGCGCCGAGGTGGCGATGTGGCCGCCCAAGGGCACGCTTACTTTCGATCCTTTCGATCTGCCCTTCCTGAACACCATGATTCTGCTGCTGTCGGGCTGCACCGTGACCTGGGCGCATCATTCCTTGCTGAACAATGATCAGAAGGGGCTGGTGAACGGGCTCGCGCTCACGGTGTTTCTGGGCGTGATCTTCACGGCCTTGCAGGTTTGGGAATACACCTTGGCGCCGTTCCAGTTTTACAATGGTGGCATTTATTCCTCGACCTTCTTCCTCGCAACGGGCTTTCACGGCTTCCACGTGATCGTCGGCACGACCTTCCTGTTTGTCTGCCTGATACGCGCCATGAAAGGCCATTTCACGCCGGAGAAGCATTTCGGCTTCGAAGCGGCGGCCTGGTATTGGCACTTCGTCGATGTGGTTTGGCTGTTCCTGTTTGTTTGCATCTACTGGTGGGGCGCGGGCGAAATCGCGCATCACTGATCGGCGCCGGGCATTGCCCGCGTGCTGACATCAGCCTTGCTTGGCCGCTACCCGCGATGCGGGGGCGGCCATTTTCTTGCCGGCCTATCGGATATCCGCCCGGGTCTTGCAGCATGCGGCGCTGATGTCGCCGCGCATGCTGCTTGGCTTGCAATGGCGCTACCCTGGCACGACTTGGGTGGGTGATGTTCTCTCGACCTATGCTGTGGCCCGCTTTGGCGGGGCTGCCTGTTCTGATCATCCTGCTTGGGCTTGGCACCTGGCAGGCGCAGCGCCTGAGCTGGAAGACCGATTTGCTGGCGCGTATTGCGGCGGCCGAAGCGGCGCCGCCCGCGCCCTTCAGCGACCCGCCAGCGCCCTATGCGAAGCTGGAAGCACTCGGGCGCTTTGATCATGGGCGAGAGGCGCTGTTGGGTGTCGAAATTCGTGCCAATCGGATGGGCGCGCGGCTAATCGTGCCCTTCCTGCGTGATGCCGGCCCGCCGATTCTGGTGGATCGTGGCTGGGTGCCGCTGGATGGTCTGGCCGGCCTGCCGCGGCCCGAAGGCCCGCAGCGCATCACCGGCTATATACGCTTTGGCGAGCCCGCCGGGCGTTTCGCCGCACAGGATGATGTCGCGGGCCGGCGCTTTTATCACTTCGATCCGGTGGCGATTGGCGCGGCCTTGGGTGTGCCGGGCATGGCGCGTTATGGGCTGGTGCTGCTGGGCCCGCCGGGCAGCCTGCCAGAGCCCTCTCAGACCCTGCCGCGACCGCGTAATAATCACCTTGGCTATGCCATCACCTGGTACGGGCTGGCGTTATCCCTGATTGGCGTTTTCGTGGCTTTTGCCTGGCGTAACCGGAAGAAGGCCTGAAGCCTGCGCGGCGCAAAGGCTTCAGGGTATTGCTTCAAGCGCCGGCATCCTCCAGCGCCCATCCGTGACCTCGGCCCGCGGGCGATAGAGCCGCAGCACGGCATTCCAGGGGCTTGGTACCGGCAGGCAATTTGGCTTGGTATCGGCGCAGCCGCCGAATTGCACAGTCACCGAACCATCAGCCCCGCGATTCGCGGTGACGTTGTTGAGCGACACGGCATTGCGCGGATTGGGCACCATATAGCCGCGCGCATCATAAACCGTGACCGACCAGAACCCATCCACCGGCACATCAGCAAGGCGCATCCGCCAGCTACGACCTGGTTCCGGGGGCAGGATGGGCAGATAAATGGCCGCATGCGCCGGATTGCCGCCCCAGCCGGCGGCCGCGGCGACAAGCCGCGCCACCGGGTCCACCTGCCCGCGCGCGCCAAAACCATTCTTGAAATCGGCGAAGGGGACAAGCGCGCTCAAGGCATTGCGCAGCGCTTCCTGAGAGGATTTGTCCCAATTCAGTACTTGCCAAACGCCGGGGCCGCCTGGTTGTTCGATCCGCAAGGCATCCTGCGCCGCACGCGCCGCCGCCACATCGGCGGGGTCATTCGGGTCAAGGAAGGTGCGGATGGCAAGGCCCAGATAGCGCGTGCCGATTTCGGCCCGCGTGAAGCGATGCTTGCCAGGCGCATAGAAGACAGCCGGGTTGTAATGGTCCTGGTCAATCAGCAGCAGTGACATGAAGCGCCCGCGCGTATCGGGCAATTCCACGGTGACCGGCCCCGCATCAAGATCGATGATGGCAAAGGAATAAAGCGTATCGCGGTTCATGCGCACCACGCCCTGCTGGTCCAGCGGGGTGACATCGCGCAGGTGAAAAAAGCGGCCCAAAGCACCCTGCGCGACATAAGTGCCGAAATAATGGTCCGTTTCGGCGCGGGCGAAATTATCTATCGTGACACGCTGCGGCGCTTGGGCCTGCACCGGCCATGGCAGGCTGAGCGTGAGGTAGAACAGCAGCAGGTGCAGAAAGTTTTTAATCATCGGTGCTCCACCTTTCGGACCCTTGGCTGGCAGAAGATCGCCGCCGCATGGCATTATGCTTGGCCGGCAAGACCGCTATGTTCAAAGGCTAAAGGTAACCCACGCCCTCAGGAATGACCTATGTCAAACCCAGCCTATGCCAGTCTGAAATCCCGCTTTGGGCGCATTGCCGCGCTGAATGAAGCCGCCGCCATGCTGCATTGGGATGCGAGTGCCATGATGCCTTCTGGTGGCGGTGCCGCGCGGGGCGAGCAATTGGCGACCCTTGCCGGGCTTGCGCATGAATTGCTGACCGCGCCGGCGGTGGCGGAAGACTTGGCGGTGGCCGAGGCAGAAGGCGAATGGGACAGCGCGAACCTTGCCCTGATGCGCCGCACCCATGCGCGCGCCACTGCCTTGCCGACCAGCCTGGTGGAAGCAAGCACACGCGCCAATTCAGCCTGCGAGAAAATCTGGCGGGACGCCAAGGCGCGCGCCGATTTCGCCTTGGTGCGCCCGGCCTTGGCCGAAGTTGTCACCCTGCAACGCGAAACCGCGGCGGCGCTTTCATCAGCACTTGGCATGGCGCCCTATGATGCGCTGATGGATGGCTATCAGCGCGGTGTGACCGCGGCGGATGTCGAGCCTGTCTTCGCGGTCTATGAGGCGTTCTTGGCTGAAGCGTTGCCGCGTGCTGAGGAAATCCAGGCCGAACGCGGCGCGCCCGTCCCGCTGACAGGGGCGTTTCCCGTGGCAGCGCAGAAGGCGCTGTGCCAGGCGCTCTCCGCACGCATTGGCTTGGAATATGATCATGCGCGGCTGGATGAATCGCTCCATCCCTTTTGCGGTGGCACGCCCAGCGATGTGCGCATCACGACCTTTTATGATGAGACGGATGTGGCGAAGGCATTGCTTGGGGTACTGCACGAAACCGGGCACGCGCTTTATGAACGCGGCTTGCCGGCGGCCTATGCGCGCCAGCCAGTGGGCGAAGCGGCCGGGATGGCGGCGCATGAAAGCCAATCATTGATTGTGGAAATGCAGGCCTGCCGTTCGGATGCGTTCTTGCGCTTCCTGGGCGGCGAATTACGCACGCGCTTTGGCTGCGATGCGGCGGTGGTCGCACCCGAGAATCTGGCGCGGCTGTGGCGGCGCGTATCGCGCGGGTTTATTCGCGTGGATGCCGATGAAATCACCTATCCCGCCCATGTCATTCTGCGCTTTCGCCTGGAAAAGGCGATGATCGAAGGCGCGCTACAGGTTGCTGATCTGCCGGCGGCCTGGAATGAGGGGTTGGAGAAGCTGCTCGGCATTCGCCCGCCCAATGATGCCAAGGGCTGCTTGCAGGACATCCATTGGCATGATGGTGCCTTTGGCTATTTCCCATCCTATACTTTGGGTGCCATGGCGGCAGCGCAATTGATGAAGGCAGCGCGCAGGGCGGAACCGGGCTTGGACGCTGCGCTGGCAGAAGGTGATATGGCACCGCTGCTGGGGTGGCTCCGCGCCCATGTGCATGGCAAGGGATCGCTGCTCGGCTTTCAGGATTTATTGCGCGCGGCCACCGGCAAGCCGCTGGACCCGAATGATTTCATGGATCATTTGCGGGTGCGGTATTTGGTGCCGTAATCGGATTTAGGCGATTTCCCGCAGCATCTTGGCGCGCATGGCACGGGCGAAATCGCGCCGCGTTTCAGCCACCATCACAAAAGCACCAGGCCCGCCCATGATGTTGCGTTCATAATGCACATGGAGCGGTTCGTTGCCGCGCGTCACCGGCGCGATTTCAATGGCGAGGCCATTGATTGTGATGCCCTGCGCCACCGCCGCATCCCGCGCATCGGGCGCAAGGGTGATGGAGCGCATATCCGGCCCATCGCCCGCCACATCAATCACGCGTTCCGTGGCGCGATACGGCGCGGCAGCAATCAAGCCGGCCGCATGGGTGATCGCGTCGCCAATGGCGTTATAGCTTTGCCGTGATCGCGGCGCGGCCAGCACGGCATTGGCGAAAACCTGCGCTGACGCCGCATCACTCACGCGATGCCAATCCACCACCAAGGTAGCGCCACCCGGGCTGCCCCATTCCGTCATGGCCAGCGCAATGGCGCGGCGCGGATTGGCAGCAATGGCGGCGAGCACGGCGGGGTGGGTGATGGATTCCGCAATGCCTTCGCGTTGCAGGCGAAACTCATCCCCATCAATGGACCCGGAGGCATCCATCGCCAG
>JADCEX010000104.1 GCA_020249825.1 Roseomonas sp.
CAAGCGCCTGCGCCAAATGGATGAACGCCTGTCGGGCGACACGGCGGGTCTGACCAAGAAGGAAGTGCTGATGCTCTCGCGCGAGAAGGAAAAGCTCGACCGCGCACTTGGCGGCATCAAGGAAATGGGCGGCCTGCCCGATATCATCTTCGTGATCGACACCATCAAGGAAAAGCTCGCGATTGAGGAAGCCAATAAGCTTGGCATTCCGGTGATTGCGGTGGTGGATTCGAATGCCGATCCGGCGGGCGTGACCTTCCCGATCCCCGGCAATGATGACGCGATCCGCGCCATTACGCTTTACTGCGACATGATTGCGGGCGCGGTGCTGGATGGCATTTCGGCGGAAATGCAGGCTTCCGGTGTGGACCTTGGCGCGGTTGAGGAATTGCCAGAGGAAGCGCTGCCGGAAGTCGCGGCAGAAGCCGTGGCGCCGGTTGAAGGCGCCGAAGCGCCGGCCCAGGCCTGATGCTTTCGGGGCCGCCATCCGGTGGCCCCTTTTCTTTCTCTCATCCAGCAAATGGGGATGAATAATGGCTGAAATTACAGCGGGTATGGTCCGTGACCTGCGCGAACGCACCGGCGCAGGCATGATGGATTGCAAGAAGGCGCTGGTCGAAAATGGCGGCGATATGGAAGCCGCGATTGATTGGCTGCGCAAGAAGGGCCTTTCGGCGGCTGCCAAGAAATCTGGCCGCGTCGCGGCGGAAGGTCTGGTGGGTGTGGCTTCGGCCCCTGGTGTCGCCGCCATGGTGGAAGTGAATGCCGAGACGGATTTCGTCGCGCGCAATGAAACCTTCCAGCATTTCGTGGAAACCGTTGCCGAATTGGTGCTGACGGTTGGCGATGACATCGAAGCGCTGAAGAATGCCACCTGGCCGGGCGCCGTGGACCTGGTTGAAGAAACCACCCAGCGCAAGACCGTGGCGGATCAGCTCACCAGCCTGATCGCGACGATTGGGGAAAATATGTCCATCCGTCGCGCCAAGCGCTTCCAGGTCGCGGAAGGCACGGTTGCGACCTATATGCACTCCGCCGTGAAGCCGGGCCTTGGCAAGATTGGCGTGCTGGTGGCGCTTGAAGGCGCTTCCGAACAGGCCGTGATGGAAACGCTTGGTCGGCAGATCGGCATGCATGTCGCCGCCGCCCGCCCGGAAGCGGTGGATGTCTCGGCCGTTGAGCCCTCCGCGCTTGCACGCGAACGCGATGTGCTGGCCGAACAGGCGCGCGCTTCCGGCAAGCCCGAGGCGATCATCGAAAAAATGGTCGAAGGCCGTATCCGCAAATACTACGAGGAAGTGGTGCTGCTGGAGCAGGTTTGGGTGCATGATGGCGAAAGCCGCGTGAAGGAAGTGGTCAAGAAGGCGGGCGTGAAGCTCTCTGGCTTTGCCCGCTTCCATCTGGGTGAGGGCATTGAAAAGCAGCAGGGCGATTTCGCCGCCGAAGTGGCCGCTGCTGCCGGCAAGGCCTGAACTGGCCAGAGTGTTTTCCAACCAAGTGGGTTCACTTGGCGCTCCGGAAAATGCGACCAGACAAGGGTTGAGGGCGGTTCCCGTGAGGTAGCGTGAACGGGGATCGCTCTAATTACCTGATTTACCCAACAAAATTTTCTTGAGTGGTTTTGCGCCAAAGACTCATTTTTCTATTGATCATATAAATGATGATCATTATAGTGATCATTATGATAGACCCAAATGGCGCTAGCGTCGCACCCTATCATCGGGTTCCAGCCCATCTCGGCCGGCTCTTTCATCAGCTTTGCCAGTTTCTGGTGGCGGAAGCCCAAGCGACCGAAGGGCTTGTCTCGCCCGAATACGCGGCCCTTGCCTCGCTCGATGAGGAACCGGGACTGGACCAAAAGCGCCTGGGCGAAGCGATTGGTGTTGACCGCAATACCATCGGCCTAGTGGTCGAGCGCTTGGAACAGCGCGGCCTGCTGACACGGGAAGTGGATCAGGAAGACCGACGCGCCCGTATACTGCGCCTCACGCCCGAAGGGATAGCGCTGCGCCGGCGGCTCCGTCCGCGGATGCTCGCCGCCAATGCCCGCGCCATTGAAGCCCTGACCGAGGATGAGGCGAAGACGCTGCTCGCGCTGTTGCATCGGGCGGTTGAACACCACGCCACGCTGATTTCGCCCGGCGCTGAGCGCCGGATGCGCCGCATCGCAACCCTTCAGCAAAAGGAAGCCGTGTCATGAAACTATCTCGCCGTGCGCTGCCCATGCTCGCAACATTGGCGCTCCCGGTCCGCGCACAGGCTCAGGCATTTCCGAACCGCCCGGTGCGCCTCGTTACCCCATTCGCAGCCGGTGTCGGGGCTGAGACGACGCTTCGGCTTTTCGCGGATGCCCTCGCACGCCGTTGGGGCCAGCCTGTGCCGGTGGAAAACCGGCCCGGCGGGGATGGCGTGATCGCCGCCATGGCCTTTCTGGGGATCAATGATGATCACAAGATGTTCTTCTCCTTTTCTGGTCATCTTACGGTCAATCCCTCCACCATCCCGAACCTTCCCTATCGGCCCGAGCAATTCGCGCCCATTTCCACCGTGGCCATTGACCATATCGCCATCGCCGCCGCGCCCGGCTTTGGCGCCAATGACCTGAGCGGCGCCGTAGCATTGGCGCGGGCGCAGCCTGGCGCCTTTGCCTGGGCCTCATCACCGGGCGGCATCAACATCACCTTCGCGGCCTTCGCGGCTGAACAGCGCCTTGAATTGGTGCGGGCGCAGTATCGCGCGGTGCCCGAAATACTGAATGACCTGGCAACGAACCGTATCCAGATCGCGGCGATGCCCATGGCTACTGCCTTGCCGCAAGCGCGCGCCGGGCGCATCAAATTGCTGGCCGTGACAAATGCCACCCGTTCGCCCGCCGCGCCAGAAGTTGCGACCGCGACCGAGCAGGGCTTCCCGGAATATGTTTTCGAAGGTTTTGTCGGTGTTTTTGGGGATGCCCGTCAGCCTGACGCCATCTGCGCGGTACTGGCGGAAGCAACCCGTGCCGTGGTGGCCGAGGAAGCCTTCGCCGAGCGGCTGCGCAATGCAGGTCAGCTTCCCTTTGCCGGCGGCGAAGCCGATATGGCAAGCCGCATTGCTGCTCAGCGCAGGCTCGTTGAGGTGGGGCTGCGGCAGCTTGGCTCCTGAAAAAGCATCGCCATGCTGCGCCAAGCGCTGAAGAGAGCACAGCGCGGGGAATAGGGCGCCCCAAGGCATTGCGCCTACGCAGAATGCCATGCTCTCCGGGTGGTTCCGCCGCGCGCGAAAATGATCTATGCGACCCAGGTCTGCCTTATTGCCGCCCTTGCGGGCTTGTCCTTATGGTGGCGACCGCAACCTCAACCCGAGTCGAGACAAAGCCCCCATGAGCCAGAACCCGGCCTATAAGCGCGTCATGCTCAAGGTCTCCGGTGAGGCCCTGATGGGGGATCGGGATTACGGCCTTGATAACGCCACTTGCCGGCGCATTGCCGAGGATGTGCGGGGTGTCGTGGATCTGGGGGTGCAGGTCTGCCTGGTGATCGGTGGCGGCAATATCTTTCGCGGCATTTCCGGCGCGGCTTCCGGCATGGACCGCGCTCAGGCGGATAGCATCGGCATGCTGGCGACTGTGATGAATGCGCTCGCCATGCAAAACGCGCTTGAAAAGATCGGCGTGCAGACGCGCGTGCAAAGCGCGATCCCGATGGCAAGCCTTTGTGAACCCTTCATCCGTCGCCGTGCGGAACGGCACATGGAAAAGGGCCGCGTGGTGATTTTCGCCGCCGGCACGGGCAACCCGTTTTTCACCACCGATACTGCGGCGGCCTTGCGTGCGGCTGAGATGGGCTGCGATGCGCTGCTGAAGGGCACGCAGGTGGATGGCGTCTATTCCGCCGATCCGCGCAAGAAGCCCAATGCGGAGCGCTACACGACACTCACCTATCTGGATATGCTGGCGCGCGATCTGGCGGTGATGGATGCGGCGGCGATCAGCCTTGCGCGAGAAAACAAGCTGCCCATCATCGTCTTCAATATCCATGAACCAGGCGCCTTCACCGCCGTCATGAAGGGCGAAGGCAAATTCACCACCGTGGTGGAACAGGCGCCGTAACCCAGGGGGAAGGGCAATATGCCGACTGATGTAAAGGCCCTGAAACAGGATCTGACGCGCCGCATGGAAGGCGCGATGGAAACCCTGAAGAAGGAATTCTCTGGCCTGCGCACGGGCCGCGCGAGTCCGGCGTTGCTGGAACCGGTGCGGGTGGATGCTTATGGCAGTGTCTCGCCGCTTAATCAGGTGGCCAATATCTCGGTGGCGGGGCCCGGTTTGCTTGCCGTGCAGGTCTGGGACAAGGCGCTGACGAAAGCGGTGGAAAGCGCCATTCGGGAAGCCAATCTGGGGCTCAACCCGCAGGCGGAAGGCCAGGTCATTCGCGTGCCGCTGCCGCCGCTTACCACCGAACGGCGCAATGAATTGGCCAAGGCTGCCGCGCGCTATGCCGAACAGGCGCGCGTTGCGGTGCGTGGCGTCAGGCGCGATGGCATGGAACAGATCAAGGCCGCCGGCAAGAAATCCGAATTGGGCGAAGATGAAGTGAAGCGCGCCGAGGAAGAAGTGCAGAAGCTGACCGACCAATTCGTCAAGCAGATTGACGCGGCCTTGGTCGAAAAGGACAAGGATATCCGGACGGTCTGAGAGCCGATCGTCGGAACAGGGACGGAGAGTGCGCTTGCGCAAGCGGATGGGGCCTGAACGCGCGGGGGGATGCAGCGCATGAGCGCGGCGAGCGATCCGCGTCCCGCCCCGGGCGCGCCCCAGGCGCCACCCGCCCATGTCGCCATCATCATGGATGGCAATCGCCGCTGGGCGGAATCGCGCGGCGTGCCGGTGGCGCTGGGCCATCGCGCCGGCGCTGAGGCTGCGCGCCGCGCGGTGCAGGCGGCGGCTGAGGCCGGCATTGGCTGGCTCACGCTTTTCGCCTTTTCCAGTGAGAATTGGCGCCGGCCGGTGGAGGAAGTCTCCGCGCTATCAGGGCTGCTCCGGCTTTACCTCCGCAATGAAGTGGCGGGGCTCGCGCGCGATGGCGTGAAGCTGACCGTGATTGGCGATCACAGCCGCTTTGGCGATGATGTCTCCCATATGGTGGCGGAGGCGGAGAAGGCGACGGCGGGCGGGACACGGCTCAATCTGGTCATGGCGCTCTCTTACGGTGCGCGGGATGAGATACTGGCCGCGACCCAGGCGGTGGCGCGGGCTGCCCAGGCAGGGACGCTCGACCCCGACAAGCTGACCGAGGCGCAGTTTGGCGGGTTTCTGCAAACCGCCGGCATGCCCGATCCTGATCTGATCATCCGCACTTCGGGCGAACAGCGGCTGTCGAATTTCCTGCTCTGGCAGGCGGCCTATGCCGAATTCGTCTTTCTGGATGTGCTCTGGCCGGATTTCGCGGCCGCGGATTTGCAAGGCGCGGTCGCTGAATATCATCGGCGCGAACGCCGCTATGGGCTGCGCGCCTGACGTGACGGAAGCCACGACATCCAAGCGGGAAGGCGGTGCCCCGCGCCCCTGGCGCGATCTGGGCCTGAGGGGCGCTTCGGCGGCGGTGCTGATCCCAATCGCGGTCTTTGGCATCTGGTCTGGCGGCGTGGTCTGGGATGTGCTGGTGGGTGTGGCCGTTGTGCTGCTTTCCTGGGAATGGGCGCGGTTTTGCAAGATTTCCATCTGGCGCTGGCCCGGGCTGCTGATGCCGGCGATCAGCCTGATGGTCATGCTGCTGGCCGCCTTTGGGCCACCATTGGCCGCCCTTGGGCTTTTGGCGGCGGGGACGCTGGTCCTGTTTCTGCTGCAACGCCAGGGCGATATCTGGCCGGCGGCTGGGCTTTTCTACATTGGCCTTGTGGGGTTTTCGCTGGTGCTGCTGCGCGGCGAGGATCATGCCGGGCTGCTCAATACGCTGTTTTTGGTGCTCATCGTCTGGGCATCGGATACCGGAGCCTATATGGCGGGCCGCGCCTTGGGGGGGCCGAAGCTGGCGCCGGCGATCTCACCGGGCAAGACCTGGTCGGGGGCGGCGGGGGGCTTGATTGCCGCAACGCTGATCGGCACCGGGGCGGCGGCGCTGCTGGCACCGGGGGGGGCTTCACGCGCGGCGGCAATCGCGGCCATGCTGGGGGTGATGTCTCAGGCGGGTGATCTTCTGGAAAGCGCCATCAAGCGTCGCTTCGGGGTGAAGGATAGCTCATCGCTTATCCCCGGGCATGGCGGCATGCTGGATCGGCTGGATGGGGTCATGGCAGCGGCCCCGACGGCGACTGCGCTTGCCTTGCTGGCAGGGCGGGGCATGCCGCTATGGCATTGAACCAGCGGCCGGGGCCGCGCCGCGTCACGGTGCTGGGCAGCACGGGGTCGGTTGGAAAAAGCACGGTTTCCCTGCTGGAAGCCGCCGCAGAGGATACCTTCGATGTCGTGGCCCTGGTGGCCGGGCGTGATTGGCAGGGCTTGGCTGCGCAGGCGCGGCGGCTCAAGGCGCGGCATGCGGTGCTGGCGGATGCCTCGCAATATCAGGCGCTCAAGGAAGCCCTGGCGGGTACGGCAACGGAGGTTTCGGCGGGGCCGGAAGCGGTAGTGGCGGCGGCAGGGCTGCCCGCCGATTGGACCATGGCCGCCATTGTGGGCGCGGCCGGGCTGCCCGCCACCATGGCCGCGCTGGCGCGCGGCGGCATTATGGCGATTGCCAATAAGGAAAGCCTGGTCTGCGCAGGGGAGCCCGTTTTGGCCGCCGCGCGGGCCGGGGGTGCCACGATCCTGCCCGTGGATAGCGAACACAACGCCATTTTCCAGGCGCTGGATATGCGCGATCCCTCGGCCATTGCGAAAATCATCCTGACCGCTTCGGGCGGGCCGTGTCGGACCATGACGCTCGGCGAAATGGCAGCCGTCACCCCTGAAGTTGCTGTGCGCCACCCGGTCTGGTCCATGGGGGCCAAGATCAGTGTTGATTCCGCCACCATGTTCAATAAGGGGCTGGAGTTGATCGAAGCCGCGCGGCTTTTTCCGGTGCCGGAAGCGCGGATCGAGGTTTTGGTCCATCCGCAATCCACCGTGCATGGGCTGGTGCAATACACCGATGGGTCGGTGCTGGCGCAACTTGGCACGCCCGATATGCGCACGCCCATTGCCCATGCGCTCGCCTGGCCCGCGCGCATGGCAGCTTCCGTGCCGCCGCTTGATCTGATTGCGCTGGGTAAGTTGGAGTTCTTCGCGCCTGACCCGGTGCGCTTTCCTGCCCTTCGGCTTTCGCGCGAAGCGCTTTGCGCCGGCGGCGGTGCGCCCACCATCCTGAATGCGGCAAATGAGATCGCGGTTGGGCTCTTCCTTGAAAAACGGCTCCGCTTTCTCGATATCGCGGTAGTGGTGGAAGAAACGCTCTCACGCCTTGGCGCGCCAGAGGCCGCGGATCTGCCTGTCATTCTGGCGCATGATGCGGCGGCGCGGTCCGAAGCCGGGCTGATCGCCGCAAAACGCGCCGCGCTGGCCTGACCTCGCGCTTTTTTAGGAGCCTCTCTCTTGGAATTGCTACCCGAACCCTTCCGCAGCATCGCCGCCTTTGTCGTGGTGCTCGGGGTGCTGATTTTCATCCATGAGCTTGGCCATTACCTGGCCGCACGCTGGCGCGGCGTGCATGTTGAGCGTTTTTCCGTGGGCTTTGGCCGCGCGATCTATACCTGGACCGACAAGCGCGGCTGCGAATGGCGGATCGGCTGGCTGCCGCTGGGCGGCTATGTGAAAATGCACGGCATGGAGGATTTGGGGGAGGCCGG
>JADCEX010000105.1 GCA_020249825.1 Roseomonas sp.
CTTCTTCTGGCCGGTAGCGCGGGCGCGCTGGCCGCACCCAATATCGCCGCCGCGCAGGAGGCGCCTGGCGTCACCGCAACCGAAATCCATATCGGCAGCACCAATGCGCTATCCGGCCCGGTTTCATCCTATTCAGTGATTTCCCGCTGCCTGGAAGCCATGTTCAGGCGCCTGAATGATGAAGGCGGTGTTGCCGGCCGGCGCATCAAATTCACCGTCTATGATGATGCCTATCAGCCGCCGCGCACCTTGGAACAGACCCGCCGCCTGGTGGAACGCGATCGCGTCGCCTTCCTGTTCAACCAGCTTGGCACGCCGACCAACAGCGCCATACATCGCTATGTCAATCAACGTTCCGTGCCGCATCTGTTCCTGGCAACCGGGGCCGATAAATGGGCCAATCCGCGCGAATTCCCCTGGACCATTGGCTGGCAGCCCAGCTACCGCGTGGAAGCGCAGATCTATACCAAATACGTGCTGGAACAGCGCCCCAATGCGAAAATCGCGCTGCTCTATCAGAATGACGATTTCGGGCGCGATTACCTGCACGGCGTGCAGGATGTGCTCAAGGATCGCTTCCGTTCCATGGTTGTGACCGCGACCAATGAAGCAACGGACCCAACCATTGATAGCCAGATCGTGCAGCTTCAGGCCTCTGGCGCGGATGTGCTGATTTGCGGCGTGGTGCCGCGCTTCGCTGCCCAGGCCATCCGCCGCGTGCATGATATTGGCTGGCGGCCCATGATGTTCATGACCAATGTGTCGGTTTCAGTCGGCGTGGTGATGCAGCCGGCCGGGCCTGAGAAGGGCATCGGGCTCATCACCTCGGATTACCGGAAGGATCAATCCGATCCCGCCTGGGCGCAGGATGCGGGCATGAATGAATGGCGCGCCTTCATGCGCCGCTATGTGCCGGATGGCGATTTGGGCGATAACAATTTCACCTATGGCTATGGCGTTGGCCTGACCATGATTCAGGTGCTGCGCCAATGCGGCAATGATTTCAGCCGCGAGAATGTGATGAACCAGGCGCGCAATATCAGGCCCATGGACATCGCGACCCTGCTGCCCGGGATCAAGGTGCAAAGCCAGCCCGATAACTATAACGTCATCCGCCAGATGCAGTTGCAGCGCTGGAATGGGCAAAGCTGGGAACGCTTTGGCAATGTGATCGAAGGGGCGGGGTAACGCCCCCCCAAAGCTGCCCTTGTAGTGCCTGCGGGCAGGGACTAAGGTGGCCTGCCCCGGCGGCATCCGCTGCGGGCGAGAATTCCGGCGGCATCGCCTGGCGCATGAAGCCCCGTGGGGCAGCGCGGCCCTCGATGCTCAGCCCCTCGGCCTCCGAAGCGGCGCCCATGGCGTTGGCTTTGTGGTTTCGCCGGGGAGCAGCCCTTCCTTCTCGCCGGCGCGGCCCGAGGCGCGCGAAAGCCCCTGCCCTTATGGCCATGGCCCCCGTCGCGCCCGCCGTCCCGCCTGCGCCTGTGACCTTCGTGGTCCAAGGGTTCCCGGGGCAGGATCCAGGTGCGCCCACCCTGGGGCCGCTGCGCCGCTTTGGCGCCGGTCCCACCGAAGAAGGTCTTCGCCGTCGCATGCCAAAGCACGCCACGCCGCAATTTGATCCTTGTTCGGGCCTTGCCACGCATTTGCGCCGGCGGCTCAGCCCCGGCGCGGAGACTTCACCCCATGACCAAGCGTATGCTGATCGATGCCTCCCACCCCGAGGAAACCCGGGTAGTGGTGATGGATGGCAATCGCCTCGACGAATTTGATCTTGAAACGGCGCAACGCCGCGCCCTGAAGGGCAATATCTACCTGGCCAAAGTGGTGCGGGTAGAACCCAGCCTGCAGGCGGCCTTTGTGGAATATGGCGGCAATCGCCACGGCTTCCTGGCCTTTGGGGAAATCCACCCGGATTACTACCAGATCCCCGTGGCGGACCGGCAGCGCCTGCTCGCGATGCAGGAAGAGGAAGCGCGCGCCGAGGAAGAGGCCGATCTGCCGCCCGAAAGTGCGATGGACCGCGCCGCCTGGAGCGGTGAGACGCCCGAGGCCTGGCAGCCTGCCGAAGACACCAATGGCGAGGCCGCGCCCGCCGAAGCCGCCGAAAACGCAGAAGCCCCTGAGGCGCCAAGCGCGGCACCGGAAGCCGCTGCCGAAGCCCCGGCCGCTGCGCAGCCGCTGGCGATTGAAAGCGAAAGCCTGGCCGCTGCGCCGGAAGCGCCAGGCGATGAAGCCGCCGATCTTGGCCGCGTTGAGGAATTGCCCGCCGAAGACCAGACCCCGCCCGAGACCATTGGCGGCGAAGGCCCGGCCGAGACCGAAGAAGAACGCCGCGAACGCCGCATCCCGCCGCGCTTCCTGCGCCATTACAAGATCCAGGAAGTGATCCGCCGCCGCCAGATCATTCTGGTGCAGGTGGTGAAGGAAGAACGCGGCGGCAAAGGTGCCGCACTCACCACCTATATCTCTCTTGCCGGGCGCTTTTCCGTGCTGATGCCCAATTCCCCGCGCGGTGGCGGGGTTTCGCGCAAGATCACCTCGGCTGCCGATCGTAAGCGGCTCCGCGAAGTGATGGATGATCTGCAATTGCCCCAGGGCATGTCGCTGATTGTGCGCACCGCCGGCGCGCAACGCCCGAAGCCCGAAATCCAGCGCGATTGCGAATATCTGCTGAGACTCTGGGACAATATCCGCGAAAGGACGCTGGCTTCCACCGCGCCTGCGTTGATTTATGAGGAAGCGGATCTGATCAAGCGGTCCATCCGCGATGTTTATGGCCGCGATATTGATGAGGTGATGGTGGAAGGTGATGGCGCCTTCCAGCAGGCGCGCGAATTCATGCGCATGCTGATGCCATCCCACGCCAATAAGGTGCGGCTGCACCGCGATACAACGCCGCTTTTCGCGCGCCATCACGTGGACCAGCAATTGGATGCGATGCATTCACCCGTGGTGCAGTTGCGGTCCGGCGGCTATGTGGTGATCAACCAGACTGAAGCGCTTGTTGCGATTGACGTGAATTCGGGTCGCGCGACGCGCGACAGGCATATCGAAGACACGGCGCTCCGCACCAATATGGAAGCGGCGGAGGAAATAGCGCGGCAATTGCGGCTGCGCGATCTGGCCGGGCTGATTGTGATTGATTTCATTGATATGGAAACAAACAAGCACAATGCCATGGTGGAACGGCGGCTGAAGGAATCGCTCC
>JADCEX010000106.1 GCA_020249825.1 Roseomonas sp.
AACACTTCCAGAACGAGATTGTCGCGGGCCGTGCCGAGCTACCCTACGATATTGATGGCGTGGTCTACAAGCTTGACCGGATTGATTGGCAGCGTCGGCTTGGTTTTGTCGGCCGCGCGCCGCGTTGGGCCGTAGCGTGGAAATTCCCTGCCGAACAGGCAGTGACGAAATTGCTGGATATCGAAATCCAGGTCGGCCGGACGGGTGCGCTGACGCCACGCGCCGTGATGGAACCGGTCAATGTCGGTGGCGTCGTGGTGCGCCATGCGACGCTACATAATGAGGATGAAATAACCCGCAAGGATGTGCGTATTGGCGATACCGTCATGCTGCAACGCGCCGGCGATGTCATTCCGCAAATCCTGGGTGTGGTGCTGGAAAAACGCCCCGCCAATGCGAAGCCTTATGCCTTTCCCATGAATTGCCCTGCCTGCGGCAGCCATGCCATTCGTGATGGAGAAGATGTGGTGCGCCGCTGCACCGGAGGGCTGACCTGTCCCGCGCAAACCACCGAACGCTTGAGGCACTTCGTCTCCCGCCGTGCCATGGATATTGAAGGGCTCGGTGAGGAAAACATCCAATTCCTTTTCGATGCCGGGCTGATCAAGAGCCCTGCCGATATTTTTCGCCTGCACCAGAAGCGCGAAACCCTGGCGGGCTTTGAAGGCTGGGGCGAACGCAAGATCAGTAAATTACTGGAAGCGATTGAAGCGCGGCGCAGCGTGGCGCTGGAGCGTTTCATCTTCGCGCTCGGTATTCGCCGGATTGGGGAACAGAACGCGAAGCTACTGGCGCGGCATTACCACAGCCTGGAAGCCTGGCGCGCGGCGATGATTGCGGCACATATCATCGGGTCAGAAGCGCGGGAGGAATTGGGCTCCATCCAGGGCATCGGCCCCGCGATTGCCGAAGAGCTTGTCGAATTCTTCGCTGAGCCGCGCAATCTTTCTGCGCTTGATGACCTCGCCAGCGAAGTCTCACCCTTGCCGGTGGAAGAAGCCAGCACCGCCAATAGCGCCTTCGCTGGCAAGACCATGGTCTTCACCGGCACGCTTGAGAAAATGACGCGCGATGAAGCGGAAGCACTCGCCGAACGCCTCGGCGCCAAGGTCACGAAATCGGTTTCCAAGAAAACCGATTTCGTTGTGGTTGGCGCCGATGCAGGATCTAAAGCGGCCAAGGCGGCAGAGCTTGGGGTGAAGACCCTGACGGAAGCCGAATGGTTGGAACTCGCCGGCGTCTGATCTGCGTAGAGCGCGTTGCGTTCACTGTGTTCACGCCACCCGCTCTACCTCGTTGTTTTGCGAGCATCTCCACACGTTCAGATGATTCCATCTGAACGTGATCTGCTCTCGGTCGCATGACCGAAGCGGTGAATCAGTCGCCCAAAACGAAGTCTCGGCTAAATCGGCGCGCAGGCCATACGCAGCCAGGTAGCGGTTTCCGCATCCAAGTGTGGCGCCACCTCCGCCGCGACTCGTGCGTGATAGGCATTCAGCCAGTCACGCTCGGCCACCGTCAGCAAAGCAGGTTCGATCAAGGCAGGATCAAACGGCGCCAGCGTCAGGGTCTCAAACTCCAGGAATGGCTTGGCGGCGCCTGCAATTTCGGCCTTCTGCACCAGCAACAGGTTTTCCAAACGAATGCCGAACTCACCCGTGGCGTAATAGCCCGGCTCATTGGACAGGATCATGCCCTCAGCCAGGGCCACAACGCGCGCCGCTCGGCTGAAAGCCGCCGGGCCTTCATGCACCGAAAGATAGGAACCAACACCATGGCCCGTACCATGATCATAATCCAACCCCGCATCCCATAACGGACGGCGCGCCAGCGCATCCAAATGCGGCCCGGCAACACCGGCGGGAAAGCGCAAAGTGGCCAGCGCGATATGCCCCTTCAGCACACGCGTGACACATTCACGCAAGCGCTGCGGTGGCGCACCCGGCCCAGTCCAGAGCGTGCGCGTAATATCCGTGGTGCCATCCAGATATTGCCCGCCTGAATCGATCAAATAGCATTCATTGGGGTTGATGGCGCGATGGCTCGCTTCCGTCGCACGGTAATGCACGATAGCACCGTTTTCGCCGGCACCGCTGATGGCGGGGAAGCTTTCCGCCTGGAACAACGGCACCTCTCGCCGCAAGGCCAGCAGGTGCGCGGCGGCGGAAATTTCATTCAAGCGCCCCTTCGGCGCTTCTTCGGCAAACCAACGCAGGAAGCGGGCCATCGCCACCGCATCACGCTGATGCGCCGCGCGGGCGCCTTGCTGTTCCACCGCGTTCTTGCAGGCGCGCGGCATGCGGCAAGGGTCTTCGCCCGCACGAATTTCAGCGCCGGCGTCACGCAGCCAATCGGTGAACCAGGCGGGCGTTGCCTCTCGGTCAATGCGCACGTGTTTACCCTTCAGCGCACGCAGCGCAGCAGGCATCGCATCGCGTGGTGCTACGGCAACCGCATTGCCGAGATACGCGCGGGTGTCATGATCGAGCTTCGCGGGTTCCATGAACAGGGACACCGCCCCATCCGCAAACAGCAACGCAAAACCAAGCGCCAAGGGCGTATGGTCCAAATCGCCACCGCGAATATTTAACAGCCACGCGATGGAATGCGCATCGGCCAGCACCACTGCGTCATCTCCGGCAGCGCGCAATTCGGCGGCTGCTTCGGTGCGTTTGTCGGACGATGGCTTGCCGGCATAGACCAGCGGATGCGCGCGGGCCGGCGCCTCGGGCGCGTGGGGCCGATCGGGCCAAATCGCGTCAATCGGGTTGGCGGGCAGCGCGCGGAAGGTCACACCTGGGCGGCGCAGCCGGTCTAGTGCCGGTTCGCTATGCAGCCAGGGGTCGTAGCCGATCACCAGCCCTTCCGCATGGGCGGCAAGCCATTCGGCGGGCGGTTCTTCCGTGATGTGGCGCGGTTCCCAAAGTGCTACATCAATCTGGTTGCGGATTTGCAGCGTATAGCGGCCATCGGAAAACACCGCCGCCTGCCTTGGCAGCACAATCGCCAACCCCGCGCTGCCGGTGAAACCCGTCAGCCAGGCCAGCCTTTCGGCAGAACGCGGCACATATTCGCCGAGATGCTCATCCGCGCGCGGGATCAGGAAGCCCTGCACCCCCATCCGCGCGAGTTCGGCGCGCAAGGCGCCCAAGCGTTCAGCCCTGTTCATGACCGCTTCCTTACCAAATATTTCTGAATTGTTGCATGGCTTTCTGTGGAATCATGCGCTGAACGCATATCTCCGCTGTTGTCTTCGCGCATCACCTGTGCCCCAGAAGCCTCTATATCATCGCCTATCGGACAGCGTCCCTGCCCTATCGGCCGGCGCCTCCGCAAAGGAAAGCTAAACATGAACCCGCATTTCGCCAATCTCGAAACCAGCCTCTCGGCCCGCGCCGCGACGATTGAGGCTATTCACCGCGAAGCCGCCGCCGCCCGCGCCGCCGCGCGCACCCAGGCATTTCGTAAGGCCTTCAAGATGATCGGTGCCGGCATCGGCGCCGTGCTGACCGCCATTGCCACTTGGCCAACCAAGCGGGACACTTACAAGGCGCTGGATCAGCTTTCGGACACGCAGCTTGCCGATATCGGCCTGGTGCGTGGCGATATTGGCCGCGTTTTTGAACCGGGCTTTGCCCTGCAAGCCGCCAATGATGGCGCCCTGCCTGCGAGCCGTGCCGCCTAACCCTTGAATATCCTGCGGAGCCAGGATTTCAGGCCGCCCCCCTCGGGCGGCCTTTTTTTTGGTTGATGCGTCACATGCGGCCGCCGCGCCGGGGGGGCGAGGGCCGAGGCTATGCTATGCCGCCCCGCATCTTCCGCCGCGATGAGCCGCGCTTCCAGGGCCGTGACTTGCGCCACAGCTTCGGGCGGGTCACTTGCAGCCAGCGCTTCGGCGGCGGCTTCCGCTTCCGCAAAATCCCCCGCGCGGCGGAGCGCATCAATCACGCGCACGGATTGTTCAGCATCAAGCGCCGGGCCGCTCCGCCACAGCGCTACGGCTTCGCGGCGCCATTGCCGCGCCAGGTCTTCGCGGTTGAGATCATCCGCAACCCAAGCGGCATGGAGCGTCGCTTCGGCTGCCGCGTGCAAGGCGCCGGTTTCTTCCAACACATGCGCCCAGGCCAGAAAGCGCCGCGCCAGCACCGGATGCGCCGTATCGGCAATCAGCGCGCGATAAGGTGCCGCCGCCACGGCCTGCGCGGCTGCGGGATGCGCTTCACTGATATCGGGGGCGGCATAGCCGCAATGCGGGCAGGCTTGCAGCCAGCGCGCCATGGTGGAGCGCACTGGCTCACCGGGCCGTAAATCCAGATCGGGCGCCTGTTCCGGCACGGGCGGGCGAAAGCTGGGCTGGCGGCTTTCATGGCCGCAAACCCCGCAGCGCTTGTCCCGCCCCGCGGATGTTGGCGCCGCTGCCATTACGCGGTGCGATCAGCCCCGCCCGATTGCAGCGCCGCCTGCGCCGCCGCCAGGCGCGCCACCGGCACGCGATAGGGCGAACAGGAAACGTAATCCAAGCCCACACTTTCGCAGAAATGGATGGAGGATGGATCGCCGCCATGCTCCCCACAAATGCCAAGCTTGATATCTGGCTTCACGCTGCGGCCTTTCTCGGCGGCGATGCGCACCAGTGCGCCCACACCATCCGGGTCAATGGAGACAAACGGGTCCTTCGGGAAAATGCCCTTTTCAATGTAAAGCGGCAGGAACTTGCCGGCATCATCGCGCGAAAGCCCGAAGGTGGTCTGTGTCAGGTCATTTGTGCCGAAGGAAAAGAAATCCGCAACACTGGCAATGGCATCTGCGGTAAGTGCGGCACGCGGCAATTCGATCATGGTGCCGACGCTATAGACCACGTGATAACCGCCCTCGGCGAAAACTTCCTGCGCCACGCGATCCACCATGGCGCGGGTAATTTCCAATTCGCGCTTGGTGGCCACCAGCGGGATCATGATTTCCGGCACCGGGGCCTTATGCGTCTTGCGGCCAATCTCAGCCGCCGCTTCGAAAATCGCGCGCGCCTGCATTTCATAAATTTCCGGGAAGGAAATCCCCAAGCGGCAGCCGCGATGGCCGAGCATCGGGTT
>JADCEX010000107.1 GCA_020249825.1 Roseomonas sp.
CTGAGAGCCGCTCCCCCCGATCAGCCTATCGTCATCTGCCTCGCCGAGGAGATTTTCCGCGAAACCCTCCCCGCCGAGGATCGTGTCGTTATGCGCGCCGCCGTAAATCTCATCTGTGCCGCCACCGCCCGAAAGCGAATCGTTACCATCATCCCCATAAATGAAGTCGTTGCCGCCATCAGGCTGGCCGCCGGACACACCAGCGGAAACCCAGTCCTGGGTGATAGTATCATTACCGGATGTACCAGATATGATGGGCATGAACGCAACCCTGGGTGGAGGAATGTCAAGTGTCGCGAAATGTAAAGGGAGTATTAGCCGGGTGCAACAGGAATTTCAAATGATATAACGCCGCAGATCATTTCACAAAGGTGGCTGGGTTAGGGGGGGCCTGCGGCCCTGGGGCGCGGAACCCATAGGTCTAGACAGGCCTCAGCCGCGCATCAGCGCGCCCCAAAAGGCCAGGGCCGCCGCGATACCCATGACACTGAAGGTCCCCATCATGCCAAAGACGCGAAAGCGATAATCTTCCGGGTCTTGTACCATGCCCATGCCATGGGACAGGCGCGCGGTGACCAGTACCGCCCCGAGCGCATGCAGCAGCCAAGGCTAGGCGCCGCCCCATTCCGCCAGGATCAGCAGCAGCACCGCAAAGGGCACAAACTCCGCGAAATTGGCATGCGCCCTGATGGCGCGTTCCAGCGCGGGATTACCGCCCGACCCAATTGGGATCCGCTCGGCGCGACGGTGGCGGATCACGCGGAAGCTGAGCCAGAGGAAGATCAAGGTCAAAGGCAGGGTCCAGAAGGCGATGATCATGGCGGGTTACGTTCCTTTTGGCTTTGGCAGCAAATGTCCCTGGCTTGCACCGGTTGTGCGAAGGCCGTTTGCCCCTGACGCTTTGAGAAAACAAGCATTCCCAACCCCCGCGCAACCCGGCATAAGCTGAACCCATGGTTGCAGAACGTTCCGCCCTGATCCTCGGTGCCGGCATTATGGGGCTTTGCTCCGCCTGGGCGCTTATGCGTGCGGGCTGGCGGGTGCGCGTGGTGGAACAATCCCCCATCCCCAATCCGCGCGGTGCATCCGTGGATCAGCACCGCCTGATCCGCCACGCCTATGGCGCGCAGGCCGGCTATATGCGCATGGTTGATCCCGCCTATGCCGCTTGGAGAATGATCTGGGCCACACTCGGCGCCCGGCATTATGTCGAAACCGGTGTGCTGGCGCTGGCCAATCATCAGGGCGGGTGGCTCGCGGAAAGCCGTGTTGCGCTGCGGGCCGATGGGCATGGTTGCGCTGATGTGCCGCCGGATCAGATCACGACGCGCTTCCCCATGCTGTCCGATGCCGGCATTGCCGCTGCCTTCACCCTGCCGCGTGGCGGCGTTTTACTGGCGGAACGGATTGTCGCGGGGCTCGCCGCGCATCTCGCCGCGCGGGGTGTGGTGTTCGAAGCGGCCGAGGTCGCTGCCGCCCAACCGGCGCGCAAAACCCTGCGCCTGGTGAATGGCGCGGAACGCAGCGCCGATCTGCTGGTGCTCGCCGCCGGACCCTGGGGGCCAAGGCTGCTCGGCACCGGCCTTGCCGGGCGCGTGGTTCCTTCCCGGCAAATCCTGGTGCGGCTTGAAGCCCCAGCGGCCTTCTGCGCCGCCTGGGAAGCCGCGCCCATGCTGCTTGATCTGGCGGAGGATGGCGGGTTTTACGCCGTGCCGCCGGTGGCGGGCACTGCGCTCAAGATCGGGGATCACCGCTTTTCCCGCCAGGGCGATGCCGGGGCGGATCCGCGCGCGGCAACGCCCTCAGAAATCGAGGAAATCCTGGCGCTGGCCCGCCCGCGCCTGATCAATGCGGAAGCCTATCGCGTGCTCGGCGCGCAGGCTTGCTATTACGATGTGGAAGACCGGGAGGAATTCATCCTGGAAGCCGCCGCCCCTGGCTGCTTCATTATGTCCGGCTTTTCCGGCCATGGCTTCAAATTCGCGCCGCTTTTGGGTCTGGCCCTGGCCGCCGCGGCGGAGGATAATGCCCTTGCCCGCGCCCTGCCGGGATGGGCCGCCGGGCGGGATGCGCCCGCGCCCGGTTTGCTTGCTGCCTTGGAGTCCACCCCATGACCACAACTGCCGCTGATGATCTGATTTTCGGCCTGACGCGCCTGGTTGACCTGCCGGGCCTGACCAGCGCCGCCGGAGCGCCTTTGTCTGCCGATGACATTGCGCAAATCGTGAAGGAGGCAAACCGCTTCTGCACCGAAGCGCTGCAACCGAAAGCCCAGGAAGCGGATAAGCAGGGCGCCCGCTACGCCAATGGCACCGTGACGACGCCGGCGCATTACCCCGCACTTTATGATCAATGGCGCGAAGGCGGCTGGCAGGGGCTGGCCGCGCCGGTGGAACATGGCGGGCAGGGCCTGCCGCTCAGCCTTTGGACCGCCATGGTGGAATTGGGCATGGCGGCTGATACCTCCTTCATGCTCGGCCCGCTGCTGACGGCGGGTGCGATTGATCTGCTGCGCCATCACGCCACGCCGGATCAGGCGGCGCGCTGGCTGCCGCCGATGATCGCGGGCGAATGGACTGGCGCGATGTGCCTGACCGAACCGCAAGCCGGCAGCGATTTGGGCATGCTGCGCACGCGCGCGGAACCGCTCGGCAACGGGCGTTATGCCTTGCACGGGCAGAAGATTTTCATCACCTGGGGCGAACATGATTGCGCCGGCAATATCCTGCATCTGGTGCTGGCCCGCCTGCCGGATGCGCCGCCGGGCTCACGCGGGATTTCGCTATTCGCCGCGCCGAAAATCATGCCCGATGGCGCGCGCAATGCCTTCCGCTGCGGTGGCATTGAACGCAAAATGGGCATCCATGGCAGCCCCACCTGCATCATGTTGTATGAGGGTGCGGAGGCTGAGATGGTCGGCGAACCCCATCGCGGCCTGCAAGCCATGTTTGCCATGATGAACAATGCAAGGCTTGGCGTTGGCACCCAGGGTGTGGCGCATGGCGCAGCGGCGCTCAGGCTCGCGGAAGCCTATGCCGCGCAGCGCGTACAGAATGGGCGGGCCATCGCGCAACACCCGGATGTGGCGCGCATGTTGATGGAAATGCGCGCGACCACGCTCGCTGCCCGGCTGATCATGCTGGAAGCGGCAGTGGCGGCGGATAAGGCGGAGCTTCTGGGCGATGCGGCGGCCAGCGCGCGGCTGGCCCTGCTGATCCCAGTTCTCAAGGCATGGGCGACGGACCGGGGAGTGGAAACCGCCTCGATTGGCGTGCAGGTGCATGGCGGCATGGGTTTTATTGAAGATACCGGCGCCGCACAGGTGCTGCGCGATGCGCGCATTGCCCCGATTTATGAGGGCACCAACGGCATCCAGGCGATTGACCTGCTGACCCGCAAGCTCGCCCGCGATGGCGGGGCGGAGATGCGGAAGCTGATCGCGGAGATTGCGGCGCTCCCCGATGCCAGGCTGCGCGCCGCAGCTGAAGGGCTGGCCCGGACCACGGAAGCGGTACTTTCCGAACAAGGTCGCGATGCAGAGGCTGGTCAAGCGCTGGCGACTGCCTATTTGGATGCGGTGGGCTGGGTGCTGGGGGGTGCTCTTCTCGCGCGGGCGGCTGCGGCAGATGGCGCGGCTTACGGGGCGGTGGCGGATTTCTATCTGCGGCGGCTTCTCCCGCGTGCTGGGGCGCGCTTCGCGGAAATTGAGGGGGCGATGGCAGCCTGAGGGCTGACCAACCCCTTCAGCCGGCCTGGTTTGTACTTCCTTTTGGACATTTGGTACCGTTAAGACGTAAAGACAGATTGCCGGATGAACGCATCACCACCCTCCCTTTCGCAAACCCGCCCCCATGTCGCCGTGATCGGCGCCGGACCCGGGGGGCTGGCGGCTGCCATGCTGCTCGCTTCCTCCGGCGTGCGGGTGACTGTGTATGAAAAGGATGGCGTGGTTGGCGGGCGCACCCGCACGGTCACCGCGCCTGGCGGCTACCGCTTTGATATCGGGCCGACCTTCTTTTTGTATCCGCGCATCCTGGCGGAAATCTTCGAAGCCTGCGGCGCGCGGCTGGAGGATGAGGTGGATTTGATCCGCCTTGATCCGCAATATCGGCTGATTTTCGAAGGTGCCAATCCCGTCACGATAGATGCATCGCCCGATCTGGCGCGCATGGAAGCGGAAGTGGCGAAGATCAACCCTGCCGATGCGCCAGGCGTGCGCAGCTTCATGGCGGAAAACCGCGTGAAGCTGGAAGCCTTCCGCCCTGTGCTGGAACGGCCCTTTCATGGCGTGATGACCTATCTGGCGCCGGAAGTGATGAATGGCTTGCGCCATTTGCGGCCCTGGCTTTCGCTGGATCAGGAATTGCAAAGACACTTCTCTGATCCGCGCACGCGCTTGGCGTTTTCCTTCCAGTCCAAATACCTGGGAATGAGTCCCTTCCGCTGCCCGAGCATGTTCTCCATCCTGTCCTTCCTGGAATATGAGCATGGCGTGTTTCATCCGCGCGGCGGGTGCGGCGTCATATCGGAAGCCATGGCCCGGGTGGCCGAGAGTGTGGGCGTGGATATCCGCCTGAACACCAAGGTTGATCGCATTGTCTTTGAAGGCCGGCGCGCCGTTGGTGTTGAAGCGGGCGGGCGGTTGCATGCCGCGGATGCGGTGGTGGTGAATGCCGATTTCGCCCACGCCATTCCGGGGCTGATGGAAGAAGAACAG
>JADCEX010000108.1 GCA_020249825.1 Roseomonas sp.
AAGGCGCTGCGCCGCCACACCACCATCCCCTTCGATGTGCATCTGATGATCGCACCCGTTGAGCCTTATTTGCAGGCTTTCGCTGATGTCGGGGCGGATTTGATTTCGCTCCATCCCGAAGCCGGGGCGCATTTGCATCGATCTTTGCAAACCATCCGGGGCCTCGGCAAGAAGGCCGGGGTGGTGCTGAACCCGGCAACCCCCATCGCGGCCATCGAACATGTGATGGACCTTTGCGACCTTATCCTGGTCATGTCAGTCAATCCCGGCTTTGGCGGGCAGAGCTTCCTTGAAAGCCAATTGCCGAAAATCGAAAAGCTACGCCGACTGATTGAAGCCTCGGGCCGCGATATTCGCTTGCAGGTGGATGGCGGCGTCACCTCCAAGACCGCGCCGCTTTGCCTCAATGCCGGCGCTGATGTGCTGGTGGCGGGTACCGCCGTATTCGGCGCGCCGGATTACGCCGCTGCCATCAAGGCATTGCGCGGGGGTGCGGCATGATCAATTTGCTGCGCGGTGCCCGGCAGAAACTGGCGCGGCTTCGCCCTGTGCGGGTGCCCGATGCCCCTTCCCGCCCCTTTCGTGATCTTTGGCCAGGGGATGCCGCCCGCGGTGCCCGGCTATTGCGTGGCGAGGCCGATTTCGCCGGCACCATCCGACCCATGCGCCTGCTGGCCGAAGGTGGTGAGCCCTGGGGCGGCAAGGGTGCCTCCCCCGCCTGGCGCGCTTCTGCGCATGGCTTTGCCTGGATGCGCGATTTGCGCGCGCTGGGGACAGATGCCGCGCGGCTACGCGCCCGTGCGCTGACGGCCGATTGGCTGCAAAGCGGCTGGGAAGAAGATATCGCCGATGCGCCGGAAGTGGTCGGCGCGCGCATTTCCGCCTGGCTCGGTCATTGGGATTTCTTCGCCGCCACCGCCGAGGATGTTTTCCGCCGCCAGGTGATGCAGCGCCTTGCGCAGGATGCGCGCGATTTGGTCGGCGCACTTCCGGCGGAAGAAGATCATCGCGGCGCACTGGTGGCACTGAAGGGCGCGCTTGCCGCAGCCGTTGCGCTGGAAGAAGAAGCCTATCTGCAACGCGCCATCCGCTTCCTGCCTGCCGAGATCGAGCGCCAATTCCTGCCCGATGGCGGGCATGTGGAACGCTCCCCCGCGCAACAACTTGCGGCGCTGCAGGACCTGATTGAAATCCGTAATCTGCTGCATGGTGTTGGCTTGGAAGCGCCGCCGCATTTGCTGGCCGCACTCGACCGCGCGGCGCCTGCTTTGCGTTTGTTCCGCCATGGCGATGGCGGCTTGGCGCTATTCAATGGTGCGCGGGAAGAAAACTCGGCGCTGCTTGATCTGGTGCTGACGCAAGGCCAGGCGCGCGGGCGTGGCGCGCTGGAATTGCCGGAAACCGGATTTCAGCGCCTGCAAGCCGGGCGCAGCGTCATCATCATGGATGCCGGGCCACCACCACGAGGGCGCGCGGGCGCCACCGGGCTTGGTGGCCTGCCGAGTGGCGCAGATCGCTTCGCCCATGCGGGCACGCTTTCCTTTGAAATGTCGGTCGGGCGTGATCGGTTGATCGTGAATTGCGGCGCCGCACCCGCCGGTGAGGAAGCCTGGCGCGATGCGCTGCGCGCCACCGCCGCGCATTCAACGCTGGTGCTGTCTGACACCAATTCCAGTGAGCTTCGCCCCGAGGGCCTTGGCCGCAAACCCGAGACCATTGAAGTGGAACGCCAGGAAGCGACCGGCGCGCAATGGCTGGAAGTGAGCCATGATGGCTGGCGCGGCCCCTTTGGCGCGGTGCATCGCCGGCGGCTTTACCTTGCGGAATCGGGCGATGATTTGCGTGGCGAGGATGTGTTGGAATTGCCGGCCGATGCGCCGGTGCCGATTTTCGTTGCGCGATTTCATCTGCACCCGGCGGTCAACGCCAATCTGTTGCAGGATGAAAGCGCTGTGCTGCTGCGTCTTGCTTCCGGCGCGGGCTGGAAGCTACGCGCCAAGGGCGCGCGTGTTGCGCTTGAGGACAGCATCTATCTGGGTGGCGAAGCACGGCGCAGCCTGCAAATCGTGCTCTATGCCGAAGAGAATGAGGTTTCGCTGCAATGGGCAATTACGCGCGTGAGCATGCCCGGCACCGCGGCCATCCCAGGCGCGTGAGCGCGTAAAGCGTCCCATGAAAATCTGCTTCATCGCGAATGTGGATTTCGCCATGCGGCATTTCATTCTGCCGCTGATGCGCGGCGCCCGCGCACGCGGGCATGAGGTTGTTGGCCTTTGCGCCGAAGGCCCCTTGCTCGATATCCCCCGCGCCGAGGGGTTTCGCATTGAAGCCATGCCCATGGCACGCAGCATGAACCCGCTGGCGCAATGGCGCGCCTATCAGGCCGTGCGCGATTTCCTGAAGCGTGAGCGCTGCGATCTGGTGCATGCGCATATGCCGATCAGTGGTTTGATCGGGCGTGCGGCAGCGCGGGCGGCAGGCGTGCCGCGCATTGCCTATACCTGCCATGGGTTCCTGTTCAATCAACCCGGCCCCTGGTGGCGCCGCACACTCGCGCTGCAATTGGAACGCGCCGCCGGGCGCATCACGGATATCTATCTGACCGTCAGCGCGGCTGAGGCAGAAGATGCCCGCCGCCTTGGCATCCACCCAAACCCCATCGCGGTCCTGAATGGGCGCGACCCCGCCGCTTTCCATCCCGATCCTGAAGCGCGCCGTGCTTTGCGCGCAGAATTGGGCGCGGCTCATGATGATTGCGTGATCATCGCGGTATCGCGCCTGGTACGCCCAAAAGGCTATCCTGAATTGCTGCGCGCCATGGAAGCAACGCCCGAAAATGCGCGGCTTTGGGTGGTCGGGGAGCGGCTGGCTTCCGATCATGGCGAGGATATGGAACCGCATTTCGCCCGCGCCGCCGCGGCGCTCGGCCCCAGGCTGCAACGGCTTGGCTATCGGCATGATGTGGCGCGGTTGCTGGCGGCGGCGGATGTGTTCTGCCTGCCCTCACATTCTGAAGCCCTGCCGATGAGCGTGATTGAAGCGATGCTCACCGGCCTGCCCGTGGTGGCCAGCGATCTCCGCGGCACGCGCCAGCAGGTAGTGGAAGGGGAGACTGGCTTGCTGGTGCCGCCCGCGACCATCACGCCCCTGGCTGAGGCACTCTCACGCCTTGCCGCCGAGCCGACACTCCGCGCGCGCATGGGTGGGGCCGGGCGTGCACGCGCGCTTGAGCGCTTTGATGAGGCAAAGATCATCAGGCGCACGCTGGATTTGCTTGGGCTGTAACAGAATGGCGGCGCGACGCTATGCGAGACCCGCGGGCATCGTGGGCGATGGTTTCCTGATCTGAAAGACAAAGCCTATATCGCGGAGGAAGGATACCATGCCTCCATCAATCCGCCAGACCAGCCCTTTCAACCTGAGTGGCATTACTTGGCGGCGTGCAAAATCCGAACAAACCAGTATGGCGCATTTCCCGTAACGGAAGTGGCGCTGAAGCCGTCCCAAGCCCAAAACGCTTCAGTCAATAATTGCCCATAAGGCTGTTAAGCGTATGGCGAAGCCCCAGATCGAGCGGCACATAATCCTGCATTCCAAGCAAATCATTTGCTCGGTCGGTTTTTCCGACTGAGTAGCGAATATCACCAAGTCGCGCAGCGGCATGCCGAATACGAACCGGCGCCGGCACCAGATCGGCCACAAGCTTTGCCAGACCCAGAATACTTGTTCCCTGACCTGTGCAGAAATTGGCCAAGTATGCGCCGCGCTTTCGCTTCAGCAAATTCATGGCAGCCAGAAGACGTAAGACGATATCGTCAATATGGATGAAATCGCGAACCTGCTCACCGTCGCCATTGATGGTGAGTTCCCGCCCTGCAATCGCGCTGTCAATGAAAATGGAAACGACGCCGCTATAGGGTGAGGAAGGGTTTTGCCGAGACCCGTAGACGTTGAAGAAACGACACCCAAAGCTTGGCACCTGATGAACAAGCCATCCTATGGAAGCGTGCAATTCCGACCCCAACTTATCCATGCCATAAGCCGTCAGGGGTGCCGGGTGCCGATCCTCCGAAGCGACAGCCCCATCGGTATCGCCATAGATCGCAGCAGAAGAAGCATAAACGACCGGCAGGCCGCCCGCTGCGCGCGAGGTATCCAGCACTGCAACCGTTCCACCCTGGTTTACCCTGTGGCAGGTCAGCCAATCCTCATTGCCGCGTTGGACGGAGGCTATTGCTGCCAAATGAAAGCAACCATCGCTGCCCTTGAGTGCTTCCTTGACCGCTTCCGGGTCTGTAACATCGCCCCGGATCAAGTGTGCGGCAGGATCCAGATACTCCATTTTTCCTGTCGAGAAATCATCCAATACGGTCACGTCATGACCTTGAACGAGCAAAGCATCGACCAGATGCGATCCGATAAAGCCAGCGCCGCCTGTTACCGCATACCTCCCCATCCCTAATCCACTCCTTTACTCCTAGGAGGCATCGAGCTCGATCAAATCTGCCCCCGCAGAGCTGGGTGACGCCGGTTCTCCTCGCAAAAGGCGTAAGCCATCCGCAAAACACTGTCCATAACAGCATTGAGGCAGGGGCCCCGATTAATCTGTTGGGTGACGATAGCTTCACGAAATCACCGGAAAGATGCCCCGCATCCATGGTGATGCGCTGGGCCTGATGCTGCACGGCATGGTTCAGGCGCGGCCCTTCCTCCACGAAGCGCGCTTGCACGGCTTGCTGCGCCGACACGGCGCGAAAGGCGCTGAACAGCCGCTCACGCATGGGGTTGGGCAAGCGCGGGCAAGACCAAAGCCCGCACAACCGGACAGCCCGCGGCTACCCCGCCCCCAACCGCTTCCAAACCCCATCAGCATGCGCAATCAGCCTATCGCCCGCCGTCAGCCGCCCACGTACAAACACGATGGAACGCGTCACGCGCATCACCTCACCTTCCGCGATCAGGAAATCCCCCTGCTTGGCGCCGGAGATGAAATGCACATTGAGCTGCACGGTAACATTCGGCCCGCGATCCGCGGCCTCCCACACCGTATGGCCAAGGGTTTGATCCAGAAAGGTGGAAATCATGCCGCCATGGACAATGCCATGGATATTGCTGTGCTTTTCTTCCACTAGCAGCCCATGCAGGCGCCGCCCCTCGACGGTTTTCTGCCAGAAGGGACCAACCAGGGCCGGGAAGCCATCCTCATGCCAGACGAAATCTGTCCAGCCATCGGCGGCGGGGTCATAGGGGGTCTTCGCGTTCATGCGCGCGGGTGTATCCCAAAGCCGCCAGGGGTGAAATGCCGCGCCGCGCCACGTAGCCTTCTGATCAGGCGAAGATCAGGGTCGCAGGCTGATTTCACTGATCTTGTAAGGAAAATGGTTGGGGCGCCAGGATTCGAACCTGGGAATGGCGGTACCAAAAACCGCTGCCTTACCGCTTGGCGACGCCCCAGCCTTGGGGCCTATTAGCCCTCAAAGGGCGGCGCCGTGAAGCCCCCCTCCCCAACACCACCAAGCGGTGGGGAGCGCCGCCGCCGCAGCCGCGGCCGCAGCCGCATTGGGGAAAATGCCAAAGCAGGTCGCGCCAGAACCGCTCATGCGTGCCAAAAGGCAGCCGGGGCTGGCCGCGATTGCCGCCAGAACCTCAGCAATCGCTGGGCAAAGGCTGATGGCGGGCGCCTGCAAATCATTCTCCAGCGCAGCCAAATCCGCGGCCATGTCGGCTGCATTACCCCAGGCTTGCGGCAGCCTGGCGCGCGGCGAAAACCCACCCTGGCGGCCGCGAAACACTGCCGGCGTCGCCAAGGCCTCACGCGGATTCGCGAGCAAAAGCCCAAAACGCGGCAGGCTTGGCGCTGCGCTCAGCACCTCCCCAATGCCTTCCATTCGGGCGGGGCGAGAACCCACACATACCGGCACATCGGCGCCAAGCGTGGCACCAAGCGCCGCGAGCCGCGATTCCGACCAACCAAGCCCCCAAAGCCGGTTCAGCGCCCGCAGGCTGGCCGCCGCATCAGCGCTGCCACCGCCAATGCCGCTTGCAACCGGCAGGCGCTTCAGCAGATGCAGCAGCGCATGGCCTTCCAGCCCCGAAGCCGTGGTCAGTGCCCGGGCCGCGCGCAGCACCAGATTATCGGGCTCCGCATCCAGCGCCGCGCCTTCCGCGCCTTCAATGGCAAGCGAAAGGATTTCCCCGGATGCGGCGCTGACCGTATCGCCCATGCCGGCGAAGACCACCAAACTATCCAGCAGATGATACCCATCCGCCCGGCGCCCCGTGACATGCAGAAATAGATTGACCTTGGCCGGAGCCGCTTCAGAAAATTTCAGCGCCGCGTCTCCGCTACCGGTTGCTCTGTCAGGCCACCCGCGATCTTGGCTTCGATCTTCGGCCCCTCATCACCCTCAGGCCCCAGCATCAGGGCGCGGCGCCATTGAAACAGCGCTTCACGCCGCCGGCCCTGCGCCCAATAGGCATCACCCAAATGGTCATTGATCACGCTGCTTTGCGATTCAAGTTCGACCGCCTTTTCCAGCCAGCGCACCGCGCCCGGAATATCGCCGAGCTTATACAGCGCCCAGCCCAGGCTATCGGCGATATTGCCATCATTCGGGCGGAGTTCGACCGCGCGTTCCAGCATGCGCCGCGCTTCGACCAGATTCTTGCCCATCTCCACCCAGCTATAGGCCAGGTAATTCAGCACCAAGGGCTGTTCCGGGTTCAGGCTGAGCGCGCGCTGAAAATCTTCCTCTGCCTCCGGCCAGCGCTTGGCGCGTTCCAGGGCGATGCCGCGTGCATAAAACAGCGGCCAATGCGTCACCGCCGGCGCGCCAATCCGCGCAATCGCCGCGTCATAGGCCGCAATCGCCGGCGGCCAATTCTGCCGCCCGCGATACAAATCCCCAAGCCTTGCCATGGGCTGATAGGCGCGGGGGAATTGCGCCGAAAGCCGCCTGAGTTCTGCCTCCGCTTCCGGCAGGCGGTCCAGCCGATCAAGCAAGCCAGCCCGGCGCAGCGCCAGCAGCGGCGCGAAAGGATCAGCGGGGTCAACGCGTTCCAGCAGCGCCACCGCCGCCGCATATTGGCCTTCATCGCTCAGCGCCTCAGCCCCCGCGAGCAAGCCTGGCCCGTAGCGCGGGCGCAATTGCAGCGAAAGCCGCACCAGCGCCAGCGAAAACTCGCCAGATTGCGGACCACGCAAGGCAGAGGCAAGGCCAAGATAGGCCTCCGCCATGCCCTCAGTCGCTGAGGCGACAACGCGTCGTGTCGCCAAGGCTTCGCGCCCGCCGGTATCAGCGAAAAGCCCAGCATCATCATGGCCGCGGCCCAGCCGATCCAAGAGCCGCTCGGCCTCTGCCTGCTGGCCCGCGCGCATCAGAATGCCGGCCATGGTGCGGGCAAGCGTCAGGTTGGGCGCAGGACCATCGGCGAGCGCAAGCCGGACCAGACGTTCGGCTTCACGCGGGCGTTCGGCGATATCGGCAATCATGGCGCCATGCAGGGCATAAATGCCGCGCTGGCGCCCCGCTTCCGTCAGCGGACGCAGCGTGGCCAGCGCCGCATCCGTCTGGCCCCTGCCTTGCTGCGCCCAGGCCACCAGCAAGGGCTTCAAAAGGCCGGCCATGCCCTGGTTTGGCAGGCTGCGGAAGCGCTGTTCCGCACGATCAAACCGCCCGGCCTGCGCATCCTGCCCGGCCAGCAGCATGGCGGCCAGCGGTTCATTGGGAATGACGCGCGCCAGCCTTGCGGCTTCCGAACGGCCATCCAGCAGGGTCGCGATAAAGGCGCGCTGCAGCACTTCAGGCTCATTCGGGTCGCGCCTGAGCGCCTGCAACAGGCTATCGGCGGCGAATTTCGTATCGGCTTCATTGGTGGCAAAGCGCCCGGCCAGATAGGACCCAAAGGCGCCGGTCACTTCCGGGGCGGCGCCGCGCAAGGCCGGGCGGTCCACACTATCCCCCGCCGCACAAGCGGAAAGCAGCGCGGCGGCCAGCAGCCAATAGCGGCGGGGCGGGAATAGGGATGCCATTGGGGCAAACTAAACCTTGTTCACCGCCAAACCAAGGCCCGGTTTTGGCCAATCTTTGGCTAATCTATCGTAATCCCGGCGGCGCGGATCACGGCCCCCAATTCTTCCACCTCTCGCCGCGCCAGCGCATCCAATTCGGCCAGGCTCATGGCTTTCGTTGTGGCCCCGCCCGCCTGCGCCCTTTCGCGCACGGAAGCCTGTTCGGCGGCGGCATTGATCACCGCATTCAGCCTTTCCTGAATGGGCCGCGGCGTGGCGGCCGGCACCGCAAAACCGAACCAGGCATCAAGGACAAAACCAGGCAACCCGGCCTCTGCCGTTGTCGGCACATCGGGCAGGCCCGTGGACCGCGCCGCACTCGCGATTGCAAGAGCCTTCACGCGCCCGCCCTGCACCAGGGCAATGGCGGATGATGGCGTGGTGATGAACATCTCAACGCGCCCGCCAGCGACATCCTGCAGCGCAGGCGCGGCGCCGCGATAGGGCACATGCACCATCTCGGCCCCGATGGCGCGGGTGAAAAGCACGGCGCCCACATGCTGGATGGACCCATTGCCGGAGGAGGCGTAATTCAGCTTGCCCGAATTGGCCCGCACATGGGCGATGAATTCCTGAAGATTATTCGCGGGCACGGTGGGCGCAACAATGACCGCATGCGGCGCCATGGTGGCCATGCCGACCAGCGCCAAATCCTTGATCGGGTCCCAGGTCAGGTTCTTCATCATCGCCGGATTGCCGGCGTGAAAGCCATTATATTGCAGCAGAATCGTATGCCCATCGGGCGCTGACCGCGCCACGGCATTGATCGCAAGATTGCCATTGGCCCCGGGGCGGTTTTCCACCACCACCGGTTGGCCGAGACCTTGGCTCATGGCCTCCTGAAACAGCCTTGCGGCGAAATCCGTCCCCCCGCCCGGCGGGTTCGGCACCACCACCGTGATGGGCCGGTTCGGGAAGGCCGGCTGCGCTTTCAGGCTAGCCGGTGCGGCGAGCATGGCACCCGAGGCAAGTATGCTGCGACGCGAAAGACGCATGGGGTTTCTCCCGGAAAATTGATGCTTGGCGCCTTTCTAGCACCCCTGCCCCACCCGTCCATCTGGCACAGTGCGCCAAGCCCGATTAGGGTGGCACTTCCAAGCAACAAACCGCCGGAAGGAAGCCCGCATGACCTACCCCAATGTCCAATTGCACGTGAATGGCGAATGGCGCGCCGCGCGCAGTGGCAAGACCATCAATGTGCTGAACCCGGCCAATGAGGAAGTGATCGGCACCGTCGCGCATGCCGAAAAGGCCGATCTGGATGAGGCTTTGGCCGCCGCCGAGAAAGGCTTTGCGATTTGGAAGAAGGTCTCGGCCTATGAACGCGCAAAACTGATGCGCAAGGCCGCCGATCTGGTGCGTGCGCGCGCTGATGACATTGCGCGGCTGATGACGCTGGAACAGGGCAAGCCGCTTGGTGAATCCAAGATGGAAATCATGGCCGCCGCCGACATCATTGATTGGTTCGCGGAAGAAGCCCGCCGCGCCTATGGCCGCGTGGTGCCCGCGCGCGCCGAGGGCATTTATCAGCTTGTCGTGAAGGAACCAGTGGGCCCCGTTGCTGCCTTCACACCGTGGAATTTCCCGATCAACCATGTGGTGCGGAAACTGTCTGCCGCGGTTGCCACGGGCTGTTCCATTATTGTGAAAGCACCGGAAGAAACCCCGGCTTCACCGGCTGAGCTGATCCGCGCCTTCATTGATGCCGGGCTGCCGGCGGGTGTCGCCAATCTTGTCTATGGCGTGCCGGCGGAAATTTCATCCTATCTGATCGCGCATCCGATCATCCGCAAAGTGACCTTCACGGGCTCCACCCCCGTCGGCAAGCAGCTTGCCGCCCTGGCCGGCCAGCACATGAAGCGCGTGACCATGGAATTGGGCGGCCATGCGCCGGCCATTGTCTTCAACGACGCCGATCTTGATCTGGCGGCCAAGACACTCGCCTTCGCCAAATTCCGCAATGCCGGCCAGGTCTGCGTGAGCCCGACGCGCTTCCTGGTGCAGGAAGAATTGTATGATGGCTTCGTCGAAAAATTCGTGGCCCACGCCAAAACCTTGAAGGTGGGCGATGGCATGGCGGCGGATACCAATATGGGACCATTGGCGCATGATCGCCGCGTGCCTTGGGTGGAAATGATGGTGCAGGATGCGCAAGCCAAGGGCGGCAAGGTGCATACGGGCGGCAAGCGCATCGGCAATAAGGGCTATTTCTATGAGCCCACCGTCATGACCGATGTGCCGAAAGATGCGCGCGCCATGAATGAAGAACCCTTCGGCCCCATGGCGATGATCTCCCGCTTCAAGGATTTGGATGAGGTGGTGGAAGAAGCGAACCGCCTGCCCTATGGGCTGGCATCCTACGCCTTCACCCGTTCCGCAAAAACCGCGAATGCGGTCGCGGCGCGCGTGGAAAGCGGCATGATGACGATCAATCATCTGGGCCTTGCCTTGCCGGAAGTTCCCTTCGGCGGCATCAAGGATTCCGGCTATGGATCGGAAGGTGGGCTTGAGGCGATTGAGGCTTACCTCAACACCAAATTCGTCTCCCAGGCTGGGTTGTGACATTGCTGGCCGGTCGGGTTTTTCCTGACCGGCCTTACTGCATCCGTGGGGCGACGTGGCGCTGACCGAAACCCATTGGCGAAGCCTGTTCCAGGAGCGTGACTTCCGTCGGCTCTGGATGGTGGGGTTTTCGATTTTCGTGGTGCGCTGGCTGGAAATGCTGGCGGTTGGCGTTTTCGCCTATAACGCGACCGGGTCGGCATTTGTTGTTGCGATGCTCACCATGCTGCGGCTTTTGCCCATGGGGCTGTTCGGCGCGTTTTTGGGTGCGGCGGCTGAGCGGATGGATCTGCGCCGCGCACAAATCCTGATGCTGGCGATGCAAATTCTGGCATCGTCGGTGGTTGCGCTGCTCGCCTTGCTTGGCGTGATTGCGGTCTGGCATTTGGCGGTGGCGGCCTTCATCAATGGTGTTGGCTGGGCCGCCGATAATCCCGTGCGCCGCGCCATGATCGGCACCGTGGTGGGGCCTTCCCGCATGGCGGCGGCCATGTCCATTGATGTTGGCACCAGCAATGCCAGCCGCATGCTGGGGCCAACACTGGGCGGCGTGCTGCTGGCGCTGCTTGGGCTTGATGGCACCTTCGTGCTGGCAACATTGCTGTATTTGCCTGCCTTGATTGCAGCGATCCTGCTGCCGCCAACACCACGCGCCAATGCAAGCCGCCCTGAACCCGTATTGACCCGCATTGCGGAAGGGCTTGCCGCGGTGCGCGCCGATCCGCGCTTGAGCGGCACGCTGATGATCACGCTGATCTTCAACCTTTTCGGCTGGCCCTTCACCAGCATGATCCCGGTGATTGGCAAGGATCAATTGGCCTTGGGACCTGAAGGTGTTGGCGTGCTGGCCAGCATGGATGGTGTGGGCGCGCTGGTGGGGGCGGTGTTGATCACGCTTTTCATCGGCCCCGCGCTTTATCGGCGCTGCTATGTCGGTGGTCTTTCCATGTATCTTTGCATGGTGATCGCCTTCGCGCTGATCCCGAACCCTTGGCTGGCGGGGCTGGCGCTGATTCTGGTGGGCATTGGCGGTTCGGGCTTTGGTATCATGCAGCCCACGCTGATTTATCTGGCGACACCGGTTGCCTTGCGCAGCCGCGTGCTGGGCCTGCTTTCCGTTTGCATCGGCATGGGGCCGATTGGCTTTATTGGCCTTGGCATCGCGGCCGAGTTTCTGGGCGCACCCATCGCCACCGCGCTGATGGCCGGCTGCGGCCTGCTGGCGCTGGCGGTAACGCATCGCTATTGGAAACACATCTCTGGCGGGTGAAGGAAATTCAACATGGAAGCCTTGCATGTTTCGGCGGTAGCCCTTGCGGCGTGTTTGAAGGCCAGGCGCCAACGCATCGCGGTGGCTGAATCCTCAACCGGTGGGCTGATCGCGGCTGCCTTGCTCGCGGAGCCTGGTGCATCCGCCTATTTCCTTGGCGGCGGCGTGATCTATACAGCGCAGGCGCGGGAAGCGCTGCTTGGCATCACGCCAGCCGATATGGCGGGCATGCGATCCGCGAGTGAACCCTATGCGCTTTTGCTGGCAAAGCGCATGCGCGAAAAACATGGCGCCGATTGGGGGCTTGCGGAAACCGGCGCGGCAGGCCCCACCGGCAATCGTTACGGCGATGCCGCCGGGCATAGCTGCATCGCCGTGGTTGGGCCGGGCGTTGAACGCGTGATCACGCTGGAGACAGGCAGCGCGGATCGGCGCGCCAATATGCGCCGCTTCGCGCAAGGCGCCTTTGGGTTGGCGATCAAGACGATTGGCTGAAGGGCCGCCTTATTGGCTCGCCCAGACAATCCGATGCACCCAGGCAATTTCCGGCAATTCGAAACTATAGCTTGGATGCGCGGGATTGAGGCTGGCGACATCAATCCGCTTCGCCGAATGGCGGCGCAATTCCTTGGCCATCACTTCGCCGCGGCGCGTACGCACCACCACGCGATCCCCGCGGCGGACCGGCGCAGCGGGGGAGACGATAACCACATCCCCATCGCGAAACACCGGTTCCATTGAATCGCCGGAAATCTCCAGCGCATAGGCATTGGGGTCACCGATATCGGGCAGTGAGATTTCATCCCAACTGCCGCCCACCGGATAACCGCCATCATCGAAATACCCCTCACCACCCGCCTGGGCCAGGCCAATCAGGGGAATGCGCCGATTGACCACGCCGCGCCCGCCACGGGAAATCGCGGTGGCGCCGGTGACCAAGGCCGCGAAATCATCCATCCGCGCGCCAAGCGCATCCAGCACCTTCGCGATGCTTTCCGTGGAAGGCCAACGCGCGCGGCCATCCACGCCCACGCGCTTCGATGGGTTGAAGGCAGTAGGGTCAAGCCCGGCCTTCTTCGCGAGCCCCGAAGCCGAGAGCCCGTATTCCGCCGCGAGCGCATCAAGCGCGCGCCAAATATCCTCATGCCGCATGGGCTACTTCCTCATGTGCCCGCGATGCTGCGGGGGTCCCGACTCCAGATATGGTTCTGGTTTCTGTGCAATATATCCTAGGTCTTGTGTCAAAATTCAATAGGTTCGTTTTCCTTTTTTCTCTTGATCATGGCAATTTGTACGGTTATTCTCCCTTTGTTCCACAACCATAAGGCGAGCTTTTCCCCAATGATCGCAGCACAAAAGACCCATTACAGCCCCCGCTTTGCCTCCATCAGCCAGGCCGAGCCCTTCCATTCAGCCGAGGAAGCCTGGTTCTGGACCATGGCCGCCCTCATGGCGCGGCGCGATGGTGCCCGCATTGTCGCCGGCAAGGGCGACAAGCAGCGCCCCTGCGAACCGGATGATGTGGTGAAGTGCCTTGATCGCCTTTACCGCCACCGCCGCATTGATCTGACCCATGCGCGCATTCTCCGCATTTGGGGCGAAAGGGCCGCCGCCCCCGACCCGCGCTACCCTTCGGAAAAGCATGATTGGCGGCTGTGGCGCGAAGCGCTGGATCGGCTGGAATGGCCGCTGCGCGTGAAGGGCATCGTCGCATGAAGCCACGAATTTCCCATAGATATACTGAAGAATTTCCCCAATCCATCTGGCTATTCTTCGGTGGCCGCGCGGATCAGCCCTGGCTTTACCCTCTGAAGCGCGGCTTTCGCCATTGCTTCGCCGCGCTCCATGATGCGCAAGGCTGGACCGTGCTGGACCCGCTTTCGGGCCGGCTGATTGTGGCACATCTGCCGCTTGATCCCGGCTTCGATCTGCCGGGCTTCTACCGCCGCGCGGGCTTCCATTTGCGCGGCCCCTTCACCCCCGGCCCCGCCGCGCCACGCCTGCTGCCGCCGATCTTCGGGCTGAGCTGCGTGGCGCTTTGCCGAGCCCTTCTGGGCGCCAACGCCCCCTTCGCGCTGACCCCTTTTGGCCTCTATCGCAGGTTGCATAATCGCCCTGAAATTTTTTTAGGAAAAATATCTTGACGCAGATTTGGATTTAGGCTATCAAACTCACGCCAACGGGCGAAGTGCGCCTGAAGGTCTTCCTCTCTCGCTCCTCCCGAAACTTCCATGGGCCCGGCCTCTTCCACAAGAAGGCGCTGGGCTCATGGCTTTTTGGCGGGGCGCCAACCCTTTCACGGAGAAGCGCGCGCATGGGTGGCCTGTTCCAAGCACCGAAGCCGAAAACCACCGTTCAGCCCGTCGCGCCATCCGCTGCGCCCCCGCCTGAAGCCGTGGCTTCGGACACACGCATTGAAAGCCGCGAACGCGCAACACGCGGCCTGCCCGGCACCATCGCGACCTCGGCCCGCGGTCTGCTCGTCAGCATACCGGATTTCTCCGCCACGCGCCGTTCCTTGCTTGGGGAATGAAGCAGATGACTCCGCATGATATTCTGGCGCGCTATGAAGCCGCCCTTGCCGCACGGCAACGCCATGAAGGCATCTGGCGCGATTGCTACAACCATGTCCTTCCCCCCATCGGCAGCGGCGCCACCCTGTTTGATGCAACAGCGGCGGACGCAGCAGAACAGCTTTCCGCATCCTTGCTTGCCGAACTCACGCCGCCCTGGTCGCGCTGGTTCGGCCTCGCACCCGGTCGCCCGACGCAAGACGCCACTGAACAGCAAGCCGCCGCCGTTTTGGAAGAAGCGGCCGAGGTGCTGCAAACCCATTTCGATCGTTCAAACTTCGCGCTGGAAATGCACCAGGCCTTTCTTGATCTGGTGATCACCGGCACGGGCCTGATGCTGGTGGAAGAAGCCGCACCGGGCGAAGCCTCGGCACTTCGTTTCACTGCCATTCCCATGCAGGATGCGGTGCTGGAAGAAGGGCCTTCTGGCCGTCTGGATACGGTATTTCGCGCGCTTAGCATGCCTGAAGCGGCGCTGATGGCGCGCTTTCCCGGCTGCCTGCCGCCGCGCCGCAAGGGCGATACGGCCGATGAAACACCGCACCGCATCATTGAAGCCATTTGGCCTGATCGCGCCGGCTATCGCTTCGCCGCCATCGCCGCCGATGGCGATGCGCCGACCATGCTGGCCGAGGGCAGCTTCGCGGAAAATCCCTTCATCGCCTTTCGTTGGCTGAAGGCGCCTGGCGAGAGCTATGGCCGCGGCCCGGTGGCGAAGGCGCTGCCAGATATCCGCACCGCAAATAAGGTGGTGGAATTGGTACTCGCCAATGCCTCCATCGCCGTCACCGGCATTTGGCAGGCGGAAGATGATGGCGTGCTGAACCCGGCGACCGTGCGCCTGGTGCCCGGCGCCATTATCCCGAAAGCGCCAGGGTCTTCCGGCCTCACGCCGCTGGCCGCCCCTGGCAGCTTCGATGTTTCGCAACTTGTGCTGAATGATCTGCGCGCGCGCATCCGCACGGCGTTGTTGGCCGATAGGCTTGGCCCGCAGCGCGACCAACGCATGACGGCCACCGAAGTGCTGGAACGCGCCGCAGAAACATCGCGCCTTCTGGGTGCCACTTACGGGCGGCTGCAAGCGGAATTGCTGACACCGCTGATTGCACGCTGCCTTTCCATTCTGCGTCGGCGTGGCGATATCGCGCCGCTGCTGTTGGATGGCCGCGAAGCGGTACTGCGCTATCGCAGCCCACTCGCGCAAGTGCAGGGCCGCGCAGATGCGGCGAATGCGTTGCTGTTTCTGGAAGCGCTACGCGGTCTTGGTCCCGATGCAGTGGCTGAAATCAATATCCCCGCCACAACGCGTTGGCTTTCCCGCACCCTCGGCACCCCTGCCGAAATGCTCTCATCCCCCAATCAGGAGTAAGCCCCATGCCCGAGGATCTGCTGGCCAATGCGCTTGGCGACCAGCCCAACACATCAACGCGCCCCGAAGATGTGCCCGAGAAATTCTGGGATCAGGAAGCGGGCCAGTTGCGCGTGGAGGCGCTGCTGAAATCCTACCGCGAATTGGAACGCCGCCTGTCGCAGCGTATCGCCCCGCCTGGCGCGGATGCGCCGGCCGAAGAAGTGCAGCGCTTTCGCCGCAGCCTTGGCATTCCGGACAGCCCCGAAGAATATCAAATCACGCCCAAACATGATCTTTGCTGCGCGGATGAGGATGTGAACAAGCGCCTGCATGACGCAGGCTTCACGCCGGCCCAGGCGCAGCTTGTCTATGATCTGGCGGCAGAACGCCTTTTGCCGATGATCGCAGAAGCCGCTGCGCAATTCGAAGCTGATCGGCAGATCGAGAAACTCCGTGAGCATTTCGGTGGCGAAGAACGCTTCCGCCGTATTGCGCAACAGCTTTCCGCCTGGGGCCGCGCCAATTTGCCGGACACGGTGTTTGAAGCGCTCTCCACCACATCAGAAGGTGTCATGGCGCTTTATCGCATGATGGAAAAGGGCGAACCCGCCGTGACACGCAAGGCCGATGCAGCGCCGGTCGCGGATGAAACCGCGCTGCGCGATATGATGCGCGACCCGCGTTACTGGCGCACGCGTGAACCGGAATTCGTCAAACGCGTGACCGACGGCTTCCGCCGCATGGTTGGCGGCTGATCCAGAATCCGGCGGGGCTTGAGCAACAGATCGCTCGCCTCGACCGAAGGGGGCGGGTGCGGTTAACCCCTGAAACCGCGCCCGCCCCACCCCCTTGCCGCCACACAACCCGAAAGGGCGTGGCGTGCCTTCGCCCTGTACCGGCCCATGCGTCAACCGGCGCGGCGATTTCCCTCAACCCCAAATGAAAGACAGGCAAACGCATGTCCGGAACCATTGAAGTCGCCTTCGTCAAGCAATTCGAAGCCGAAGTCGCCGAAGCCTATCAGCGCCAGGGCAGCAAGCTGCGCCCCACGGTACGCAGCAAGACCGATGTGAAGGGCGCTTCCACCATCTTCCCGCGCGTTGGCAAGGGCACTGCTGCCGCCAAGGCGCGCAACGGCGCCGTGCCGGTGATGAACCTTACCTACAGCAATGCCGAATGCTTCCTGCAGGATTATTACGCCGGCGAATGGATTGACAAGCTGGATGAAATCAAGACGAATGTTGATGAACGCAGCGTCATCGCCAATGCGGGCGCCTATGCGCTTGGCCGCAAGACCGATGAGCTGATTGTCGCCGCCCTTGATGCGGCCACTCAAGAAGCGGTTGGCACCGGTATCGGCCTGACGGATACGGATGGCCTGACCAAGCAAAAGGTGCTGATGGCGTTTGAAATGCTGGGGGCGGCCGATGTGCCGGATGATGGCCAGCGTTTCGCCGTTGTTGGTTGGAAGCAATGGTCCGAATTGCTGCAAATCCAGGAATTCGCCAGCACCGAATATGTCGGCGATGACGCGCTGCCCTGGAAGGGCACGCAGGCGAAGCGCTGGCTTGGCGCGCTGTGGATGCCGCATTCGGGTCTCACCAAATCCGGCACGCTGCGCTACTGCTACTTCTACCACAAGACCGCGATTGGCCATGCGGTGGCCAGCGAAGTGATGACTGACATCACCTGGCATGGCGATCGCGCTGCGCATTTCGTGAACAACATGATGTCCCAGGGCGCGGTCATGATTGACCCGACGGGGATCGTTCGGATGCGCGCCAAGGAATAAGCGCAAGTATTGGCGCGGGCAGGCCCCTGCCCGCGCCCCCTTCCCCCAACATCGGAGAGCATCCCATGGCGCTGACCGCCATCACGCTATGCGCAAGCGCATTGATCAAGATTGGCGCGCAACCCATCGCTTCGTTTGAGGATGGCACCGCCGAAGGGGAAGTCGCGAAAAGCCTTTATCCTGGCGTGCGCGATGCCCTGCTCGCGTCACACCCCTGGTCCTTTGCCACCACCCAAGCGGCCCTGCCGCGTCTCGCGCAAAGCCCCAGTGCAGAATTTCGCTACGCCTTCCAATTGCCGCCTGATTTCTTGCGTGCGATTTCCGCAGGCACTGCCGGGCGCGCGACTGGATTGCTGTATCGCATCCAGGGCAGCAAGCTGCTGACCGATGTCGAAAGCGTGGCACTCACGCATATCTTCCGCCCGGATGAAAGCAGCTTTCCGCCCTTCTTCGCCTCAGCGCTCTTGGCGCGCCTTGCAGCGGAGTTTTGCCTGCCGCTGACGGAAAACACCTCGCGCGCAGATCTGCTCTCACGCCTGGCCGAGGCAGAACTACGCAGCGCACGGCGCGCCGATAGCCAACAGGCAAGCGCCACCGCACTTGGGTCGTTCCCACTGATTTCGGTCAGGGGCTGATCCATGCCCGCCATCAAACGCACCAAAACCAGCTTCACCGCCGGCGAATTGGCGCCCGAATTGCTGGGCCGCGCCGATCTGCGCGCCTATGAGAATGGCGCGCGGCGTCTGCGAAATGTCGTGATCCAGCCAACTGGCGGTGTCTCCCGCCGGCCTGGGCTTCGGCATGTCGCGATGCTGCCTGGCATGGCGCGGTTGCTCCCCTTCGAATTCAATACTGAGCAAACCTATCTGATGGTGCTGACGGCTGGGAAGCTTGCCGTCTATGCCGCGGATCTGAAAATCGCAGAACTGATCGCGCCTTGGACGGAAACCATGCTGCCGCAAATCGGATTCACGCAGAATGCCGATACGCTGTTGCTGACGCATCCTGATATGCGCCCGCAGAAAGTGCAGCGCAGCAATGCCGGTTGGTCCATCACGCCCTGGTCCTTTACGCAGGATGCCTTTTTCCGCTTTGCCGCGCCCGAGGTGACACTGACGCCAAGCGCGCTGAATGGCACCGTCACCATCAGCGCCAGCGCCCCGGTTTTCGCGGTAGAACACATCGGTGTCAGGCTTCGCATCGGTGGCAAGCGCGTGCTGGTCTCTGCCGTGAATTCGCCAAGCACCATCATTGTCAGTGTCGAGCAAACACTTGCCAGCACTACCGCCACCAAGGATTGGGACGAAGCCGCCTTCAGCACCGCGCGCGGCTGGCCCATCACCTGCTGCTTTCATCAGGACAGGCTGGTGATTGGCGGGTCGCGCGATCTGCCCAACCGGCTTTGGCTATCGCGCACCGGTGATCTGTTCAATTTCGACCCAGGCACTGGCCTTGATGATGAAGCGATCGCCTTCAGCCTGCTTTCTGATCAGGTGAATGCCATTCGGGGTGTCTTCTCAGGTCAGCATTTGCAGCTTTTCACCTCTGGTGCGGAATGGATGGTGACGGGTGATCCGCTGACACCAGCCAATATCCAGATCAACCGCCAGACGCGCGTCGGCTCGCCAGTGGATCGTCTTGTGCCGCCAGTGGATGTGGATGGGTCAACCATCTTCGTCTCACGCGGTGGGCAGGGCGTTTATGAATTCGCCTATACGCAAGTGCAGCAAGCCTATCAGGCAAATGATCTTGCCATATTGGGCCGGCATTTGATCAAATCCCCGCGCGCCATGGCCTATGATCAAGGCGCGCGGCTTTTGCACCTGGTAATGGAAGATGGCGCACTCGCCACGCTCACGCTTTACCGAGCGGAGCAGGTCACGGCCTGGACGCGGCAGGAAACCAGCGGCAGCTTTCGTGCCATTGCGGAAGTGGAAGGCACGCTCTGGTGCGTGGTGGAACGCGCGGGCGGCATATCGCTCGAACGTTTCGAATCCGGCTTGATGCAAGATGCTGCTCTCACAGGTACATCTATCACGCCGAAATCCACCTGGACCGGCCTTGCCCATTTGAATGGCCGGCAAGTCGCCATCCTTGCCAATGGAGCGGTGCGCCCCTCCGCCATTGTTTCGGGCGGTGCTGTCACGCTGTCCGCGCCCGCCACACAGGTCGCGATTGGCCTTGCCTTCACGCATGAAATCGAACCTCTGCCCGCCGATCTCATCACACCTGCCGGCAGCGCCACGGGTCCATCGCGCCTGGTCGCGGTTACCTTTCGGTTGCTGGAAACGCCGGCGGTGGATGTTGATCTGGGCAAAGGCCCACAAGCCTTGGCGCTGCGCCGCTTCAATGTTGATCATTTCGATGCGCCCCCAACGCCCTTCACCGGCGATGCCACGCTGCGTGGCATGGGCTGGCGGCGGGATCGCATCGCGCCACTTTGGCGCATCACTGGCGCGGCGCCGCTGCCATTGACGCTGCTTTCCGTCACAACCGAAATCAGGATGAATGACTAATGGCCCAAATCGCCACCATCGCCAGCCTCGCCCTTGCCGGCGCTTCGATGCAAAACCAGGCGAAGAATCGCAAGGTGGAAGCACGCGCGCGCGAAGCGCAGCAGCAATATATCGCAAGCCAGCAGGCTGCGCAGCAGCGCGCACGCCAGGATGTACTGGCGCGCAGCATCGCCGCCACGCGCGCGCGCTTTGGCGCCAGCGGTGTTTCTGCAGATGAAGGATCGGCCTCCACGCTGATTGCCGGCATGCGCGCCGATGCCGCACAGGCAGATTCGGAAAGCGCCGATCTGCTGCGCCAGCGCCTGGCCGCGGGTCGTGCTTCGCTGCTCAATTCAAATGGCGATTTCCAGGGTTTTGTGCGTGCCACGCAATCCTTCGGCGCCATAGCGCGCAACCTGCTTGACTGATCCCGGCCCGCACCGCTCCTCCAATCGCAAGGAACCGCAATGTCCGAACACATCACCATCGGCGATGTGTCGCCACGCGCGCTCTACATCGCCAATGGCACGCAGCGCGTCTTCACCTTCGCCTTTCCCATCTTCAACGACAGCGATCTTGAAATCCGCATCAATG
>JADCEX010000109.1 GCA_020249825.1 Roseomonas sp.
CATGACATTCATCGCACCAAACGCGGCAATCCCAAGCGCACGGATCAGCGCGCGGCCTTCGGCATCTTCCGTCGCGCGCATACATGCGGGCGTATAGGGTGCCACCCGAAACCCAAGGCGCGAGAGCAGCGCGATCAATTCATTGCCGCGCTCGGCCGCGCCCTGCCAACGCAATTCAAGCCGGCGTGTGGAGAAGGAAACGCGCGCCTTGATCACATTAGGCTCGGCGGCCAGCGCCTGTTCCACCAACCAGACACAGGCACCGCAAGTGAGGCCCGAGATCATGAGATCAAGCGATTTCACACCCCCAGCATCTTCGCGGATCAGCGGCAGCGCATCAAAAACGGGCGGCGCGATTTCGGGGCGGAGTGCGCCATCAGCGCCCTCACGCCGGCGATAAAACGCATCCAGCCCAAGGCCGCGCACCAGGCCGTAGGCCGCCTCACATCCCGTACAGCAAAAGCGCCCCTGGCCGGGCGCCAGCGCCGCGCCGCAATGGGCGCAGGCGGCAGCGCTTTGCGGCGCATCAGCAATGAAGGGGCGCTTGAGGTCGGTCATGGCAGGATGAAGCGCTTGCGCAGATCAAAAGCCGTGCCGGCTTCATCAAAAAACGTAAGCCGCGCTTCCCATTGCCCGGCGCGCAAGGGTTCCAACCGCGCCGCGAAACGCCCACGTCCAGTGGCGGTGAAGCCAAGCGGCACTTCAACGCCTTCCAGCGGGCGCTGCAGCACGCCTTCCACGCGGCCATGAAGCGGTTGCTGCGAGGAATCCTGCATAGCAAGGCGCAGCACACCTGCTTCCAGCGTGATGTCTCCACGCCAGCCCAGAGCATCCTGCCGCGCGGCTTCGGCCAAAACCAGATCATAACCGCGGCCGCGTTCATAAGCGCGCGACACTGTCACACCGGTGAAGGTGGTCAATGCAAACCATACCAGCAGCCCATTTACCAAAACCACCAGCGTCATGCCGCCTACGAATACCCAGGGAATCCAGCGCCCGCGCTTCGGGTCATAATCGCGTTGCATGGTCATGCTCATGGCTTGGGTCCCAAAAAGACGCTGGCCTGGCTGGTGGCGGGCCGGCCCGAGCCATCCAGAAGGCGGAAGGTGATGGGGGTTGATTCCTGTAGCTTCAAACCGGAAGGCGCCGCGATGAAAACGCGATATTGCGTAATGCCATCAGCGCGGCGGGAAAGCGGATAGCGGCCTTCACCGGCGGCTTCCACATCCTGCACCGTCAGGCGCAGCCCTGGCGGCGCTTCCAGCGTGAGCGTCAGTGGCGCTTCATCACGCGTCTTGTTCACGATCTTGATCGTATAGGCATTGCGAATGCCACCATCCGAAAGGCGCACAAAAAGCGGCGCGCGGTCCCGCAGCACCGTGACATCCAGCGTTGAACGCATGACGAAAGCGCCCAGCATGATCAGCGCCACCAGAGACAATGCCGCGCCATACATGATGGTACGCGGGCGGATGAAGCGCGGCACGCGGCGCGCAGCCATGCCCACCTGCTGGCGTTGCGGCCCGGGCGGCAGTGCCGCGGCGGCAGCCGCGCTGGCGGCAAGATTGTTCAGGGTTTCAAAAGCAACCAGCCCCTTGGGGCGGCCCAGCTTGCCCATGACGGAATCGCAGGCATCAATGCAAAGCCCGCAACCGATGCATTCAAGCTGCTGCCCATCACGGATATCAATCCCGGTCGGGCAGACATGCACGCAGGCCGCGCAATCCACGCAATCGCCAACACCATCCGCCTTGGCCTTGCCACGCGGTTCGCCCCGCCAATCGCGATAGGTCACCACCAGCGAATTTTCATCCAGCATCGCCGCCTGAAAGCGCGGCCAGGGGCACATATAGACACAAACCTGTTCGCGCGCCCAACCCGCAAGCAGATAGGTGAAACCAGCAAACAGCGCGAAGAAGAAATAGACCATGACGCCGGCATCACCCGTGAAGAATTGCCGCGTGATGGTCGGCGCATCATTGAAATACATGATCCAGGCGCCGCCCGTTGCAGCCGCAATAAGCAGCCAAGCGCCATGTTTGGCGAATTTGCGTGACCAATAGGCGCCATTGCGCGGCCCGGCATCCAGCTTCATGCGCGCATTGCGATCGCCTTCGATCCAACGCTCGACCAACATGAAAAGATCAGTCCAGACGGTTTGCGGGCAGGTAAAGCCGCACCACAACCGGCCAAACAGCGAAGACACCGCGAAAAGGGCGAATGCGCCAAGGATCAGCGCACCGGTCAGGAAATAGATTTCCTGCGGCCAGATTTCGATCCAGAAGAAAAACAGCCGCGCATTGGTCATATCCACCAGCACAGCCTGATCAGGTATGCCCGGGCCACGATCCCAGCGCAGCCAGGGTACAAGGTAGTAAAGCGCCAGGCACAGGATCAGCACCGCCCATTTCACGCTGCGGACCTTGCCGAAGACGGCCTTCGGATAGACACGCTGGCGATCAGCATAAAGCGAAGGCGGGGCCGCTTCCGCGGCCAGGGCCTCAGGCTTCAGCTTCTCGGGGGTTTTGATCTCGCCCATGGGAAGTGACCGCGCTTTTCCTATTCACCGCCGCCAAGGCTATGCACATAGACCGTCAGCATATTAATGATGGCGGGATCAAGCCGCTTGCCCCAGCTAGGCATCACGCCAGCGCGCGCATTGGAAATGCTCTGCACAATGGAAGCCTTGTCGCCACCATAAAGCCAGACCTGATCGGAAAGCCGCGGCGCGCCGACATCGCGGATGCCTTCACCCTTTTCGCCATGACAGGATGCGCAGTTTTCGGCATAAAGCGCCGCACCGCGCCCGGCCGCGGCCTGATCCGTCGCGCGATTGGTGAGCGACAGCACATGTTCCGCCACATCATTCACCTGCGCGCGCGTCAGCACACCATCGGTCAGGAAGCGCGGCATCTGGCTTTGGCGCTGATCATCGCTTTCATTGGCGCGGATGCCATGCACGATGGCATGATGAATGGCATCAAGGCTGCCGCCCCAAATCCATTCATCATCAGCAAGTGATGGGAAGCCGCCCAAGGCCCCCTGCCCGCCCGCGCCATGGCAGCCCGCGCAATTATTGGCGAAGGCGCCGCGCCCACCTGCCATGGCAAATGCGCGCAATTCTGGATCGGCGGC
>JADCEX010000011.1 GCA_020249825.1 Roseomonas sp.
ATCAATCAGCACAGCCAGAATTTCCGCAAGCCTTGCCCCTTCCGCGGCACGCGCCTTGGCAAGCCCCTTCAGCGCGGCATCGAAACCCTTGGCCACGGCGGCGCGGCGCGCTTCCTCGGCGGCTTCATCCAGTTCCGTGCTTTCGGCGCGCAGCACGCCGGGCAGGGTCAGCAGTGCCTCGGCACGCGGCGGTGGTGCACCTGGAATCCGCGCGGCCAAATCCAGCGCCAGGCTCAGCGCCTGATCCAGGGCTACCGGGTCTGGTGTCAGCCGGGGGCCCGCCTTTTCCTCACGCTTGATGTTCAAGGTGGCGGAGATATTGCCGCGCTTGAACACCTTCCCCGCCGCGTCGCGCAGCGCCGGTTCCAGCGCGTCAAAGCCATTGGGCAGGCGCAGCCGCAAATCGAGCCCCCGCCCATTGACGCTGCGCACTTCCCACAGGAAGGAAGCGCCATCGGGCAGGGTGCCATCGGCACGGGCGAAACCGGTCATGGATGCAAGCTTGGCCATGCGCGGTTTTTGCCCCAGAGGAGATGTTATGCAAGCGCTTTGGCAAAATGTGCTGATTACCGGTGCCTCATCCGGCCTAGGCCGCGCCCTGGCGGAGGCCTGCGCCGCGCCCGGCGTGGTGCTGCATCTTTCGGGACGCGACGCCGCCAGGCTGGAAGAAACGGCCAACGCCTGCCGCGCGCGCGGGGCAGAGGTGCGACCATGTGTGCTGGATGTCTGCGACGCTGCGGCCATGGCGGGCTGGATCACGGGCGCTGGGCGGCTTGATCTGGTGATCGCCAATGCCGGCATTAGCGCCGGCACCGGCGGGGTGACGGAACCCGCCGCCCAGGCAAGGCGGATTTTTGAGGTCAATGTGACGGGCGTTTTGAATACTGCCCTGCCGGCGCTGGGGGTTATGGCCGCGCAAACCCCCGGCGCCGATGGGCTGCGGGGGCGGGTTGCCGTGGTGGCATCCGTCGCTGCTTTCGTGGCCGCGCCGGGTGCGCCGGCCTATTGCGCGACAAAGGCCGCGGTGCAGCGCTGGGCGGAAGCGCTGGATGCGACCGAACGCCAGCGCGGCCTTCGGATGCATGCGATCTGCCCCGGCTATGTCCGCACACCCATGACGGATCGCAACAAATTCCCCATGCCATTTTTGATGGACGCCGATGAAGCCGCGCGCCGCACGCTGGCTGGGATTGCGCGCGGCAATACCCGCATCGCCTATCCCTGGCCCACCTATATGCTGGCGCGCTTCGCGGGCAGCCTGCCGATTTCCTGGCGGGCGGCAATTTTCAGCCGCCTGCCGGCCAAGGATGGCAACATTTAATACCTAGCTATTCGGCTTCAGCATCTGCCGCAGCACCGCGCCATCGGATAGCCGATCAAAACCTTCATTGATCTCTTCCAGCTTCACCACGCCACTTTTGAGCTTATTCACCGGCATCTTGCCGCGCCGATAGAGCGATAACAGGCGCGGAATGTCACGCTCCGCAACGCAAGACCCCATATAGGAACCGCGAATGCTCTTTTCCTCCGACACCAAGGACGCATGCAGGTAAGACACTGACGCATTCACATTGGGCAAGCCCGCACTGATGGTGCTGCCACCGCGCGCGGTAATGGCAAGTGCAAGCTGCATGGCGGGGATGGTGCCGGCGGTTTCAATCACCGTATCCACACCGCCATCGGTCGCATCACGCACCGCCGCCGCGCAATCATCATTCCCGGCGAGGAAGACATCGGTAGCACCCCATTCCTTGGCCTGTTCCAGCTTCTTCGGGTTGGTATCAACGGCAATGATGCGATCCGCGCCCGAAGCGACGGCCGCAAAAAGCGCATTCATGCCAACACCGCCCAGGCCCACCACCGCGACATTCTCACCGGGCTGCAGGCGTGCGGTATTGATCACCGCACCCGCACCGGTCATCACCGCGCAGCCGAAAATCGCCGCGTCATCCAGCGGGATGTCCTTGTCTATCTTCACCGCCGAACGCCGCGCCACCACGGCGAACTGCGCGAACAATGACAAGCCGCTATTGTGGTTCACATAATTGCCATCCAGCCGCTTGATGCGCTTGGCGCCACTCACCAGCGACCCCGCCGCGCGGGCGGCATTGCCACTGGGGCAGATATTCGGGCGGCCACGCGCGCAGTAACGACAGGTGCCGCAGGAAGAAGCGAAAACCGTGATCACGTGATCACCGGGCTTCAAATCCGTAATGCCTGACCCGCATTCGCGCACAATGCCTGCGCCTTCATGGCCAATCACAATCGGCAGCGGGCGCGGGCGCTGGTTTTCAATGGTGGACAGATCGGAATGGCAAAGTCCCGCCGCCGCGATTTCGATCATGATTTCACCAGGGCCAGGTGGGTCCAGCTCCACCTCCTCCACCACCAAAGGGCGAGTCTTGGCATAGGGGCGCGGTAGGCCCTGTTCGAACAGAATGGCGGCTTTCATGCGCATCGGCGCTTCCTCCGGGTGATCTTATCCGTCAGCTTGCACCCGCAGCGCGCCATTCGGCAATCAGGGCATCCGCGGCGCGGTTCATATCATCACTGCCATTATAGCCATGGAAGGAAATGCGGATGCGCCCGCGTCCATTCCAGGCGAGCACGCCGCGCCGCGCCATGCCCTCCACAATCGCCGCTGCTTTCGGGTGTTCAGCGCAAACACTCGCACCATGCCAGCGCGGATCGGGTGGCGTGGTGGAAGGAATGCCGGCAGCGCGCAAGCGTTCCAGCAACCCCACGGTTAGGCGCTGCACATGGGCTTCAATTGCCTCCGGCACAAAGCCTTCCAGAAAACACAGCGCCGAATCCAAAACATAAAGCCCAAGATGCGATGGATTGCCGCGCGTGAAGCGAGCACCACCCGGCAGCAGCGCTGGTGTTTCGGACCAATCCGGCCTTCCCATGGAGGCGATGGAATGCCACCCCGCGGTACTCGGCACCCAGCCCGGCTGGCGCGCGGGATTCCAATAGGCCAGCGCAACACCCGTGCAGCCCAGCAGCCATTTATAGCAGGCGGAGAAAGCAAAATCCGCAACCTCGGCATGGATCGGCATCCAGCCGGCGCCTTGCGTGAAATCCACCACCAGCAGCGCGCCCACCTTATCCGCTGCGGCACGCAAGGCGAGCAGATCGTGCCGCGCGGCGTTCAGGAAGGAAACCGCACTGACGCCAATCATGCGTGTGGAGCCATCAATCGCGGCAGCAAAGCTGGCGGGGTCGGCAGCCTTGGCAAAGCGCAGCGTCACCTTCGGTTGGCGTTGCAGCGTCAGCGGTGCGACGACAGATGGATATTCATCCGGGGCCACCAGTACCGTATCGCCTTCGCGCCAATCCAGGCTTTCCACCACCATGGAAACGCCTTCCGCCACCGATGACACAAAGCCGATATCGGCGGGCGCCACATGAAACAATTGCGCAGCCCGCACCCGCGCGCTTTCCATCATGGCTTCCTGGCGATGCCGCCCAGCGGGGCCATCCGATTTATCGGCGGCATAGGCGCTAAAGGCGGCATCATGCTGGCGCAGAAACGGCGTTTCACCGGCGGCACAAAGATGCGTAATGCCAGGCGCGATACGAAAATCGGCAGGGTTGAATAGCGGGGAGGAGTTCATGCGTTCTGCCCTTGGGCTTTGACGATATTCAAATCCCAATCCGCGCAGGCGTCAAAGCCAAGACGTGCGGCGCGGGCGATGTTAGGCTGCGCGCGATGAAAGGTGATCCACCCTGCCTGCCCTTATAATCCTTGCCGCCTATGCCTTGTTGGTCGCGCTGCCGGTCGCACTTGGCTGGTGGCTGATCGGCCCCGCGCGGCCCTGGTTGGATGAGGCGTCCAGCGCCATCGCCATGATGGCGACCGCAGCGCTGTTGTTGGAATTTCTGCTCTCTGGCCGGTTTCGCGTGA
>JADCEX010000110.1 GCA_020249825.1 Roseomonas sp.
AAATGCGCCCGGGCGCGGAGGAATTCGCGCAAGCCAGGCTTCAGCCCATTGCCGAGTGCGCCCAGGGCGCGGCGGAGGAGGCCGCTCATGTGCGGGCGTGCTGGTTTGGGGTGGGGCGTGGCAGGGGCATGGACGCAGCCTCGCATGATTTGGCGGCAGGTTTCCAGAAATCTCGGCGGATGGCTTGCGCCAGCGCAAAACCAGGCGGTGCCACGCGCGATTATGGGCGCGGGGCTTGCGCTGCGCCCCACCAAGGCGGCAGGCTCAATTCAGTTCGGCGCTACCGCATAAAAGGGGGAACCATGTCCGAGGCTTCGCAATATGACGCGACCCATGCGCGCTGGAAGCGCGACCCGGAAGCCTATTGGGCGGAAGCCGCGCGCGGCATTGATTGGGACCGCGCGCCGGGGCGCATTTTTGACGCCTCGATGGGGGTTTATGGTCGCTGGTTTCCCGATGCGGCGTTGAATACCTGCCACAATGCCGTGGATCGGCACGTCGCCGCCGGGCGCGGGCAGCAGGAGGCGATCATCTATGACAGCCCCATGACCGGGCAAATTCAGCGCATCACATACGCCGAATTGCAGAACCGCGTGGCGAAGCTGGCGGGCGCACTGGCGGCGCGCGGCATCAGCAAGGGCGACCGCGTGGTGATCTATATGCCCATGGTGCCGGAAGCGGCGATTGCCATGCTGGCGACTGCGCGTTTGGGTGCTGTGCATTCCGTTGTGTTTGGCGGTTTCGCCGCCGCCGAATTGGCTTCCCGCATTGCCGATGCCAAACCGAAGGCGATCATCAGCGCATCCTGCGGGTTGGAACCGGGGCGCGTGGTGAAATACAAGCCGCTGATCGATGAAGCGATTGCGCTTTCGCCGCATAAGCCTTCATCCGTGCTGATCCTGCAAAGGCCAGAAGCACCGTGTGAAATGATCGCAGGCCGCGATGAGGATTTGCTCGCCGCCGAAGAAGCCGCCGCGCCGCATGGATGCGTTTCCGTCGCTGCCATTGATCCGCTCTATATTCTTTACACATCCGGCACCACGGGCCAGCCGAAAGGGATTTTGCGCGATAATGGCGGGCATGCGGTGGCGCTGCATCATTCCATGGCATTGGTTTATGGCATGAAGCCCGGCGATGTTTACTGGGCGGCGTCTGATGTCGGCTGGGTGGTTGGGCATTCCTATATTGTCTATGCGCCGCTGCTCGCCGGCTGCACCACGGTGCTGTTTGAAGGCAAGCCTGTCGGCACGCCCGACCCCGGCACCTTCTGGCGTGTTTGCGCGGATCATGGCGTGAAGCTGTTGTTCACCGCCCCCACCGCCATTCGCGCCATCAAGAAGGAAGACCCGGAAGGCGTTTTCCTCAAGAAATATGATCTGTCCAAGCTGGAAGCGCTTTATCTGGCCGGCGAGCGTTGTGACCCCGACACCATCCTGTGGTCTGAACGCCTGCTGCAAAAACCCGTCGTGGATCATTGGTGGCAGACCGAAACCGGCTGGACCATTACCGGCAATTTCCGAGGGCTTGGCCTATTCCCGACCCGCGCGGGTTCCGGCGGCAAGCCCGCGCCTGGCTATGATGTGGTGGTGCTGGATGAGGCTGGGCAGCCCGTGCCGCGCGGGCAGATCGGCAGCCTTGCGGTGAAGCTGCCATTGCCGCCCTCAGCGCTGCCCACCCTCTACAATGCTGATGAGCGCTTCAAGGAAGCCTATCTTTCGCATTTTGAAGGCTATTACAGCACCGCCGATGCCGGGATGATTGATGCGGAAGGCTATGTTTCGGTGATGAGCCGGACAGATGACATCATCAATGTCGCAGGCCACAGACTTTCGACGGGTGCGATGGAAGAAGTCCTGGCCGCCCATCCGGATGTCGCGGAATGCGCTGTGGTTGGTGTGCGCGATACGCTGAAGGGGCAAGTGCCGCTGGGCTTGGTGGTGGTGAAATCCGGCGTGAACAAGCCGGAAGAAACGCTGGCGCGGGAATTGATCGGCCTGGTGCGCGAAAAGATCGGCCCTGTTGCCGCCTTCAAGGATGCGAAGGTGGTGGCCCGCCTGCCAAAAACCCGCAGCGGCAAAATTCTGCGCGCAACCATGCGCAAAATCGCGGATGCCGAGCCCTATACCGTGCCGCCCACCATTGATGATCCGGCGATTTTGGATGAGATAACCATCGTGCTGAAAGGCGCGATGCGGTAACTTGCGTTAGTCTTCAATCCCATCCCGGTTTTCAATGCTCATGAAGGTTGCGGTCAGGAAGGCGATCAGCCTTTCCTGATCGGCGGTGATGCTGAAGATTTCCGTCTGCACCAGGGTAAGCGTGCGACCAGCCTTCAGCACCTTACCGCGCGCAACAATGCGGTCCCCGCCAGCCGGTGCGAGGAAATTGATTTTCATTTCCGTCGTCAGCACACCGCGATTGGCCGGCATGAGGCTCAGCGCGGCATAACCCGCCGCACTATCGGCAATGGCGGTCAGCGCGCCGCCATGAACAAAGCCATGCTGTTGCGAAAGCTCCGGCTTTGGCGTCAGGGAGATTTCAACCTGCCCCGGCGCGATGCTGGTCATCGCCGCGCCAAAAAGCCGCATCAGCCCCTGCTTGGCGAAGCTTTGGCGCAGGCGGGTTTCCATCACGCTGATGGCGCCTATTCCACTTCCAGATTGGCGTAGATATTCTGGATATCGTCATGATCATCCAAAAGATCGAGCAGCTTCACCACATCCTTGGCGCGTTCTTCATCCAGCTTGATGTCATTGGTGGACCACCATTCAAGCTTCGCACTTTCCGCCGTGCCGAAGCGCGCTTCCAGCGCATCACGCACCGCGGCGAAATCCTCAACGCTGGTGGAGATTTCATGCCCGTCATCGCCGCTTTCCACATCCTCGGCGCCGGCTTCAATGGCGGCTTCCAGCATGGCATCGGCTGAAGCGACTTCTGGCTTGTAGCGCAGCACGCCCTTCCTTTCGAATTGGAAGGCAACGGAGTTTGTCTCGCCCAAGGCGCCGCCATTCTTGGCGAACATGGAACGCAAATCGCCGCCGGTGCGGTTGCGGTTATCGGTCAAGGCTTCCGCGATGATGGCGATGCCATGCGGGCCGTAGCCTTCATAGCGCACTTCCTCATAATCCTCGCCCTGGCCGGCGGTGGAGGCGCGCTTGATGGCGCGGTCAATCGTGTCGCGTGTCATATTCGCGGTCAGCGCGGCCTTCACCGCGGCGCGCAGCCTGGGATTGGCCGCCGGATCGGGCATGCCGATCTTGGCGGAGACGGTGATTTCGCGAATAAGCTTGCCGAAGGCCTGGGCTTTCTTGGCGCCCTGAGCCGCCTTACGGTGCATGACGTTTTTCGCGTGGGAATGACCGGCCATTGCCGCAACTCTCATTCAGGTAAGGGGGAAAGTTGCGCGGCTTATATCCGTCCAGCAGGGGGGCGCCAAGCTGTTCAGACCAGAGGCATAACCGGTTCCAACCCACCGCCAATGCGCAAGGGCGCAACCCGGCGCGCGAGCCCCGTGGCGTCATCCGTTTCCACAAACAGCCCGCAAATCGTCGCTTCCGCTTCCGCTGGTGCGAGGCGTTCCGCCGGCACCTTGCGCCAGAAGCGGATGGAAGCGCCGGCCTTTTGCATGCCGATCACGCTATCATAATCGCCGCACATGCCGGCATCGGTCTGAAACGCCGTGCCGCCAGGCAGGATGCGATGATCAGCAGTCGGCACATGGGTATGTGTGCCGATCACCAGGCTCACAAGGCCATCAAAACTATGGCCCATGGCCTGTTTTTCAGATGATGCCTCGGCATGAAAATCAATGATGATCGCTTGCACCGTGCCTTGCGGGCCAAGGCTATGCTGCGCCAATTCCGCCTGAATGGCGCGGAAGGGATCATCCAAGGGTTCCATGAATAACCGCCCCATGGCCTGCAACACCAAGGCGCGCCTGCCATCGGCCAGCACCGCCACCACCGCACCCTTCCCCGGCGTGCCGGGCGGGTAATTCAACGGGCGGATCAGGCGCGGTTCGGTTTCGATATAGGGGATGATTTCCTTCCGGTCCCAGGCGTGATTGCCAAGCGTCAGCACATCCGCACCCGCGATAAACAGCGCCCGCGCCATCTCCGGCGCCAGGCCGAACCCGTGGGAGGCGTTTTCCGCATTCACCACCACAAGATCGAGCTTGAACTTTTCACGCAGCCCCGGCAGCGCTGCCGTTACCGCATCACGCCCGGCGCGGCCAACAATATCGCCAAGGAAAAGCAGCCTCACACGGGGTCTCCACACATAATCACGCTGTCTTCGGTGGCGATCAGGGGCAGGCGAAAATCCTGCGGCCCCGCCGGCACTGCGGCCATTTCCTGCCCCGCATAGGCGATACCGATGGCTTTTGCACCCGGCAGCGCGGCCAGGGTGCGATCATAATAGCCGCCACCATAACCCAGCCGCCGCCCGGCGCGGTCAAAGGCCAAAAGCGGCACCAGCAGGATATCGGGACGCAGTTCATTGCCTGCCAAGGGTTCCGACGTACCCATGGGGCCGGGGCGAAGTCCCTCCCCCGGCGCCCAGGCGCGAAAGCCAAGCGGCTGGCCGCGCGGCGGCGTGACCGGAAGCGCCAGCGCATGCCCGCGTGCGGCCAAGGCCAGCATCAGCGGGCGCGGGTCCATCTCCTCCCCCATGGGCCAATAGCCGGCGATGATGGCGCCCGGCGGTGGGGCGTATTGGGCCAGCACAGCTTCCGCCAGCCGCGCCGGCGCTGCGGCATTGGTAAGCCCGGCCCGCCTGGCGCGCGCCAGTTTGCGCGCCGCGGCCTTGGCTGCCTGCAGAACAACATCCGATGTGGCGGCTGGGGCCTCGGTCACGCGGGATTCCTGCTGGTGAAAGAAGTGCGGAGCCACCATGGCCGCTGGCCTATCATCCTCCCAAGGCCTGCGTCAGCAGGTGGGCGCCAGATACCCGAACCACGGCCCGGACAGAGCCAGCTCCCGGAGGATGTGCATTGGCCCCGGGGATGAATTGCCTGGCGCACCTGGCAGCCCCGCAGAGACTAGTTAGGCTTCCTCAAGCCGCGCGGCAATGGCCTCAAGCTTTTCCGCGAGCCGCATCAGCCCATCAGCAAGTTCAGGATCGGCTGCGGGCGCTTCGCCGGCAACGGCGCCGCCGGCCTTCAGCGCATCATTTTCCGCCTTCAGGTCCATCGCCTCATCGGCCAATTGCAAGGCGGCCAGCAGCAGCATGCGCGTCTCGCCAAACTGGATACCCATGGCTTTCAGCGCGGAAATGCGTTGATCCACCTCGGCAGCCATATTGGTCAAGTGCTTTTCCTGACCATCCTGGCAGGCCACCGGATGGGCATAGCCGCCGACACGGACAGTGACCTGCGCCATCAGCCCTGATCCTCAAGGCTGCGTAGCTTGGCAATGGTGGCATCGAGCCGAGTGGCGAGCGCGGCCACGGCCGCTTTCGGCACCATATCGCCTTCACTGGGCGGGCTGGCAGCGCGGCAGGCTTCCACGGCGCGGCTCAAGCGATCCAAGGCTGCTTCCAGCCGGACCATCGCCGCCCCCATTGTGTCAGCTTGCTGCTCGCTCATGCTTTTCCAGATGCCTTGGCGCCAGAGGCCCTTGCGGCTAAATGATAGGCGAAATGCTTGGCATGCAAAGGCCTCTGGGTCAATGGTAAAGGCGTTTCTGAAGCTGCCGGCGGTGGTGGTGCATGGGCGCGGACACGCCGCATGGGCGCTCAGCGCTGCGGCTGGCCGGCCCGTGCTGCTGCTCTCGGCGCCCGGGGCCGCGCTGAATGCGGGGCCGGGGTGGTTCAAGGCGGTTCTGGACCAGGCGGCGGCCGAGCATCCCGGCGCGCCCTTCACCGTCGCGCTGGATTGCGCCGCCGCCCCTGGGGCCGCGCTGGCGGCTTTGCGCGCCGGCTTCAAGCTGGTGATTTTTGATCTGGGGCACCCATCAGCGGCCAGCGTGCTGGGGGCTGCCGCCGAAGCCGGGGCGGAGGTTCTGGGTACCAGACCGGAAGCGCTGGATTTGGGCGCGCTTGATCCGCGCCGGCGGGATGATCAGCGGCGTCTGGCGGCGCTTTTCGCCACAGTACCGCCACAGGATCAGCCGACATAGCGCACCCGTGACAGGCAATGCTGGCTGCGCTATCGCCGCACCCGCCCTTCGAGCAATGAAAAGGAACCCAAGATGAAGCTGACGCGCCGCGTGAAGGAAATCCTCTCCTGGTATGAAAGTGATACACCCGGCACCAAGGCGAATCTCGCCCGCATCCTGATGGAAGGGAAGCTGGGCGGCACGGGGCGCATGGTCATCCTGCCGGTGGATCAGGGTTTTGAGCACGGCCCGGCGCGGTCCTTTGCACCGAACCCGGCGGCCTACGATCC
>JADCEX010000111.1 GCA_020249825.1 Roseomonas sp.
AATTGCCGGCAACTTCGACATCATCGCAAATGATGACATCAGCGCGGGCGCCGGTGATATTGCCCGATATGCCCTGCGCCAGCATGGATGGGTCTCGCAAAGCGCCGGGGCGGGCGACGGTGAAGCGATCCGCCGCCCAGTTTTCCGGCACATCGGGCAGCAATTCAGCGCAAAGCGGGTGAGATTCCAGAATGCGCCGCACGGTTGCGACCATGCGCGTGGCAAGCGGCGCATCAGCTGCCACCACCAGAATGCGCGTGGACGGATTGCGCAGCAAAAGCCAGGCGCACCAAAGCCCGATCAGCGTTGACTTGCCGCAGCCGCGAAAGGCCATCAACAGCAGGCGGCGATCGCCGGCATCACGCCGTGCCATCAGCCAGCGCGCGATGCGCCGATGAATGGCGGGTGTATCCTGCGCGCTGCGTTGATTCCAAAGCCAGAGAAATTCCAGGAAATCCGGATCATTCCTCATGCGGGAAATCATCGGGCAGGGGTGCGGCGGCAAGCGCCAAACGTGCCTCGGCCAGCAGGCGTTCAGCTTCGGTCACTTCGCGCTGATCGGCCTGATGGGTGGCGCGCGCCAGGCGGAGTAAAGCTTCCAGATGCCCGAGTGCTGCGCGGCAGAGTTGGATATGGTTGCGATGGGCGCGCATCAACGCCTCATCTTCCGAAAGCGGGTCAAGGCTGAGCACGGCTTCATAGCTGGCACTCACGCGCTTGATCGCCTCACGCAGATCCAGCCCGAGGTCGATGCTGTTCTTCCGGCGCCTCATGCCTTAGACACCCGGGCGCGGACGGTGCCGGCGGCAAGGTTGATGGCGATATTGCTACGATTCCAGGCCGTGACGGTGACGATATTGGTGGCACCGACTTGTGCCAGCATGACAATGCCGGAGGTGGCGAGGCTGAAGGCGGCGGTGGCGAAATCACCAGGGCGCGCGCCTTGCAGCGGCACATTGATCTGCGCTGAGGCACCAGCCGCGATGGAGCCTGGATCCCATGGCAATTCCGCGGCCAATTCTCGCGCACCATGCGGCAGATCGGGCAAGCCATAAAGCAGCGGCGGCGCATAGAGCGGATCACAAGAAAGGCGGAGCGCGCGCACCTCATAATCCCGCGCAATGCGCGCCACGCCGATGATGGCATAGGCTACCTGATCGGCCAGGCGAATCACCTGCGGTCTGGTAAGGGTTTCATCATCCATATCGGCGGAGCTTTGCCACCAGCGGCCAGTGGCATTCCACATCAGCGACTGGCCCGAAGCGCGCACCATGGGCGTGGCACCTTCGCTGATCAGGTAACGATCCTGATCAAAGCACATGACGACAAGCCGCGCGCCATCTGCATCAGCAGCAAGGGCGAATTCGCGGCAATTGCGGCTATCCACCACAAAGCCAAGCCCGCGCCCGCCGGTCAGCAGCACACCGCGATCGGTGAAGGTGAAATCATCCAAGCCGGGAAAGGCGAAATCCTCAAGCCGCGTGGGCGAGAAGGAGACATTGCTGGAAAGGCAGGCGAGTTTTTCAAAACCCCATTCGGCAATTGACCAGCGAAAGCGCGCGGCGCGGAGATTGGGCACGGATGCGATTTCACGCGAAGCATCACGAAACGCTGCAGCCTGGTGAAAGCGCCGCACCGTGGCGCCGATACGTGTGGCGCTTGGCGTATAATCCACATCCACAAGATAGGCCTGGCTGGCCCAAGCCACTTCATAAAGATGATCCTGCGCGCCGGCCGTATGGCGCGCGACATAGGGGCTGCAGCCTTCCATGCGCATGGCGCGCGCCCAGACGGCGCGGCTATTCACCTCACACAAAAAGGGGATGCCGCTGATTGGGCGATTGCGTGCCTGCAATTCAAAACCGGGCGCATCGAATATATGGCGATTATGCGCAACATAGGCGCCGGGCGCGGCGGAAAACCGGACGCCAAAGCGGTCCTTGCTGGTATGCAGGCTGGATGCGATGGCGAAATGCCCACCGTAGTAGCGCACGGAGGTATTCCAGCCGGCTGCGCTTGCGGTCCGCACATCAAGCCCGATGCGGTTATTGACGATTCGGCCTAGCGTCAGTGTCGTATCCTCAAAGCCACGTTCCTCACCAAGCGTGCGGATGCCGATGGTGAAGCCTTCCACCTGACGGATTTCCACCTGGCATGAGTCGAAATTTCGCAGCACCAGGCCAATATCAGCTTCATTTTCCCAATCTGAAATGCTGGCGCGGATGATGCGAATGCCCATGTAAAGCTTGGTTGCGTTGCGCGTTGTGCCGCCATCGCCAATGGTGAGCGCGGTCTGACCTGATGGACCTGCATAGATCAGGCTGCCGCGCATGATTAGCCCCGCCGCACCGCCACCCAGAAGTAGCGGTTGGCCAGTACGGTAGCTGCCCTCACCAATTTCAAGGAAGCGTCCAGAGACCACGGCGGCGTTCATCGCGGCCTGCAATGCGGGACCATCATCTGCGATGCCATCGCCGAGCGCGCCGAAATCTCGCACGGAAAGCCGTTCATCCAGCTTGTCTTCCACCGCGCGCGGTACGGCACCTGGATAGGGCAGGGTGATCTCTGGCCCGTCACGATCGAAAATCGCGATATCGCCAAGTGAATCAAAACCTAGCAGGCGATTGCCGCGTGCAGCGCGCAGCGGCAACAGCATATTGCCATCATCGGCCGGATCGGTGCGGATGGCTTGGCTGAGATCACTCGCCACCTGCTGCAACGCGGCCATCTGGAAATCGAGCTCATCATTGAGCGCGCTGGCACGCAAGACGCTGTTTTCCTGAAAATCTGTCATGCGTGCGAGTGTCACGCGGCGACGGAGCATGATGCGTGCGCCATTGGGCGGCGCTTCGATGAAGGTAACAAGGCCGCCATCTGATTCGCCGGCGCCGGTGATGGTGAAGCCTGTGACCTGGATCAGGCCATTGATGCGGATTTCAAGATCGCTGTCGTTGAAGATGGGAAAGGCGAAGGTGAAGACGCGCTGCGTGCCATTGGCGATGTAGAGCGCGCGTGGCGACACATCGCCGATGGTGATGTGTTCGGACATTGCGGTTCCTTGCG
>JADCEX010000112.1 GCA_020249825.1 Roseomonas sp.
CCCAAATGACCGTTAACTTCGTAGAAGGCCAAAACGTCGATTGCGTTTGGTTTGGTCCGGATGGAAACGTTAAGCTATCTTCCTTCCCTGCGGCTGCTCTGGCGAAAGAGGAATAGTCGGAAGAATCATGAAGGAACTGCTGCGGTGCCGCCCGCCGGCGGTGGCGACCATTCAGATTGATGATTCCAATGTACGTGTCACGCGCTGGGATTTCGAACCCGGCGCGGAAACCGGCTGGCATCGCCACGGCATGGCCTATGTGGTGGTGCCGGTGACGGACGGCAGTCTTCTTCTAGAACTGTCGGGTGGCGAGACCGCAACGGCTTCTCTAACTGCCGGCGTGGCTTATGCGCGCGCTGCCGGTGTTGAGCATAATGTGGTGAATGCTGGCACTGCGCCGCTTTCCTTCGTGGAAACGGAACTCAAGCATTTGATTGGGTGATTTTCTTGCCGGGCAGTGTCACCATCGCGAGGCCGATGAATACCAAGGCAGCGGCGGGGATCGTCAGCCAGCCCGGCACCTCGCCAAAAATCGCGAAACCCCAGATCAGCCCGGTGATGGTGACGATATAGCCCACTTGCGATGTCACCACGCCGCCTTGTGTGGCGAGTGATCGAAAATAGATCAAATAAGCCAGCGCCAACAGCACGCCTTGCGTCATGGTGATCGGCAGCCCCGCCAAATCCACGGCACGGATCTGCCCAGTTGAGAACGCGATCACCGCCATCATCAGCGCTGCCGCAGCGCAAGTGCCCGCCGCCAGCGCCAAGGGCGCCGCGCCACGTGGGGCAAGCTTCACGCCGGCGATATTCGCCACCGCATACCAAACCGGCGTGCAGGCCGCGAGCAAGGCCCAGGGCAGTGCCTCCGGGTCCGGCAGCGCAGCGCCTGGCGCCATGGCGAGGCCAATGCCGACCAGCCCCAAAATACTGCCGCCAATGCGCCGCCAGGATACTTTTTCCATCCGGAGCAGCATGGCGCCGACCACCGTCAGCATGGGCGAAAGCGGGATCAGCAGGGAAAAGAACCCTGCGGGAATATGCTGCAAACTTGTGAAGCCGAACAGGTTGGACAGCACCAAGCCGGTCAGCCCCGAAACACCGTAATGGATCAGGTAGGGCCGCCTCAGGGCCGGAATTTCGCGCCGCGCGAAGCAGACAATGAGTAAGGTCATGGTGCTGAAGCCCGATGCGCCAAGCGCGATCATCAGCGGCGGCCAGCCCATGCCGCCCAGCGTCTTCACGAAAATCGGCGTGGCGCCCCAAATGGTGCCAAGCAACATAAGCGGCATTATGGCGTTGAGCGCGAAACGCATGGCAAGACTCGCGCGCGAAACCGCCCCAGTGTCAAGCGGTTGATAACTGCACGCGGTTGGGGTCATGGTGCGGTGATGTCTCTGCCCGATTCGGAAATGGTGCCGCTTCGCCCTGGCTTGCTGGGTCCGGCAGAGCTTTGCCCGGTGCGGTGGCGGCGTTCGGAACGCGCGCGCGCGATCAGTCTGCGGATTGATCCGCGCGCGGGTGATGTGGTGGTGACGTTGCCGATGCGCGCCAGCCGTCGCGCCGGGTTGGAATTGCTGACCACGCATGCGGCTTGGGTCTTGAAGCGCCTGAAAGCCTTGGCGCCAAGCATTACGCTTGCCCATGGCGCTGCCCTGCCTTTGGGTGGCGTGCCGCATCCGGTGCTGCATGATCCAATGCGTCGTGGCGGTGCCTTTGTGGAAGATGGCGCCATCATTGTGACGGGTGCGGTGGAATTTCTGCCGCGACGCTTGCGCGATTTCCTGCGCGCTGAGGCGAAGCGGCGCATTCTGCCGCTGGCGGCGGAGCACGCCGCCAAATTGGGTGTCGCCATCAAGGCCATTCGCGTGAAGGATACGCAAAGCCGTTGGGGGTCTTGCGCGCCGGATGGCACGCTCGCCTTTTCCTGGCGGCTGGTCATGGCGCCGGATGCAGTGCTGGATTATGTTGTCGCGCATGAGGTCGCGCATTTGCGGGAACTCAACCATTCTCCGCGCTTCTGGGCGCATGTGGCGGCGCTGGCCCCGCATCGTGAGGAAGCGGAGACCTGGCTGCGGGAAGAAGGCCCAGCCCTGCTGCGCGTGGGCTGAAAAGCACAAGGATTGAGGGGTTGCGATGAAAGCCGTTGGATACCGGAAATGCCTGCCGATTGATCAGGCGGATGCGCTGATTGATCTGGACATCGCAGCCCCCGCCGCACCGACCGGGCGCGACATGCTGGTGGCAATCCATGCCGTATCGGTGAACCCCGTGGATACCAAGGTGCGTCGCCGCGATGATCCCGGTGAGGCGCCGCGCATCCTTGGCTTTGATGGCGCCGGCGTGGTGCGCGCGGTCGGGCCGGATTGCACGCTGTTTCGCCCAGGTGATGAGGTGTTTTACGCCGGCGTGATCAATCGTTCCGGCACCAATGCCGAATTGCATTTGGTGGATGAACGCATTGTTGGGCGGAAGCCGCGCAACCTGACCTTCCCCGAAGCCGCTGCCGTACCGCTGACGGCGATTACCGCTTGGGAAGGCTTGTTTGATCGCCTTGGCGTACCGCAAGGTGGTGCGCAGGGACAGGTTTTGCTCGTGATTGCTGGCGCGGGCGGTGTGGGGTCCATGGTGATCCAGATGGCGCGCGCGCTGACGGGGCTCACGGTGGTCGCTACCGCATCCCGCGCGGAAAGCGTTCAATGGTGCCGCGACTTGGGCGCGCATCATGTGGTGGATCACCACGGCGATATCGCGGCGCAGATGAAGGCGCTTGGCTTGCGCGGCGCCAATTACATCTATTCTGCCAATACCACGGCAAGAAATTGGGCCGCCATGGTGGATGCGGTGGCGCCGCAAGGCCGCATTCTGCTGATCGAAAGCCAGGCACCGGTGGATGCGCGGGATGTGATGCGCAAATCGGTTTCCATTCATTGGGAGCTGATGTTCACGCGGCCCTTGTTCAACACGCCCGACATGATTGAACAGCACCGGCTGCTGAATGAGGTCGCGGGGCTGATCGAAGCCGGGCGGATGCGCGGCACCATGACACGCAATCTGGGCAAGATAACCGCGGCCAATCTGACGCAAGCGCATGCGCTGGTGGAAGGCGGCGGCATGATCGGTAAGCTTGTGCTGGAAGATTTCTAAAACCCGCACGGCTTTGAATTAAGGTTATGACGATGCAAAACCCCTTTGTGCAATTGGCGGAAATCCATCGCGGCCCGGCGGTGGAGAGCATCCATCACGGCATCGCCGTGGTGATGGACAGCACCGGGCGCCAGGTGCTGGCGATGGGTGATCCTGCTTTCGTCACCTTTCCGCGATCCTCTCTGAAGCCCTATCAAGCCGTGGCGCTGGTCGAAACCGGTGCGGCGGATGCGTTGGGGCTTGGTGAAGAACACCTAGCGCTTTCCTGTGCCTCCCATAGCGCTGAAGATTTTCAGGTGACGCTGGTGCGCGATTGGCTGGCACGCATGGGGCTTTCCGAATCTGCGCTGGTGTGTGGACCGGACATGCCGCGCGCAGCGGCGGATCAGGCGAAGATTTATCGTACTGGCGGCGATAAGTCGCGCATTTATCATAATTGTTCCGGCAAGCATTGCGGGTTTTTGAGCGTGGCACAGAAGCTCGGTGCGCCAGTGGCGGGTTATGGTGATCCTGCGCATCCGACGCAGAAGCTCTATCTGGAAATCCTGTCGGAATTGCTCGGCAGTGATGCGGGGCGTTTGCAGGCGGGTGTGGATGGTTGCGGCTTGCCGGCGCTGGCGCTTTCCATGGAGGCCATGGCGGGCGCGGCGGCACGCTGGGCGGCGCGCAAGGTGGCAAGCCCGGCGCGACGGACGGCGATTGAAAGATTGCAGGCCGCCATTGCCAAGTATCCGGATCATCTTTCCGGCCGGGATCAGGCAACCAGCCGTATTGTGCGCGCCACCAATGGCCGTGTGCTGCTGAAAGGCGGTGCGGAGGGTTTCGTGGTGGGCTTCGTGCCGGATCAGGGTTTGGGGATTGCGGTGAAAATCGCCGATGGCGCATCACGCGCCAAGATGGGGGTTTTCGCGGCGCTGCTCGGCCGGCTCGGCTTGCTGGATGCCGCCGCCACGGCAGCGCTGGTGGATGCGGTGGAAGGCGATATCGCAGATAGCAATGGCAAGCCCGTTGGGCGCATTGCCGTGACGCTGCCGAGCCAGGCCGCATGACTGGGCGTTTCGATGTCCATATTGACGCGCGCGGTGTTGCACGGCTGACAGTCGCGCATGATGCCAAGCTGAATACGCTGAACCCGGTACTGTTGGATGAGGCGATTGCGGCGCTGCGTGATCTTGCAACGCGCCCCAGCTTGCGAGCGGCGGTGCTGACCGGCGAAGGCGAACGTGCCTTTATCGGTGGTGCTGACATCACTGCCATGGCGGCACTCGCTACCCCGGCGGAAGCCGAAGCCTTCATCCGCCGCATCCATGGCATTTGCGCCGCCATTCGCGACCTGCCCGTGCCGGTAATTGCGCGCATCAATGGCTGGTGTCTTGGCGCTGGGCTGGAAGTCGCCGCGGCTTGCGATATGCGCATCGCAGTGCGGGAGGCGAAATTCGGCATGCCTGAAGTGCGCGTTGGCATTCCTTCCGTGGTGGAAGCCGCGTTATTGCCCGGCTTGATCGGCTGGGGCCGCACACGGCGCTTGCTGCTGCTGGCTGAAACCCTCTCCGCCGCTGATGCACTTGCCTGGGGGCTTTTGGAAGAAGTGGCGCATCGCGAACGCATTGATGCGCGCATTGAAGCCTGGATCGGCAATCTGCTTGCGGCGGGGCCTGAGGCCATTCGCGCGCAGAAAGCGCTGATCCGGCAATGGGAAGATCGCCCGATCAATGAGGCGATTGCCGCCGGCATCACCGCCTTCGCCGCTTCCTGGAACAGTGATGAACCCAAGCGCATGATGCACGCCTTCCTGGAAGAACAAAAGCTGCGTAAGCAAAGGTGATGGCAGCGCCGTTGCTGTTTCAGACATGCAAATAAGTGTCGCGGACCTCCGGCGCGGCGGCCAGTGCCGCGCTGTCACCCTGCCAAACCATACGCCCCTTTTCGATCACCACATGCCAATCGGCGAGGCGCATCACCGCAGCCAGGTTCTTGTCTATCAACAGGATCGCCTGGCCTTCGGCGCGGAGTTTTGCCAGCACCTGCCAGATTTCCGCGCGGATCAGCGGCGCCAGGCCTTCCGTTGCCTCATCCAGCACCAGCAAGCGCGGATTGGTCATCAGCGCGCGCCCGATGGCGAGCATTTGTTGTTCCCCGCCTGAAAGCTTGGCACCGGATTGACGGCGCCTTTCGGCCAGGCGCGGGAAAAGCGCAAAGATTGCCGGCAAATCCCAACGCGGCGCACCGCCCGTGCGATTGGCCGCAGTGGCGACAAGGTTTTCTTCAACGCTCAAACTCGGGAAGATCTGCCGTCCTTCCGGCACCAGCCCAATGCCGCGCTGTGCGATGCGATACGGGGCGGCGCCAGTAATATCCTGACCATCGAAACGGATATGCCCAGCATTTGGGCGGATCAGCCCCATGATGGCGCGCACCGTGGTAGTCTTGCCCATGCCATTGCGCCCAAGCAGCGTCACCACCTGCCCCGCCCCCACGCCAAAGCTGATGCCATTCAGTACTTGGCTTTCGCCATAGCCGGCGACCACGCCTTCCAGCGTCAGCATGGCACTTCTTCTTCACCAAGATAGGCGGCGCGTACTTCAGCACTCGCACGTATTTCGGCCGTGCTGCCACTCGCGATAATGCGCCCTTCGGCGAGCACCGAAATCCGATCTGCCAAGGCGAACACCGCCTGCATGTCATGTTCCACCAGCAGAATGGCGTAGCGCGATTTCAGTCGCCGCAGCAGCGTGATCAGGCGTTCGGTTTCCTCTGGCCCCGCGCCAGCCAGCGGTTCATCCAGCAGCAGCAGCCGCGGTTGGGTAGCGAGTGCGATGGCAATCTCCAGCGCGCGTTTTTCGCCATGGCTGAGCGCACCCGCCATGATCGCCGCACGATCCGTGAGCCCTACCTCGGCCAGGGCATCACGCGCTGCGCCGTTGAGCGCTTCTTCCGAAGCGGCGGCGCGAAAAAAGCGAAAGGAAGAACCGCTTTTTGCCTGCACGGCCAGGGCGACATTTTCCATCACGGAAAAGCCGGCAATGATGCTGGTGATCTGAAAACTGCGCGCGAGGCCCGCATGCACGCGGCGCGGAAACGAAAGGCGCGTAATGTCCACCCCGGCAAAGACAATGC
>JADCEX010000113.1 GCA_020249825.1 Roseomonas sp.
CTGGGTGGGCCTGATTATCATTCTGTATGTTGCGGGAATGATGATTTTTGAGGGAACCCAACAGGTTACCCAGCAGGTGGCTGAGGCTTATGCTTACCTGTTCCTGCCGCTTGGCTTCCTTGCCTTGCCAGGGGTCTTCCCGGTCTGGCTGTGGGTGGGTGTCACTTTCCTGCAACTGGTGGTCTATACGGGCATCGCTGCCTTCGTGTCCGATGTTGTGCGACAAGCGCGGCGCGGTTCATCTGCCGCCCATGGCTGACCTGCGGGGCTTCACGCCCCGCCTTTAACCCGTTACGGTTATTGCCGCCGGGGCAGGCCAGAGCGACGCATAATGTTTATGCGTGCCTTCGGGCTTGCTTACCCGGAGCGTCGCTATGGATTTTTCGACTATTCTTGAAAACTTCAATCTGGCCACCTTTGGCCAGATCATGTTCGCCAATGTTGTGTTGTCTGGCGACAATGCGGTCCTGATTGGCCTGGCGGCGGCCGGCCTGCCCGCCGCGCAGCGTTCCCGCGCCATTCTGTTCGGCATGATCTTCGCCACCGTGCTGCGCGTGATCTTCTCGGTTTTCGCGGTCTATTTGCTGGAAGTGCCGGGGCTATTGCTGATTGGCGGGCTTCTGCTGCTGTGGATCGCCTATGGCTTCTTCAAGGAATTGCGCGACGAAAAGGCCGAGGAGGAGGACCCCGAGGGCCATGAGGATGGCGCCGGCGGCAAATCCATGATGCAGGCCTTGAAGCAGATTGTGATCGCCGATGTTTCCATGTCGCTTGATAATGTGCTGGCCATTGCGGGCATTGCGCGCGGCAATCTGCCCATGCTGATCCTGGGGCTTGGCGTTTCCATCATCCTGATGGGGGTCGCGGCTTCGATCATCGCCCGGCTGCTGGCCCGGTTTCGCTGGATTGCCTATGCCGGCGTTGCGCTGATTGCCTGGATCGGCATTGAAATGACCTATGAAGGTGCGCATCAGCTTTATGCCTATCTGACCGGCGCGGGCCACGGGCATGCGGAAATGCTGAGCCCCGGTCGAGCGAGTGATTCCACCCGATCAGGCTGAGGGTGACGGCAGGGCTTGCCGAGCCGCGCCACCCCTGCCAAACCCTGCCCTCGCCCATGACCGAAGATTTGCCCAATCCCGCCCTGCTGCCTGCCGGCTTTGCCGATCTGCTGCCGCCCGATGCGGCGCGGGAGGCTGCCTTGGTGGAAGCCATGATGGCCGCCTTCGCGCAGCATGGCTATGAACGCGTCAAGCCGCCGCTGCTGGAATTTGAAGACAGCCTGCTGACGGGATCGGGCGCTGCGGTAGCGGATCAGACCTTCCGCCTGATGGACCCGGTCAGCCAGCGCATGATGGGGCTGCGCGCCGATACCACGCCGCAAGTGGCGCGCATTGCCGCAACGCGGCTTGCCGCCGAACCGCGCCCTTTGAGGCTTTGCTATGCGGGCCAGGTGCTGCGCGTGCGCGGTACGCAATTGGCGCCAGAACGCCAGCTTCCCCAGGCCGGGATTGAAGTGATTGGCAGCGATGCGATTGAAGCCGATGCCGAGGTGGCGATTGTGGCGGTGGAAGCATTGGCCGCGATTGGCGTCGCCCCCGTCAGCCTGGATGTGATGCTGCCCAGCCTGACACCCGCTTTGCTGGATGCGGCGACGCTGTCGCCGGCTTTGCGCGTCAGTCTGGCCCGCGCGCTGGACCGCAAGGATAGTGCGGCGGTTGAAGCGTTCGTGCGTGACTCGGGTGCAACCATTTTGCAGGCTTTACCGGCACTGATGGCGGCTTCCGGCCCGGCGCCCGCTGCGCTTGCCGCCTTGCAAAAGGCGGAATTGCCCTCTGGCGCGCGCGCCTTGGCGCGGGATGCGGCGGCCGTGATCACCGCCATTGCGCGCCGCGCGCCGGGGCTGCGTATCACACTTGATCCCGTCGAGTTTCGCGGCCTTCGCTATCATACCGGCGTTGCCTTCACGTTATATGGCCCGGGGCTCGGCGGGGAATTGGCGCGTGGCGGGCGGTATGTCTCCCACAACGGCGAACCGGCCACGGGCATGACGCTTTATCCGGATGCGGTATTGCGCGCCGCACCGCGTAGCGCAGCACCAGCGCGGCTTTTCATCCCGCTCGGCGCCGATGGTGCGGCGATGCGCGCGGAAGGTTTTGTTACTGTTGCGGCGCTTTCGGCGGAAGATACGCCCGAAAGCCTGCGTTGTTCTCATGTGCTTCAGGAAGGGCGCGCTGTGGCGCTGCCTCGGAAAGGTTGAAACCATGGCCAATGTCGCCGTGATCGGTGCCCAATGGGGCGATGAAGGCAAGGGCAAGGTCGTTGATTGGCTTGCCTCCCGCGCGGATATCGTGGTGCGCTTCCAGGGCGGGCATAATGCCGGCCATACGCTGGTGGTGGGCGATCAGACCTACAAACTCTCCTTGCTGCCTTCCGGCGTGGTGCGCGGCAAGCTTGGCATTATCGGCAATGGCGTGGTGCTGGACCCGGAGGCTTTGCTTTCCGAAATCGCCAAGGTCACGGCGCAGGGGCTTTCCGTGACGCCCGAGAATCTGCGCATTGCCGATAATGTACCGCTGATCCTGCCGCTGCATCCCGCGCTTGATAAGGCGCGCGAAGCGGCGCGAGGCGATGCGAAAATTGGCACCACTGGGCGCGGCATTGGCCCCGCTTATGAAGACAAGGTGGCGCGGCGGGCGATAAGGCTTTGCGATCTGGCCGAACCGGAAACGCTTTCCGACAAGCTTGATGAATTGCTGCGCCATCACAATACGCTGCTGCGCGGGCTTGGGGCGCCGGAATTCGAAAAACAGGCGCTGTTGGATAGCCTGCTGGCCCTGGCGCCAAAGCTGCTGCCCTTTTCCGAAGCAATCTGGGAACGCCTGGATGAGGCGCGCAGCAGCGGCAAGCGCGTGCTGTTCGAAGGCGCGCAGGCCGTGATGCTGGATGTGGATCACGGCACCTACCCCTTTGTGACCAGCAGCAATACCGTCGCCGGCAATGCCGCCGCCGGGGCGGGTATTGGGCCGGATGCGATTGGCTTCGTGCTCGGCATTGCCAAGGCCTACTCAACGCGCGTCGGTTCCGGCCCTTTCCCGAGCGAATTGCATGATGAAATCGGCAAGCGCCTGGGTGAACGCGGCCATGAATTCGGTACCGTCACCGGCCGCCCGCGCCGCTGCGGTTGGTTTGATGCCTGCATGGTGCGGCAAGCGGTGAAGGTGGGCGGCGTGCAGGGCCTGGTGCTGACCAAGCTTGATGTGCTGGATGGCTTGGCCGAATTGAAGATTTGCACTGGCTACACGGTGAATGGTCAGGTCATGAAGCGCCTGCCCACCGGCCAGCGCGCGCAAGCGGCGGCGCAACCCATTTTCGAGGTCATGCCAGGCTGGCCTGGTTCCACCCGCGGGGCGCGTTCCTATGCCGAATTGCCGGCAGAGGCGGTGAAATACATCCGCAGGATCGAGGAATTGGTGGAAGCCCCCGTGGTGCTGCTTTCCACCAGCCCCGAGCGTGACGACACCATCATGATGCGCGACCCCTTTGCAGGGTAGCTGATGGCCGCACCCCCGCTTTTGATCCTGCAGGATATCCGCCTGGGCTTTGGCACCACGCGGCTGCTGGATGGCCCCTCGCTTTCTGTGGCCCCCGGCGAAAGGCTCGCTTTGGTCGGGCGAAATGGCTCGGGCAAGTCAACGCTGTTGAAGATCGCCGCCGGGTTGATTGAACCGGAAGGTGGCACGCGCTTTCTACAACCAGGCGCCACACTGCGCGTTTTGGATCAGGAACCTGATCTTTCCGGCTATGCCGATGTGATGTCCTATGTCGAAGCGGGGCTTGGCCCGGCGGATGATGCGCATCGCGCGCGCTATTTGCTGGAAAGCCTGGGGATGAGTGGCGCGGAAGCGCCTGCCGCGCTTTCGGGTGGTGAAGCACGCCGCGCCGCGCTTGCCCGCGCCTTGGCGCCAGAACCTGACATTCTGTTGCTGGATGAACCGACCAATCACCTTGACCTGCCGGTGATTGAATGGCTCGAGGCGGAACTGGCCGCGAGTGCATCGGCGCTGGTTCTGATCAGCCATGATCGGCGCTTTCTGGAAAACCTCTCCCGCGCCATGGTCTGGCTTGATCGCGGCACGACGCGCCGCCTGGAACAGGGCTTTGGCGCCTTTGAAGCCTGGCGCGATCAGGTGCTGGAAGAAGAAGAACGCGATGCGCATAAGCTGGCGCGCAAGATCGTCCGCGAAGAACATTGGCTACGCTATGGCGTGACCGCGCGGCGCAAGCGCAATGTGCGGCGGCTCGAAAACCTGCAAATGCTACGCGCTCGGCGGTGTGAACGCACCACCGCGCCGGGCCGGGTGAGCATGGCGGCGACCGAGGCCGCATCTTCCGGCAATCTGGTGATCGCTGCCGATGGCATCAGCAAAGCCTTCGGTGGGCGCCCGATCATCACCGGGTTTTCGACGCGTATCATGCGTGGTGATCGGGTTGGCATTCTGGGACCCAATGGCGCGGGCAAGACGACGCTGTTGAATATGCTGACAGGCGCGCTGGCGCCGGATGGGGGCCAAGTGCTGCTGGGTGCCGGGATTGAGATGGTGGGGCTGGATCAGCGCCGCGCAGCGCTTGATCCGGCAGTAACCTTGGCGGAAGCGCTGACCGAAGGGCGCGGGGATATGGTGCATATCGGCGGCGCACCGCGCCATGTGCTTGGCTATATGAAGGATTTTTTGTTCACGCCAGAACAGGCGCGCACGCCACTTGGCGCGCTTTCCGGCGGAGAACGTGGCCGGCTGATGCTGGCGCGCGCCTTCGCCAAGCCGTCCAATCTTCTGGTGCTGGATGAACCGACCAATGATCTGGACCTGGAAACACTCGATCTGTTGCAGGAATTGATCGCGGATTACGCCGGCACGGTGCTGCTGGTGAGCCATGACCGCGATTTCCTCGACCGATGCGTGACCAGCGTGATCGCCTTTGAAGAAGCGGGACGCTGGCAGGAATATGCCGGCGGCTATAGCGATATGGTGGCGCAGCGCGGCCATGGCGTGCGGGCGCGCGCTGCTGAAAAGCAGGCAACGGCCCCAAAGCGAGAGGCAGCGCAGCCTTCATCCAAACCGATCGCGCGTAAAAAGGGCTTGGGCGCGGTGGAACAGCATGAATTGAAAACCCTGCCGGCGCGGATGGAAAAGCTCTCGGCGGAGATTGCCGCGCTTGAAAAACGCATCGCCGATCCAGCGTTTTATGCGCGCGATGCTGCCGGTTTCGCCAAGGCGACCGGGGCTTTGGGCGCAGCGCAGGCGGCCTTGCAGCAGGCGGAGACTCGCTGGCTGGAATTGGAAATCCTGCGGGAGGAAAGCGGCGGTTGAAGCTGCGTTTTCAGCAGCGTTCCAATAGCCCGAGCGCAGCCAGGCGCTGACAAAAGGGCAGTGCGCCCGCGCCCAGGCTGGCCGGCGTTGCACCTTCCGCCAATTGCGTGAGCCAGGCGCATTCCGTGGCGTTCAGCGTTTCAACACCACCATACCAGCGCAGCGCAC
>JADCEX010000114.1 GCA_020249825.1 Roseomonas sp.
CTGGTGGTGGCGGCGTGATGCCGGGACTCTGTCCTGAGCGAGCCGGCAGGGCCACAAAATCACTGAAGATGGTTATGTTCCGGCGAAAGCAGCGTTGCAAACATACTCGCGCGCCAAAATCGCGACGCTCAATGACAGCTTTTCAGCAGCCTGTTAGCGCTGACTTCTGGCTCCGAAGCCGCCCTCAATTTCCGCCGCCTCCGCCTCAAACAGGAAACACAGATCGCGGAATGGCATGGCGGGGCCAAGGACTGATTTTAGGCCCACCACCAACAATGTTCTATTTTTGTTCTTGCCAAACCCCTAACTGTCCGGCATCTTTCACTTGCACCGAATCGAGGCCTCAGGGCCTTGTAGCGGGGCACTGACGAATTCTCTGGTCTCCCTGCCATAAGTTGTGGTAGTTGCGACCAAAATCGCGTTATGGTTGAAATTATCACAAGTTACTCAACAGCATCAGGGGTGCAGCATGGATAAGGGAAAAGCGCTCGACGCAGCGCTCAGCCAGATCGAAAGGGCCTTCGGCAAGGGCTCCATCATGCGCCTCGGCGCCAAGCAATCCCAGCAAGGGGATATTGAGGTTGTTTCCTCAGGCTCGCTTGGGCTTGATCTGGCGCTTGGCATTGGCGGCCTGCCCAAGGGGCGCATTGTTGAAATCTACGGGCCGGAATCCTCGGGCAAAACCACGCTCGCTTTGCATGTGATTGCGGAAGCCCAGAAGCGCGGCGGCACCTGCGCCTTTGTGGATGCAGAACATGCGCTTGATCCTGGTTATGCCAAGAAGCTTGGCGTGGATGTGGATAATCTGCTGATCAGCCAGCCCGATGCCGGCGAACAGGCGCTTGAGATCGCCGATACGCTGGTGCGTTCCGGCGCGGTGGATGTGCTGGTGGTAGATTCCGTCGCCGCGCTGGTGCCGCGCGCGGAATTGGAAGGTGAAATGGGCGATAGCCATGTCGGGCTGCATGCGCGCCTGATGTCGCAAGCGCTCCGCAAGCTCACGGGTTCGGTTGCCAAATCCAATACGCTGCTGATTTTCCTGAACCAGATCCGCCTGAAAATTGGTGTCATGTTCGGCAATCCGGAAACCACCACGGGTGGCAATGCGCTGAAATTCTATGCCTCGGTCCGCATGGAAATCCGCCGCATCGGCGCCATCAAGGAACGTGATGAGGTGACGGGCAACCACACCCGTGTGAAGGTGGTGAAGAACAAGATGGCGCCACCCTTCCGAGAGGTGGAATTCGACATCATGTATGGTGAGGGCATCAGCAAGCTTGGTGAGCTGATTGATCTTGGCGTGAAGGCCAATATCGTTGAGAAATCGGGCGCCTGGTTCTCCTGCGATAGTCAGCGCATCGGCCAGGGGCGTGAAAACGCCAAGAACTTCCTGCGCGAACATCCGGATATGGCGGCTTCCATCGAACAGCGCATTCGTGGCCAGGCCGTCGTACTGTCTGAGAAGATGCTTTCCGGCGATGTGACCGAAGAAGAAGAAAAGGCGGCGGCTGAATAGCCGTCTGCGAAAAAGGCGTGACCCGGTTCACCTGATCACGCCCCCTGCGCGCTTAATCCGCGTAAGCGCCGGCGGCCTCAATGATGGGCCGCCAGCGATCCACTTCCTCGGCCACGAAGCGGCGATGGAAGGCGATGGAAGCGCGCTCATCCGAAGGTACATCGGTCAGCAGATCAGCGAAGCGCTGACGGAGCCTTTCTTCCCGCAAGGCCATACGCAGTGCGGCGGAGATGTGTTCCTGGATCGGTTCCGGCGTGCCGGCGGGGGCGTAGAGCCCATGCCAGGTGGACATGGCAATGCTGGGCGATCCGGCCTCGGCAGTGGTGGGAACACTCGGCAAGCCGGCAAGGCGCGCTGGGCTGCTCACGGCAAAAACCTTCACTCGGTTGTCGCGGATATAGGGCACGGTGTTCGTCGCCTGATCGCAAAGAATATCAATCCGCCCGGCCATGAGTTCGGCAATCGCGGGGGCGGTGCCGCGAAACACCACCGTGGTGGCGCGTGCGCCCGCCGCCTGCTGCACCAATAGCCCGCAGAGATTGGCCGCGGAGCCGATACCAGCAGTCGCCAAATTGATCACATCCCCCTTCCGGTTCATCTCCGCCATCAGTTCACGCAAATTGGCTGCCGGGAAATCGAGCCGGGTGATCACGGTCATGGCGGCGTCGGAGACAATGCCGAGTGGCGCAAAGCTGCCCGGTACCTGATAAGGCAGGCGCCGGAACAAGGTGGCACTCGCCGCCATGCCGATGTTATTGATCATCAGCGTATAGCCATCCGGGCGGGATTGAGCCAAACGCTGCGGCCCCACCACGGAACCGCCGATGGCCTCCACCACCACGGATTGGCCGATATGCTTGCCAAGGTTATCGGCCACGATTCGCGTGATGGTATCGGTCGGGCCACCTGCGGCACCGGCGGCGATGATGGTAATGGGGCGTGCGGGAAAGGCCTGGGCATGGACGCTAGGGGCGGCAAGCATGGCTGCCCCGGCGGCAAGAATTTGGCGGCGCTTCATGGTTTCCTCCTGCTTTGGCCGGGCGGACCTGTTCCCTCGCCCCTGGCAGCCACGATCCTGGCAGGCCGGCGCTTTGATGCGAAGGGGGCGCGTTACCGAAATCTCACGCGCCGCCCCCCTTCAGGCTGTTTCCTTTTGTGCAAGCCTCCGTTAGCTTGACTTTAATCAGTCAAGAATCCCGCCAACCGAGCGGGGCGGAAGTTCCATCAGGGGGTACTCGCTTCATGGCGCCACTCTTGGCGTTCAGTCGGTTTATCGACTGGATCAATCAGAATATCGGCAAGGTCTGCGACTGGCTTGTGCTGCTCGCTGTCCTCGTCAGCTCCGTCAATGCCATGATGCGCTACGGCTTCGACATAAGTTCCAATGCCTGGCTTGAGTTGCAGTGGTATATGTACGCCACCATCGTCATGCTCGGCGCCAGTTATACGCTCAAGCGCAATGAACATGTGCGGGTGGATATCCTTTACATGATGCTGTCGCGGCGTGGGCAAATCCTGCTGGACATCGCGGGCATTATCGTCTTCCTGCTGCCGGCCTGCATCCTGATTGGCTGGCTTTCCTGGCCCTTCTTTATGCAATCCTTCCATATGAATGAATGGTCCAGCAATGCAGGCGGCTTGTTGCGCTGGCCGGTGAAATTCCTGATCCCGCTCGGCTTTGGGCTACTGACGTTGCAGGGCATTTCTGAACTCATCAAACGCGTGGCGGCGCTAAGGGGCCATGACATTCCCGACCTTGAAGCCCATTACGAGAGGCCAGTGCAATGATACCTTTGGAATGGATGCCGCCCCTGATGTTTGCGGGGCTGATTGTATTCTTGATCATTGGCTTTCCAGTGGCCTTTTCGCTCGCCTCCGTGGGCTTGTTCTTCGGCATGATTTCCTTGGCGCAGGGCTTTTTCACCATTGACTTCATGCAGGCCATACCGGGACGCATTTTCGGCAGTATTCTGGCCAATGATTTGCTGCTCGCCATTCCCTTTTTCACGCTCATGGGCGCCATATTGGAAAAATGCGGGCTGGCGGAAGATATGCTGGAAAGCATGGGGCAGCTGTTCGGCCCGATGAAGGGTGGCCTTGGCTATTCGGTCATTATCGTGGGCTTCATCCTGGGCGCCATTACCGGCACAGTCGCCGCACAGGTCATTGCCATGGCGCTGATCACCATGCCGGTGATGATGCGCTACAACTACAACATCCGTTACGCGACCGGCGTTTTGGCCGCATCCGGCACCATTACGCAGCTGGTGCCGCCTTCGCTCGTGCTTGTGGTGTTGGCTGACCAGTTGGGCCGGTCCGTGGGTGATATGTACCTCGGCGCCTGGGGGCCTTCGCTGCTGCAAATCGGGCTTTTCGCGCTTTATACGTGGTTCCTGACCATCATTCGCCCGCAGGATTTGCCGCCGGTGCCGCGTACGCTGACGGGACGCCCACTGCTGATCAAGTGCATGTGGGGGATCATTCCTGCCGCGGTGCTGATCTTCCTGGTGCTGGGTACCATCATGCTGGGTCTGGCCACGCCCACGGAAGCCGGTGCGCTCGGCACGGTTGGTGCCATCATCCTCTCGGTCCTGCGCAATACCAAAATGACGCGCGCGGATCAGGTCGCCTATACAGTCGGGCTGGTGGCGACGGGGCTTTGCATCCTGTTCAGCTTCACCGCTGGGATGAAGACCCTGCCATTCCGGATCAGTTTCTCCGTGCTTTTTGCCTCCATCATCTGGCTGTGCTGGCGCGCCTGGCAGGACAAGCCGCTGCATGATCTGATCGTGGAAGGCATGCGCTCCACGATGCGCATCACCTCCATGGTGGCTTTCATCGTGGTGGGCGCGACCTGCTTTTCCATCGTCTTCGCCGGCGTGGATGGTAATCTTTGGGTGGAACACGGGCTGACCAGCCTGCCGGGTGGCGTTTGGGGCTTCCTGATCGCGGTCAATCTGCTGGTCTTCTTCCTGGCCTTCTTCCTGGATTTCTTCGAAATCGCCTTCATCATTGTACCGATGTTGGCGCCGGTGGCCCAAAAAATCCTGGCGCCAGTTGTGGGTGCGGATGCGGCGCTGATCTGGTTTGGCGTCATGCTCTGCGTCAATATGCAAACCAGCTTCATGCACCCGCCCTTCGGCTTTGCGCTGTTCTATCTGCGTAGCGTCATCCCCAAAACGATCAGCACCGCCGACATCTACTGGGGCGCCATTCCCTGGGTGGGCTTGCAGCTTATCATGGTGGCAATCGTGATTTTCATGCCGATCACGGTCACCTTCTTCCTGGATAAGCCGCACGGTATTGACCCCAATACCGTCAGGATTGAGGTCGCGCCGCCACCCGAGGAGGATGATCTACCACCGCCAAGCTTCGGGCCGCCAAGGTAAATCCTGGCCAAGCCCTCGACGCAAAACCCCATGGTGAATTGCCATGGGGTTTTTCTTTGGGCGCGATCGAACAATAAAAAACCGGTCAGGTGCTACCACCTGACCGGTCCCAAGAAAACCAGATACGCGGCTGGATCAAATACGATTGGCAGCCGACATCCTGTGCATGAAGCTGTCGAAACTGCCCTCTGCCACACGGAACCACGCAACGCTATCCGGACGGAAGGCCTTCAGGCTGTCCAGCATCCGCTTGAAAGGGGCGTTCTGGGCCGCAACTTCGTCATAATACTTCCAGCACTCATCATAACAGGCCTGCAGAACAGCATTCGAGAAGGGCCGCAGCACTGTACCGCCGGCGATCAAGCGCTTCATGGCCTGCGGGTTCAGCGCATCGTACTTCGGTACCATGGAGGCAGTGACGAGCCCCGCGGCAGTTTCGATCATCCCTTGATAATGCTTCGGGATCGAATTCCACGCGCGTTCATTGATGAAAAGCGTGCCGCAGGACGCGCCTTCCCACCAACCAGGGAAGTGATAGAAGCGCGCGACCTTGGAGAAGCCGAGCTTTTCATCATCATGGGGTCCGACCCATTCGGCGCCATCAATCGTGCCACGTTCCAGCGCGGGGTAGATGTCCCCGGCGCCGATCTGCTGCGGCACCACGCCAAGGCGGCGCAGGATATTGCCGGCGAAGCCACCGACGCGGAATTTCAGGCCACGCAAATCTTCAAGCGTATTGATTTCCTTGCGGAACCAGCCGCCCATCTGGCAGGCCGTGCCGCCAAAGGTGAAGGATCGCACGCCAAGCGGACGATAGAATTCCTGGATCAATTCATGCCCGCCGCCATTGCGCAGCCAGGAATAATATTGCCGCTGATTCAGGCTGAAGGGCAGGCCCGTTTCGAAAACAAAGCTGGGATCCTTGCCGAAATGGTAATAGGCCGCATCTTGCCCGATTTCGACCGTACCATTCTGCACCGCATCATAAACCTGCAAGGCGGGCACAATTTCACCCGCGGCGAAGATACGGAGCTGGAACTTGCCATCGGACATGTCATGGATGGCCTTTGCGAACTGCTCAGTGCCGCCGAATAGCGTATCGAGCGATTTCGGAAAGGCCGAGGTCATGCGCCAACGGACTTCCGGCATGGCCTGGGCCAGCGCCGGCGTGGCAAGAGCGGTGGCGGCAACGGCGGTGGTGCCAAAGCCGGCCTTTTTGATGAAGTTACGACGTTCCACTGCGGGAAGCTCCCCTTGTTGCGTGGTGAATGATGTCTACCAGCACCCTTATGCCGGGGCTTGGAAATTACAATTCTAATACGTGGCGGGGCGGCAGAAAAGCCGAATCTTGCCGCCAAACCTGCCTTAATGGTTGGATTTCACCCCAGTCGGCACGGTGGAAAGCCGGTCCACCAGGGCAATGCCGATGGCGGAGAGGATGAAAATGGTGTGGATGATGGTCTGCCACATGATCCCCGCTTCGGTGAAGGCCGCGTTGGGGGAACCGAGATTCCCGGCCTCGATAAAGGTCCGCAGCAGGTGGATCGAGGAAATGCCGACTATCGCCATGGCCAGTTTGATCTTGAGCACGCTGGCATTCACATGACTTAGCCACTCCGGCTGATCCGGGTGGCCCCTCAGGTTCAAGCGCGATACGAAGGTCTCAAACCCCCCGACAATCACCATGACCAGCAGGTTGGCGATCATCACCACGTCAATCAGGCCAAGGACAATCAGCATGATTTGCTGTTCGGTGAAGGTTGTCGCTTCCAGCACCAGCCGGGTCAGTTCCTTGAGGAACTTATAGACATAGACGCATTGTGCCAGAATAAGCCCGAGATAGAGTGGCAATTGCAGCCAACGAGACCCGAAGATCAGGGCGGCTAGGGGACGAAGTGGCTTGAATTCTTCGGGCTGGGCCATGGGGATCCTCGGCTGGGTGACGGCGCGGCGGACACATAGGGCGACTTTGGACGATTGTCAGCAGGGCGCCCCCTGGTCCAGGTCGGATGAACCGGTCAAGATGAGCGCATGAAACTCTGGCTTTCCGCCCTTGGCGCCACCATGCTGATGCAATTGGTTGCGTCCTTCATGGGCCAAAGCCTGCCGGTGCTTGCGCCACTGATGTTGGCAAGTACCGGGCTGGCGCCAGAACGTGTGGGCAATCTTTCGTCGCTGACGGCACTCGCGACCGTGCTTTACCTGATGATCGGGGGCGTTTTCCTGGCGCGCATGGGCCCGGTGCGGATGCTGCAATTGGGCACGGCCACGGCGGTGACGGCGCTGCTGGTGGCAAGCCTTGGTCAGGCTTGGGCGATATTCCTGGCCGCCTTCATGCTCGGGCTTGGCTATGGGCCAACCCCGCCTGCCGGTAGCCGCATGCTGGCCGCCACCGCGCCGCCCGAGCATCGTTCGCTGATCTTTTCAATCAAGCAGGCGGGCGCGCCAGCGGGGGGCGCCTTGGCCGGGTTGATCGCGGCTCCAGTGGCGCTGGCCTATGGTTGGCCGGCGGCGCTGCTACTGGCCTTTGGCGTTGGCGTGCTGGCCATATTGGTCATTCAACCGCTGCGTCCGGCCTTCGATACGGAGCGTAATCGCGCGCAGCCGTTGCGCTTCAATGACATATTTTCAGCGCGCGCCATCAGCGCCCCATTGGCGACCTTCAAACAGAACCCTGTACTGAGGCGCGTTACAGCACTGTCGGTTTCCTTCGCCATTTGCCAGGGCTGCCTGTTTTCCTTCACCGTGACGTGGCTTGTGGAAAAGCGCGGCTTTGATCTGGTGCTGGCCGGCAGCGTTTTTGCCGCCATGCAATTCGCCGGGGTGGTGGCGCGCATTCTGCTGGGCTGGGTGGCGGATCGCACCGGCAACGCACTCGGCAATCTTGTGGCACAGGGTTTTGTGGCGGGCGGCGCTATCCTGGCCTTGGCACTGCTGCCCGCCGATGCCGGCTTCTGGCCACTCGCGCTGATCTGCGTGCTGACAGGGTTCTTTGGCGCGTCCTGGAATGGGATTTCCTTGGCCGAGGTCGCGCGCCTTTCCCCGCCGGGCAAGGTTGCAGATGCCACCGCGGGTTCAACGATTTTCGTCTTTCTCGGCTATGTCGCGGGGCCTTCGATTTTCGCCACGCTGGTCAGCCTGACCGGAAGCTGGACGCTGCCGCAAATCCTGACAGCAGCGCAGCTTTTGCTGGTCGCTTCGCTGGTGGGCTTGAGCCTCAGGAAGCCCAGCCAGGGGGGCGCTTTTCCTTGAAAGCGGCAATGCCTTCGCGCGCTTCATCGCCCGAGGCACAGCGCGCAAAAGCGAGTGCCCCGGCTTCCGCATAGCCATCGGGCGACAGCGGGCCCAGGGCAGCGATCAGCTTCTTGGTTTCAGCCAAGGCTTGCGGCGCGCCCTGCCGGCAATCGGCGATCACCACCTGCACCGCCGCTTCCAAGGCGGGCGCATCGGCAACCATCTGATGCACCAAGCCAATGCGCGCGGCTTCAGCGGCATCAATCACATTGCCTTGCAGCACCATGCGCGCGGCATTGCTGCGGCCCATGCGGCGTACCATCCAGGGCAGGATTTGCGCCGGCACCAGGCCGCGCTTGGCTTCCGGCGCGGCGAAGCGCGCATCAGCCGTGGCAATGGCGATATCGGCGGAACATACCCAGCCAAGCCCGCCGGCATGGGCGGAACCCTGCACGGCGGCAATCACCACCTGCGGCAAGTTGCAAAGCCGCACAAAGCGCTGCCCGGTCGCGCGGTTGCGTTCCTGGGCGGCAGCAAGACGTTCCGCCTCGGTCCCCTGAGAACCGACCTCAGTCAAATCAAGCCCCGCGCAAAAATGCCCGCCAGCACCGGAGAAGATGATGATGCGCGCATCAGTATCCTTCTCCAGCGCATCCAGCGCGGCATCCAGGGCAGCCCCCATCGCGGCCGACATGGCATTGCGCCGATGCGGCCGATTGAGGGTAAGGCGCACCACCGGCCCTTCCCGCGTGAGCAGAACGGGGTTTTCAGTTTCAGACATGTGATGCGCCTTTGGCTGTTACGAATTCGGCCCGCGTTCCATGGAATAGGGCTGCCAGCGCTTCAGGCTTGTGCCCGTCAGCACAGTTGGGTTCACGCAAGACAGCGGCCACCGGCCCGAAAGCACCAGCGCGATATTCTGCCCCACGCGGCGCTTGCGCGCCGGATCAAA
>JADCEX010000115.1 GCA_020249825.1 Roseomonas sp.
AGGAGTGGCGTATCCGCCTCAACCTCGATATCCACGACGCGGCCATTCACGTTGAGTTTTGCCATTTGCGCCCCCGGTTCCTGTTGTGGCTGACCCTGAGATGTTCTTCCGGCAAAGGGCTTCCTGGCTACCGCGTTTTCCGTTTACCTGATCCCACCAAAGCACAATAAACCCTGGTCTGGTCGCAATTGCCAAGGCGCTTGGTGCGGCAACTCGATACGAAAAAGCCCTAAAGCCTTCACACGAAACGAAATCTCAAGTTCAAGTGACGTGAGCGTAACTTCGAATCCATGATATGGGAAGCAGAAAGTTAACCCGGCCAAGGCGCTCAGCCGCTTCACGCCATCCGCGCGCATCGGATATGGCACATTCCGTTAGCGGGTGGGCATTAGGCAGGGCATTTGGCATGACGGTCCATGGTAAAAAGTAGTTGTTGACGAACCGCCAAATGATGTGCTGGCCTTGCAACGGTTCTTAGCAGTACCGTTCCTATAATGCAATTGATAATCAAACCTGCGAGGTATCCGTCATGGCCGATTGTGTGGTACGCTTTGTCACTAACCGTGAGGAAGTCAAAGGAAAGATTCCCTTTGGAAGTGGCTTAAACCAAAAATCACCGCTCTATCTTCGCTACGGCTCTGCCCGCGTAGCATTACCACAAGGCAAACAGAAAGATTACGTATTGAAATCAGTCGCGGTTGCGTCCGAAGTAATGCCTGGTATTGATGCGCCCCTGAACACGCAGGCAAAGTTTGGCAGCAGCCAGGTTTATGCAGAGTTACAGGCGGAATTGATTTCCAATAACGCCGATTTGCTTGTGTTTCTGCATGGTTTTGCCTGTGATTTTACGACGGCAATGCTCCGGGCGGCTGAACTAAAGCATCGTTGGTCCACACCGGAACGTCCTTTGGAAGTGGCAGTCTTCAGCTGGCCCGCGGATGGCCAAATGGTGCCGTTCCTTAACTATTCTTCTGATCGTGATGATGCGCGATCCTCTGCCAAGGCCATCGCGCGCGCCCTGCACCGGCTTGTCGAGAATTTCAGAGCCCTTGATCAGGCACGACGCGATGCGATCAAGAACCGTCAGGCGCCACCGCCGTCTTGCGGCGCGCGTTTGCACCTGGTGGCGCATAGTATGGGCAATTATGCCTTGCGCAATGCGTTTCAGGCATTACGAAGCGACATGGGCGGCAAGGTGCCGCGGCTTTTCGACACCATCTTCCTGATGGCTGCTGATGAGGACAATGACGCCTTCGAGGATGAAGGCAAGTTCATGCATCTCCCTGATCTTGCCCATTCTGTACATGTATATTTTGCCCAGAATGACGGGGCGCTCATCATCAGCGACACCACCAAAATGCATCCCGACAGGCTTGGCACGACAGGACCGCGGACGCTTTCCAACCTGCCGCAGAAAGTCACCCTGGTGGATTGCGCCAATGTGGCATCAACTGCTTCAGTGAGCGAAGCCAATCACCAATATTATCGCCAGCGCCCTGAAGTGATTGCGGATGTCCAGGCAGTGCTTGCTGGCCAGGTACCGGACCAGATCGCCAATCGGGATTTCGTGCCCAACAAACGTGCCTTTCGCATCCGGCCCAAATGATTGCAGGACCAGGCCTTAGCGCCCGGGGATTCCATTACATGGAATGGTTCCATTTTCCGTTATCCAAAGTCAGGAGGAAACAGACATGCCACGCAAGATGATCAAGATCGGCTCACGTACATTGGAGCTTGATGCCCGTCCTGACCGACTGGATCTTCGCGACCGCACCTATCAGCCACCACTCGGAAACCTGCCCAGTGAGTACCCGTCGAATGCCGACGTGAAAAAACTCCTGCCGGCCTATGCGAAGGCTGGGTTGATCCGCAACCAGGGCTCGGAAGGCGCGTGCACGGGCTTTGGTTTGGCGGCTGCCATTGATTATCAGCAATTTGTGCGTGCCGTGACAGCTGGGGTCTCTACGCCCAAGGCCCTTCGCAAGGTAAGCCCTGCGATGCTTTATCAGCTTGCACGCCTTTATGATGAATGGCCGGGTGAGGAATATGAAGGATCCAGTTGTCGTGGTGCACTCAAGGGCTGGCATCGGCACGGTGTCTGCTCGGAAGAATTATGGCCCTACAAGACTGACAAAAAGGGTAAGCGCATATTCGAAGCGCCAATGCGGGACGCCAAAAACCCGAATGAGGCCAATTCGAATTGGGATATTGATGCCCTGGAATGTACGCTTGGTGTCTATTATCGCGTGGATGTGCGATCAGTTGTGGATATGCAGGCTGCCATCAAGCAGATCGGCGCGCTCTATGTCTCGGCGACCGTGCATGAGGGCTGGGAGGTTAAAGCTTCTTCGGTGGTGAATGGCCATGCTGATCTGGCAAGGATCACGGCGGTTCCCAAGCCAAAGGATGGCGGCGGGCACGCCTTTGCGCTGGTTGGATACAATAAGCTTGGTTTTGTCGTACAGAATTCCTGGGGGCCGGATTGGGGTTCCAGCGGCTTCGCGCTGCTTCCCTATGAAGATTGGGTCACGCATGGCGATGACGCATGGGCCTTCACGCTGGGGGTCTCGCGTCAAATGGGCGCCGCTTCATCCTCACGCGGTGCTTCCGCAACGCAGAAAAATTCCATCAGGTCCCCGCGCTTTATCCTGCCTTCCCCAACCGGCACCACGGCGGCGGCCATGGAACGCCCAATCGGCCTGGTCGGCGCTGAGGATGCCCTGTCTCGCCGGTATCGGGACCTGAAGGATCCGGGCCTACGCCCACTTGAACCGGATGAGGCTTATGGCCACACCATCCTTCTCAATCGTGGTTTTCCGGTTCGGAACGACATCACTGCAGAAACACCAAAGGATGCCGTGAGAACCGCCGCCCTTGCCCAACCCTTAGACTGGTTGAAGGCAAAGAGCGTGCCCAAGTTAATGATTTATGTTCATGGTGGCTTGAATAGTGAAAGCGCGTCCATCTTGCGCACGCGCGTAATCGCGCCTTACGCCTTGAAGAATGATATCTATCCCCTGTTCTTCTCATGGCGGTCAGGCGCCCTTGAGACAACTTCCGACCTGGTCGAGGAAACCTTTGCGCGCTTTGGAATGACCTTTGGTGGAGAGGCGAGAAGCGGCGGCTGGCTTGATCGCATTGCCGACACCACAGATCGCATGCTGGAACCTATCCTGCGCGGCCCTGGCGGTGCGATGTGGAGCCAGATGAAGCTCAACGCAACACGCGCCAGTAAAGACCCTACGGGCGGCGCAAGCCTTGTGGTGGAACAATTGAAGGAGCTGAAAAAGGCGCTGCCCAAGCTTGAAATCCATTTTGTGGGACATTCGGCAGGCGCCATTTTCATTGGGGCAATGTTGCAGTGCCTGCGTGACAAGGGGCTGAAGGCGGCAAGCGTCAGGCTATTCGCGCCCGCTTGTACGGCACAATTTGCGCTTGATCATTACAAGCTTGCAGTCGAAAAAAAGACTATCGCCGCGGAGAATTTCCATATCCATCTATTATCGGATAAAAATGAAAGAAACGATAGCGTCGGACCCTATCGAAAATCCTTGCTGTATCTGGTCAGCCGATCTTTCGAAGACACCCACAAGATGCCAATCCTTGGCATGGCGGGCTGCTTTGACCGCGCGGCAGTAGCGCCAAGCGCTTCCGATGATGTCTGGGCGCCGGTTCACATTAACGAAGCCAAGAAATGGCTCGATTTCTGGAACACGCTGCCCAGCGCCAAAAGCAACCTGCATTGGTTGGAAAAACCAAATGTATCCAACGGTAGGGAAAGCATTCGCGCCTCTCATGGTTGCTTTGACAATGATGTGCAAACCATGGGTGGGGCGATTGGCTATATCGTCGATCCAATAAAGTCACCGATCATCAGGATTGAACGGCTGGCCTATTGAGGTCCCGAAACGACCATTCAGGACCGGCGATCACCTGGCAGGGTCAGACCTTGCAGGTTTCGCCGTAATTCAGCGGGGGGCGGGAACCCCCCAGCGCATACGCCGTGCGCTTCTGCTGAAGCTGCGTTCTGGGGATACAAAACGCGCGTTCGGCGCGCGATTAGTCGCGTTGCATCGCGCTCACGCACCATCCACGCTTGCCCGATACCAGGCAGCAATCTCATCACCCTGCATCGCAATAACCCGCGGATCAGCCGCCAATTCCGCGAAAAGCGTCGCCAGCGCCTCGATCCGATGCGGCACGGCCGAGATATAGGGGTGGATCGCGATACACATGATCTTCACGC
>JADCEX010000116.1 GCA_020249825.1 Roseomonas sp.
CAAATCCCAAGGGTTGCGCGTGGGCGGCAGGCTTTGGAAGAAGGCATATTCTGTGGTGTGCAGCTTGCCTAAAACAATCGCGCCCGCCGCACGCAGATGCGCCACCACCGTGGCATCGGCGCTGGCAGGCGCGATATCGGCACGGGAGGGACTATTGGCGCGCGTCGGCAGGCCGCGCACATCAATCACATCCTTGATACCAACAGGGATGCCATGCAGGGGCCCGCGCAGCCTGCCTGCCTTGCGTTCCGCATCCAAAGCGCGTGTTTCGGCAAGGGCAGTATCGGCCAGCACATGAATCCAGGCCTTCACCTGGCCATCAACGGCGGCGATGCGGTCCAGATAGCGACGCACCAGGGTTTCCGCCGTGATCTCGCCTTTCGCCATGGCGGCGGCAAGATCACGGATGCGGCCTGGGTCCTGGATCAAAGAATCTGGCATCGTTTTTCCCTACTAAAGCTCTGGAATGAATTTTCGGGGCGGCTAGTGGCCAAGCCCGTTCGCTGGGGTTGGTCGCCAGGCCGAAGCCTTGATCAACGCAATTCAGGCAAGCCAGTTTCCTTAAACCACTAGCCTTTTACTTGGTGGGCCGATTGACGCTGCTATCGGGAACCCCTAGCAGTGATCGGACCACTAGGCGCGAAGTTGATCAAAGCCCAATATCAGCGGTCGATGTTGATCGAATTGTGCCTCACGCACGATATAGGGTCTCATTTGTTCAATGAAGGCTTGCCGATAGCGCGCCAGATCGGCGCGACGGGTAAGAAGCATCTTCGCCCCCCCATTGATCAAGGGCCCTTGGCGATCAATCAGCGCTACTGCGGTGATATCAAGTTCCTGGTGGAGAAAATCCAACAAACCCAGCGTCACGTCAGGATACCATGAGTGCAGAATATCATCGACGAGTATGATACCACCCGGCGCAAGTGCCGAGGCAGAAAGGGTGAGATCGTGAAAGGCAGCCTTTCGCGTATGCTCCCCATCCACATGGATGAAACGTGCAGGCCCGCCAAGCAAAGCTTTCCATTGCGGTCGGCTCATATCGGTGGAAGAGCCGCGGTGCAGCCTGACCTTATTGTCCGAGATACCGAATGAACGATAATTTGTGCGCAGATTTGCTTCGAAATCATTCTCACGTTCCATGAAGATATCAAGACCGATGATCTTTTCCTCATCGCGAAGCGCAAGCGCAAGCCCAATGAAGGTCTTGCCGTGATAGGTACCAATTTCAGCTATCTGGCCCTTGATATCCTGCTTGGCCTGCAATCGCAGAATCATGAGAATGGCTGCCGCAGCACCATCTGTCAGAAAACCCCGTACGCGTTTTCTGCCTTCAGCAAAATACGCGGATAGCCCATCAAGGTGAGTTCTGACAGCATCTTGGGAGCCCGATAGCTCTGTTTCACTCATTGCGATGTCTTTCCCCTGTGAAGTGGCAGAGTTCAGCCCGACTGCATGATGACGATCTCTCGCGCGATGGATCTGCAATCCATTTCGAATTCTAAATCCTTAACCGGCGGGCGGCAATATTGCCAGGTCAGCCCATGGCGCGCGGCGCCGCGGCGGACAATTTCTTCGGCGAAAAACGGCATCATGTCATGCACCGTATAGGTCTGCACACCCGTGGTGGTGCACCAATCAGCGCCGAGCAGGCCCATGCGGCGTTCCATTTCGCCCAGCACCCAGCGCGCCTTGGCCCGCATGCCGGCGGGCGAGGTATCACCCAGCGCTACGGTCTGGCTGCGATAATCACCCTTGCCTTCTGCCGCTTCGCCACTGCCGGCGACTGCGAAGGAAGGTGCAGCACCCGCATCCGGCACGGTATAGACAAAGGCATGAAAGCAAGGCTCTGCCGGTGGCGCGATTTCCGGGCAGACATTGCTGCGCGCGATCGGGTTCAGTCCATCCCGAAACAAGCCCCATTCCTGCAGCACACCGCCATAAACCCGATTAAACGCCGCGAAGCCTTACTTCCGTGAAAGGCGCAGGGGAGCGTAATTCGCAGGCCGCAAAAGCCACCTTTGGTCGGCCCTGCGCTTCCAACCAGGCCGCGATGCGGGCAAAGCCCGTCTTCAGCGGCACAGGTTCCGCAAAGCGCACGCGTTCCAAGCGGAAGCCGGGTTCGGCAGCCACGCCCGCGCTATATTGATAGACACCAGGAATGAAACGGTAGCCCGCTTCGGGGATTTTCTGGACCATGCGCGCCCTTCCGGCCTTTAGGTTGCGGTTCCGCCATGGTGGTGGCAGTCAGGCTTTCGAACAAGCCCCTTCTAAGGACCTCACTATGCCGACTCCCGTCACGCTTGGAATCATCGGTCTTGGCATTATGGGTGAGCGTTTGCTGCGCGCTGCCCTGGACCATGCGGCGGAAAGCGTGACGCCGGTTGCGGTGTGGGACCCTGCGCCGGCGGCGGCTGGGCGCCTGGCCGGTATTGCTGGGGCGCCGCGCATGTTGGCGACCCCGGATGCAGTGATCAGCGCGTGTGACTGCCTTTACATCGCAGCCCCGCCGGCCGCGCATATTCCGCTGGCCGATGCTGCCATTGCGGCGGGCCGCAGTGTCTTCATCGAAAAGCCGCTGGCGACATCGCTTGCCGAAGCGCGTGCCTTTGTCGCGCGGGCGGAAGCGGCGGGCGCGCGGGCGGCGGTGAATTTCCCCATGGCGTCATCGCCCGCTGTCGCGCGGCTTTCCGCCTGGCGCGCGGGGATGCAGGCGGAAAGCCTTGCCATCGAAGTCGCCTTCCCCACCTGGCCGCGCGGCTGGCAGCAGGCGGCGGCAAGCTGGCTCGCAAAACGTGCCGAAGGCGGCTTCACGCGCGAAGTTGTCTCGCATTTCCTGTTCCTGACGCGGCGGCAATTCGGGCCGCTGACATTGCTGGATGCGCAGGTCACCTACCCGGCTGGCGATGGCGCGGAGACCGCCATTGAAGCGCGGCTGAGCGCGGGTGGTGTGCCGGTGACGCTGAAGGGCTCGGTCGGCACCACCCCCAAGGATGACCACAATACCTGGACGCTGAATGGCGCGATCCGGCTGCGTGATTGGTCCTTTGCTGAAAGGCTCGGCGCGGACGGCACTTGGGCGCAGGCGCCGGATGCGCTGCCCAATGAAAAAATGCGCCCCATGGTGCTGAAGGGTCAATTGGCGCAGGTGGCGGCCATGACGCGTGGAGAGGCGCATAGGCTGGCAACCGTCCGCGAAGCCCTGGAAGTGCAGGAAATTGTGGAAGCCATCCTCGCCGCTTGAAGCCAGGCGATCACGGGTCTAGCCTTGCGCCATGTTGCCCGATGCCCCTGCCATTCCGACAACGCTGATGGCGCAATTCCTGCACTGGCTGGAAGAATGCCCGCGCAGCTATGCTGAGACCATGGATGCCTGGCGCAGCAATTGCCCTCGGCTTTCCGCTTGGGAAGATGCGCTCGATGAAGGGCTGATCCGTCTGGAACCGTCGCGCGATGGCGCCGCTGATATGCAGGTGCGCGTCACCGCCAAGGGTCGCGCGCGGCTTTACGGCTGATCAGCGCTTCAGAATCGCCGCATTATGCGCGCCGAGCCGTGGCGCCGGCCCTGCCATGCGCGGCCTTTCGCCATTGAAGGAAAGCGGCATCGCGACCAGGGAAAAATCCTCGCCCGGCACGGGCTGCACCATGCCAAGCGCGTGGGTTTGTGGTTCTGCCAACACTTCAGGAATGCTGTTCACCGGCGCGCAAGGCACCCCAATACGCGCCAGGCGTTCCAGCCATTCTGCCCGCGGCGTGATGCGCATGAGTGCGGCGATCATCGGCAGCAACAGCGCCTTATGCTTCAGGCGGGCGCGATTGGTCGCAAAGCGTTCATCGCTGGCCCATTCCGCATGGCCCAATTCGGCTGCGAATTTCGCGAAAAGTCGGTCATTGCCGCAACACACCAGCACCGGCCCATCCGCCGCATCAAACGCCTCATAAGGCGTGAGGTTGGGGTGGCCAGAGGCATGGCGTTCCGGCAGCTTGCCCATATTCACATAGGCACTGATTTTCTGCCCCGCCCAAAGCAGCGCGGTTTCAAACAACGATGTATTCACCACGCCGCCCTGCCCTGTGCGATGGCGCCGTTCCAGCATGGCGAGTGCACCCAGTACGGTCCAAAGCCCGGTGCCTTGATCCACCACAGAAGCGCCCATGCGCACCGGCGGGCCATCCGGTTCGCCGGTGATGGAAGAAAGCCCGCCGAAAGCCTGCAAAAGCGGTTCATACCCAGGCCGCAGCCTTTCCGGCCCGATATGGCCGAAGGCCGACATTTCGCAATAAATCAGATGCGGATGCCGCGCCGTCACCGCTTGCGGGCCAATGCCAAGCGCCTCCGCCGCGCCGGGGCGGAGATTATGCAGCATGATATCGGCATCACGCAGCAGGCCATGCAGCGCTTCGACACCTTCGGGCGATTTCAGATCAAGTGTGACGGATTTCTTACCGCGATTGAATTCATGAAAATTCAGCGCATCACCATGGCGAAAATCTGGCCCCATGCGGCGCGCATCATCACCGCCATCGGGCTTTTCCACCTTGATCACATCCGCGCCAAGATCAGCGAAAATCGCGCCCGCGAATGGCCCAGCCAGCACTTGGCCAAGTTCCACCACGCGCACGCCAGACAATACGCCCGTCATTGCAATTCAATCCCTGATTCGCGCACCAGGCGCTTCCATTTTTCGATTTCGCGTGCCTGGAAACGCGCCAGATCATCGGGCGATCCGGGGCGCAAAACCATGCCGCTTGCGGTCAGTCGATCTCGCACCGCGGGGCGCGCCATGATCTCATTCACCAGGCCATTGACGCGCGCGACGATCTCAGGCGGCGTGCCCGCCGGCGCATAGATCGCGTTCCAGGACAGCATTTCATAGCCGGGAAATCCCTGTTCTTCGACTGTGGCGACATCGGGCATCATCGCCACGCGCTGACGACTGGTGACACCAATCGCCCGCACTCGGCCTTCGCGGGCTTGCGGCATGGAAGTTGTGGCATCGACAAACATCACCTGCGCCACACCGCCGATCACATCCGTGATGCCAAGCGGGTTTGAGCGATAAGTAACATTCACCATATCTACCCCGGCCATGGATTTGAACATCTCCCCCGCCACGCGGGATGATGCGCTGCCGGAGGCAAAATTGAGCTTGCCCGGATTGGTGCGCGCATAATCCGCGAGTTCGCGCATGGAACGCACCGGCAGATCATTATTGACCACCACCAGCAGTACACCCACACCAATCAGCGCGACAGGCGCGAAATCCGCGACCGGATCGTAAGGTAGGCGATGAAACAGCGCGGGGTTTGATCCATGCGTGGTATTGGCGGTGGCCAGGAAGGTATAGCCATCAGGCCGTGCCCGCGCGACGGCTTCCGATGCAATAAAGCCATTGGCACCACCGCGATTATCCACCACCACAGGCTGGCCCAATTCGCTGCTCATGGCTTCGGTGAAATGCCGTGTTGTAACATCTGTCCCACTACCGGCAGGGAAGGCCACGATGAAGCGGATGGGCCGATCCGGCCAGCGCCCGGCTTGCTGCGCGGCAGCGCCTTGTGCGCCAGCCAGGCCCAAAGCCCCCAAAAGCGTCGCGCGGCGCGGCATGATGGTGTGTTTCATGGCGTTTCCCTTTGGCTCTGGCGCAGCATCGCAGGCAGCGCCATAGTCACGCGCAAGCGTCATCGCGCTACGCCGCGCTGTCAACGCCTGCAAGCAAGGAAGCACCGCCATGTCCGATCTGCCAAAGCATGTCCATTTCCATGAGGAAGGCCCGCGTGAGGGCTTCCAGATCGAACCCGTGATCTATCCTTTGGCGGATCGCGTGGCGCTGGTGGAAGCGCTGGCGGAAACCGGGCTGACGGCCATTCAGGTGGCGTCCTTCGTTTCGCCCAAGGCGGTGCCGCAGATGGTGGATTCAGCCGAATTTTTCGCCGCGATCAAAAAGCGCCCCGGCGTGCGCTATGAAGCGCTGTGGCTGAATGAACAGGGGTTCAACCGCGCCCGCGCGGCCCAGGGCGTGGATTTGGTCGGCAAGATCAGCCTCTATTCATCGGATGCCTTCGCCAAGCGCAACAATAACTGCACCGCGGCGGAAATGCGTGAACGCGTGTTGCGCTGGCTTGATCTCTACGCCGAAACTGGCGTGACCGTGGAACGCGCCTTGGTGATGACGGCCTTTGGCTGCAATTACGAAGGCGAGATCCCGCCAGAAAAGCCTGTACAGGAATTACTGTGGGCGCATCGGCTTTGCGCGGAACGCGGCATCAATCTGAAGAAGCTTTACTTCGCCGATACCATGGGCTGGGCCAATCCGCAGGCGGTGCGGCGCCTGGTTGGGATGCTGCGCGAAAAGCTGCCCGATGTGGAAGTGGGGCTGCATTTGCATGACACGCGCGGGCTTGGCACGGCGAATGTGCTCGCCGCGCTAGAAATGGGCGTTTCGCTATTCGATAGCTCCGTCGCCGGCCTAGGCGGCTGCCCCTTTGCCGGCCACGGCGATGCGCGCGGCGCAGGCAATATCTGCACCGAAGACATGGTGTTTCTGTGCCACGAGATGAGCATTGAAACCGGCATTGATCTTGACCGGTTGATTGAAGCCGCGCGGCTTGCCGAACGCATTATTGGCCGCCCGCTGGCCGGGCGGATCATGCATGCCGGTTCGCTGAAGCAATACCGCGCGGCGTAACCTGACTAAACCCGCAGCCAGGTCTCACTGAAGGCGAGCATGGCGGTGCTGATCTTATGCCCCGCCACTTCGCGCGGAATGGGCGCGCCGGGGCGGCGAATGCCATTCACCGTCACGGCGGCACTTTCGCAGCCGATGAACAGGCTTGGCATATAATGCTTGCCGGTGGCCGATTGCGGCGGGGCGAAGGCGAAGCAGAAGGGCTCACCCAGGCCCTGCCACGCCATCGAGACGGTCATATCCCCCGCGCGCACGCTTTCGCTGTAATGGCTGCGCGGATCGCCCGCGCTTTTCACCTCATCCAGCTTGCGAAAGCGCAGGCCGGCCAGGCCCGCAATACCGCGAAAGGCGCCGAAATGGCTGAGGTATTCTGCCACCAGCCAGCGCGCGAGGGGTTCATTATCCGTCAGGCACCAATTCGCAGCCCCCTCGGCCGGGTTCGCCTCATGCGGGGACTGCATCAGCACGAGCGCATGGCCCGCACCATGGGGTGAGAGCACCACGCGGAAAAAACTGGCCAGCGTGGTGAAGGGGCCGTTCGGGTCCTCCTTCAGGGAAATCCCAGGATTTTCGCCGGACCATTCGACCTTGCCGGGAAACAGGATGGTTTCTTGCATGGTGTTTCTCCTTTTCAATGCGTCGCAGCGTGACCCAGCCATGCGCCGGGATCAATGCCGAAAACTACGCAAGGCTTGACGCGGCACGGCGCCGGGGCGCAAGGAAAGGCTTGCTTTTCCCGAGACCAATCTCCCCATGTCCTTTTCTGGTATCCCTGCGGCGCTGCAATCGGCGCTGACGTCACGCGGCTACGCCGCCCCAACCCCCGTACAAAGCGCAGTCCTGGCGGAAGATGCTGCCGGGCGGGATTTGCTGGTCTCGGCCCAGACCGGCTCGGGCAAGACGGTTGCTTTCGGCTTGTCCATCGCGCCCGAATTGCTGGGCGGCGCGGAACGCCTGCCACCGCCTGGCGCGCCGCTGGCCATTGTGGTCGCGCCGACGCGCGAATTGGCCTTGCAGGTGAAGGCAGAGCTCACCTGGCTTTACGCCCCTGCTGGCGGGCGCATTGCGTCCGGCGTTGGCGGCATGGATCCCATTGCGGAAAAGCGCCAATTGCTGGCCGGCGCGCATATCATCGTCGGCACGCCTGGCCGGCTTTGCGATCATTTGGAACGCGGCAATCTGAAGCCCGATGCGCTGCGCGTTGTGGTGCTGGATGAAGCCGATGAGATGCTGGACCTCGGCTTCCGGGAAGAATTGGAAGCGATCCTGGATCGTCTGCCGCCCGAACGCCGGACCTTGATGTTTTCGGCCACCGTGCCGCGCGCCATTGCGGCTTTGGCCAAGAGTTACCAGCGCGATGCGCTGCGCCTGGAAGTGGGCGGCGGGGGAGAGGCGCATGGCGATATCACCTATCGCGCCATGGCAGTCGCGCCGCATGAAATTGAACGCGCGGTCGTGAACCTGTTGCGCCTGGAAGACCCGCCCTTGGCGATGGTGTTTTGCGCGACACGCGCTGCCGTTGCGCGGTTGCACGGCAATCTGGCCGAACGCGGCTTTCCCACCGTGGCGCTTTCCGGCGAACTCACTCAGGCCGAAAGATTGCGTGCCCTGCAAGCGTTGCGCGATGGTCGTTCGCGCGTTTGTGTCGCAACCGATGTCGCGGCGCGCGGCATTGATTTGCCGGAATTGGATTTGGTGATTCATGCAGAATTGCCGAGGGATTCCGAAACCCTGCTGCATCGCAGTGGCCGCACTGGCCGGGCCGGACGCAAGGGGACCAGTGTTTTGCTGGTGCCGCATCCGCGCCGTCGCATGGCGGAAAGGTTGATCGGTGCCGCCAAGGTCGCCGCCACCTGGGGGCCGGCGCCATCGGCTGACGCGGTGCGTGCGCGCGATGCCGAACGCTTGGCCGAACAGGCGCGCAGCGTTTTGGCGGAAGAGGCTTCGGAAGATGATCTGGCCCTCGCCCAGCGCCTGCTGGCCGGTAGCGATATCACCAGCGAAACCCTGGCGTCGGCGCTGATCAAAATGCTGCGCGCGCCCTTGCCGGCGCCGGAGGAAATCGCCGAACAAAAGCCCGAAAGGCGTGAGGCGCGGCGGGAGGCGCCCGATGCCGATGCCCCGCGTGGTGGGGAAGGTGTGTGGTTCCGGCTCAATATCGGGCGCAATGGCAATGCCGATCCGCGCTGGCTGCTGCCGTTTCTGTGTCGGCGCGGGCATCTGACGCGCCAGGAGATTGGGCGCATCCGTATTCTTGGCCAGGAAACCATGGTGGAGATCGCGCCCTATGCCGCGGAACGCTTCGCCGCCGCTGCACGGCAGGCGGGTGATGGCGAAGATGAGGATATCCGCATCCAGCCCATGCAGCCCTTCCGTCAGGGTGCGCGGGAAGCGCCCCCCAGGGCAGAACAGGCGCCCGCCCCGCGCCCCGCCAAGCCAGGCAAGCCAGAGAAGAAGGGCAAGCACGGCGCAGGCAAGCCGCCCAAGCGCTTTGAAAAGAAACCCAAACCCGGCCCCGGCGCGGAAGGGCGCAAGCGCCCCGGCAGCGCCCCCCGGCTTGGCAAGCGCGACCGGGTCGCGTAACCCCCGCGCGCTGGCGCGGCGCCGGCGTGACATGGGGGAAGCAGATGGCTGACATCATCATTGATATTGGTGGCGAAATTTTCGAGGCGTTTTTTGAAGACGCCGCCGCGCCCAAGACCTGCGCACGTTTCCGCGCCCTGCTGCCTTATCAGGACCGCATCATTCATGTGCGCTGGTCCGGTGAGGCCTGCTGGATCCCGATGGGTGAGCGCGAACTCTCCATCCCCTGGGAAAACGCCACCAGCTACCCCGCGCCGGGGCAGATCATTGTGCATCCGGGCACGATGAGTGAGACGGAAATTCTGGTGGCCTATGGCCCCTGCTGCTTTGCGAGCAAGGCGGGCCAATTAGCCGGCAACCACTTTCTGACCATCCGTGAGGGTCTGGATCGCCTGGCCAAGACGGGGCGCGCGGTGCTGTGGGAAGGGGCGAAGCCCATCACCTTCCGCGCGGGCTGAGCTTGGCCGTCGCCGCGGGCGCTCAAGCGCTTGGCCGGGGTTTATTGAAGTGTTTCAGGTACGGAACCATGCCCGCCAGCGCCGGGTATTGCAGGGCATGGGGGTGGAAGCACGCATGGTCGCTTCCATTGCGCTCTATCTGGATATGGAAGTGTTGACCGACCCCGTGGCGCCGGGTGCGCGGATGATGGCGGTGGCACGGGAATCGGTGGCCTTGGGGGCAGAGGCCGTGATCCTGGGCTGTGCCGGCATGGCGCATCATCGCAGAGCGGCTGAAGATGCCTGTGGCGTGCCGATGATTGAACCAAGCCAGGCGGCGGTGGTGCAGGCGATTCTGGCGGTGGTGGCGGGGCGGGATAGGCGCTTATCCGATCATTAATCACAATCATTGGTTATATTTGCCTGATTTGGCATCAAGTTGTTTTTCAAACGCTGCTATCGCCATGAAATTTTTCTCGCCAGACTTCAGTCTTAACCAGATTTTCACTTGCGTGACATTCAGGAAATCTTCTTAATTTTTGTTTTATATCGGCGTTAGTGTGCCGTCCCTGAAGGGGTATCCTCCATGAGTGTTTCCCTAGACAACAACGACAATCTTTGGCCGTTTAGCCCTGGCGAAAATTCCGGCAATGATACCATTGATGGCGGCGCTGGCAATGACAGTCTGCTGGGCGGGCGTTGACACGCTGCTGGGCGGAATTGGCAATGACACGCTGGTCGCGGGCGAGGGCGATTTTCAGTACCTCATTGGCGGCTACGATGCCGATAGCCTGCAGGGCGGGAATGTCGAGACCTTATCCGGCAAAACTGCGGAATGAACCAAAATCTTACCATGAGGTGACGGGGGGTCGCGGCGTTCGGGTGATGCCAAGGGGTCATTGGTGTCTCGGCGGCAAGCTTGGTAACGCCCAGGCGGATGAAGCTGAAACAATAAGCTGCCTTGCAATCCATGGCTGAAGAAAAACTCTCGATGAATGCGTGACTTTTTTGGCGCAGAGGAGGGGGGATATTCTGGACAAAATTCGAATCACGAGTTAAAGTTGTTTCATAAAAGTAAAATCTGTTAAAGACTTCACCTTGCCGTAAAAATCGCGGCGGCATGAAGGGGTTGGCTTTTGCCAGCCATGCGCAGGGCGCGGCCCATCGGCCGCGTCATTCCCCTTGCGTGGCGATTTCCGACGAGAGTGGCAAAAGCCGCCAACCGCTGCGAACCAGGTCTTTGCCTGCTAATGCAGCCCGCTTGCCAAGGCGTGGAAATGCCTTGACCCACCAGGCGTCGCCGCAGCCTGGAATGCTTACCCAGCCTTGGTGCTGTGCGTGCCGTGCCGTCCTGCCCCCCGATTTTCCCTGAGAGGAACGGCCATTATGTCTGATGTTTTTGGAACCACCGGGAATGACACCATTACGCCAGACCTTCTGTCGGGAGGCGTAAGCGGGCCGCTCACAGCGGGCCCAGACAATGTGCGTGGCGATGCCGGTGACGATTCCATCATCGGCAATCAAGGTGCTGACTCGCTTTACGGCGAAGCCGGCAATGACACTCTGGTTGCTGGCAATGGCAATGATCAGTCCCTCGCTGGCGGCGAAGATAATGACAGCTTGGCCGGCGGCAGCGGCCTAAACCAGTTTATCTCTGGTAGTTTCGGCAATGACACTCTGCGTGCTGGAGATGGAAATGATCAGACGCTGTATGGCGACGATGGCTTCAGCCTCGGCCCGCCCGGCTTCGGCGGCCCCCCTGGTAGCAGCGGTGATGATAGCCTGGTCGCCGGCAATGGCAGTAACCAACGGCTCTATGGCGCTGCCGGCAATGACACGCTGGTTGCTGGCGATTATGTGGCGTCATCGGTTGACCAGGCCACACGGCTGTATGGCGGCGACGGTGATGACCGCCTGGTCGGCGGCAGCAGCGGCGCTTACCAGTATCTCTGGGGCGAAGACGGCAATGACACGCTGATTGCTGGAAACAATGTCGATGCTCACGGTCTATACGGCGGCAACGGTGATGACTACCTGGTCGGCAGCAGCGCTGGTAGCAGTTATGGGGCTGCGCTCTATGGCGAAGCCGGCAATGACACGCTGGCGAGTAGGCTTAACTCTGACCATCTGGATGGCGGTGCGGGTAGCAGTGACTGGGTGAGCTACGCCGAGGCTACAAGTGCCGTCACGGTAAGCCTTGATGCAAGCTCAAGCAGCGGCACTCGGGACAGCGGTATTCCGTTCGGTGATTATCTGACCGGGATCGAGAATATCCTGGGTGGGATAGGCGATGACAGCCTGGTTGGCGACAGCGGCGATAACTCTCTGGCCGGCGGCGCAGGCAATGACAATCTGGCCGGCGAGGATGGCGAAGATTGGGTAAGCTATGCTGATGCCAGCCTGGCGGTCACGGTTGACCTTGGCGCAAGTAGTGGCGCACGCACGGATGGCGTTGATCTTCTTTATGATTTCGAAGCTGTTCTGGGAAGTGACGGTAATGACTGCCTGATCGGCGATTCCGGCAACAATTCCCTGGCGGGCGGCCTTGGCAATGATACGCTGGATGGCAATGGTGGCAGTGGCGTTGATTGGGCGATTTATGCGGGTGCTTCTGGCGCAGTCACGGTTGATCTGCAGAATGGCTCCAGCAGCGGTACGGACGGTGAAGACGGGCTGTTCCAAATCTCGGGCGTTCAGGGCAGTTCATTCGATGACAGCTTGCTGGCTTGGGCACCTTCCCAGACCCTCTATGGTGAAGGCGGCGCCGATACACTCGTCGCGGGCTTAGGCGGTTTCCACATACTTTTTGCCGGTGCAGGTGACGACAGCCTTCAGGGCGCTACAGGCTCAAACCATATTCTCCTTGGTGAAGGCGGCGCCGATACCCTCGTCGCGGGTACGGGCGACTATCATGACCTTGATGGCGGCGACGATGCTGACAGCCTACAAGGCGGCATAGGCGACTTCGGTGGCCTTGTGGGTAGAGGCGGCGCCGATACGCTCATCGCGGGCGGGGGTACCGGTCAGAGTGTTTTTGGCGGAAATGATGCCGATAGCCTGCAGGGTGGGACGGGCAGTCAGCAGGACCTACGTGGCGAAGGCGGCGCCGATACGCTGGTCGCGGGTGGGGGCAACGACCAGACGCTTTGGGGCGGTGATGGTGACGATAGCCTATTGGGCTCCGCCGCCGCCGAAATCATGACAGGCGGCGCGGGTAACGATGTTCTGGATGGCGGCGCTGGTGATGACTGGGCGAGCTATGCGACGGCGACCGGCGCAGTCACGGTTGACCTTGGCGCAGGCACCAGCAGCGGGGATCAGGGCAATGATGTTCTGACCAGCATCGAAGCTGTTCTGGGCGGTACCGGCGCTGACATTCTGCGTGGCAACAGTGGCGATAACTCTCTGGCCGGCGGTGCGGGCGATGACACGCTTTTCGGCAATGGCAGCACTTATATCGATTGGGCGATCTACGCGAGCGCCAATGGTGCGGTCACCGTTGACTTGGCGAATGGATCCAGCAGCGGTGCGGATGGCGTAGACAGCCTGGTCGGCATTTGGGGTGTTCAGGGTGGGTCAGGCGCTGACAGTCTGCAGGGTGGTTCAGGCACATACCAGGATCTGCGGGGTGAAGGCGGTGCCGATACGCTGGTCTCGAGTGGGGGCGAAAATCGGGCTCTTTGGGGTGGAGACGATGGGGATAGCCTATTGGGTGGGGTGGGCAACTGGCAGTACCTTTATGGCGATGCCGGTGCCGATACGCTGGTCGCGCTTGGGGGCGATAATCAGCAGCTTGCTGGCGGCGATGGTGCCGATAGCCTTGTAGGTGGGCCGGGCAACGACATTTCTATCTTTGGTGGTGACGGCGCTGATACGCTTGTTGCCGGCGGCGGCGCAAACCTGATTGTTTTTGGCAATGAAGGTAACGATAGCCTCAGAGGCGGGGCGGGTAACGACGCTTTGCTTTATGCTGCGGGGGGCGCCGATACGCTGGTCGCAGGTCAGGGCGATAACCAGACGCTGCGTGGTGGCAGGGATGGCGATAGCTTGCTTGGCGGCGTCGGCTCCTCAAATCGGCTTGAGGGTGAATCCGGCGCCGATACGCTTGTGGCCGGCGGGGGCGAAAGCCAGAATCTGGTTGGCGGTAACGATGGTGATAGCCTGCTGGGCGGCACCAATAATGACGCCCTGGATGGCGGCAGCGGCAATGACACGTTGAATGGCGGCGATGGGAGTGACACGCTCCTTGGCGGCGATGGCACCAGTGATTGGGCCAGCTATGCGAATGCCGGTGGCGCGGTCACGGTCAATCTTGGCACGAGACGGAGCTTCGGCGCGGATGATAATGACAGCCTGAGCGGCATTGAAAATATCCTGGGCGGCAATGGCTCTGACAGCATCCTGGGCAATGCCCTCGCCAATGTGCTTGATGGCGGCGCGGGTGATGACACGCTGCGCGGTGGCGGCGGCAATGACACGCTGATCGGCGGCGCCGGCAATGACAGCCTTTATGCTGATGGCGACGGTAGTGTCTGGATTTCCTATTCCTATGTTACGGGACGCGGCGTCACCATTGATCTTGCCGCCGGTACGGTGGATGGCGGCAGCACGGACCAGTTCGGCGGCATCCTGAATGCGGCGGGCTCAAATCAGGATGATGTGATTGACGGCAATGACTTCGCCAATGCGTTATCGGGTCTTGCCGGGAATGACACGATCCGCGGCCTTGGCGACGATGACACGATTAATGGCGGCACCGGCAGCGACAGCTTGGATGGCGGGACAGGCGATGACTTCGCGAGCTATGCGCAAGCAACCGCGGCGGTAGAGGTTCAGATCAATGCTGATGCTTTTGGCGGGGATGGCAATGATGAGTTGCGGGGCTTTGAAGGGCTGATCGGTTCCCGTTTCAACGATACGCTGATCGGCGATGCCAACGCCAATACGCTTCTTGGCGGTGACGGGTCTGACTCGCTGTTCTCTGGCGGCGGTAGCGGTGGCGACTTGCTCGATTTCGGCGCCGGCAATGACACGTTTGATTGGGTGGCGAACGTCACCACAGGCAACCTGACGCTGATTGGTGGCGAGGGTGCCAACGACCGCCTGAACCTTGGGTTGAACTGGGTTGGGGTTCAGGATGGGGCCTTTACGCGCTGGACGCGGGATGGTGGGGCTGACACACTCTACAGCCAGCAATGGGAAGATGTTGTGTGCTTCGCCGAAGGCACGCGCATTGTCACCCCCAATGGCGAAGATATGGTGGAAAAGCTGCGCGCGGGTGACATGGTGCTGGCCATGCGGGGTGGTCAGGCCGGGTTTGAACCACTCCGCTGGGTGGGCTTCATGGATATTGCCGTGCCGCGCAATGCGGCCATGGCAGCCAAAACTGCGCCCATTCTGATCAAGGCGGGCGCCATGGCCCCCGGCATGCCGGCGCGGGACCTCCGCGTCAGCCCTGATCACGCGATAGAGGTGGATGGTCAACTGATCCCGGCCAAGTATTTGGTGAATGGCAGCAGCATCATCCAGGAAATCTGGTGCAAGCGCGTGCGCTATTTCCACCTGGAACTGGAAGCGCATGGGCTGTTGCTGTCTGAAGGCACCTGGTCCGAGAGCTATTTGGATGATGGCAATCGCCATGCCTTCAACAATGCGGCGCTCACTGGGTTGTTCCTGGATTTCGAAGCCGGTCGGTCGAAGGGCGAATATGACCACATGGCCTGCCTGCCCGTGCTGCGCCAGGGTCTTAGGCTGGATGAAATCCATGGGCGGCTGGCGCTCCGCGCTGAGGCATTGGCGCGGGGGAAAAAGGGCCTACAGCGCGCATAACGCCATGATGTCCGGCAAGTACGTGGCAGCTTCACGGTTGGCGCCGCGCCTCCCCTGAGGCTTTGGCGGGGCAGATCATTGTGCATCCGGGCACGATGAGTGAGACGGAAATTCTGGTCGCCTATGGCCCCTGCTGCTTTGCGAGCAAGGCGGGCCAATTGGCCGGCAACCACTTCCTGACCATCCGCGAAGGCCTGGACCGCCTGGCCAAGACCGGCCGCGCGGTGCTGTGGGAAGGGGCGAAGCCCATCACCTTCCGCGCGGGCTGAAGGCGCCAGGCGCAGTTCGCAAAAATCCGGATGCTTGACCCCGCTGCCCCTTGATTGGCGGCGGGGCTATTTCCATTTCTTCTCTGCCAAGGGGCGCCATTCGGGCCCCTGGCGCGGAACAAGCCAGATGCTGCCCAGATGGGGGCATTCGGGTGCGTATCCGCTGGCCTCAACGGACCTTGCTTTGCAAAGGAGTGTCCTTGCTATGAACGCGACTGATTTTTCCCCCCTTTTCCGCACTGCCATTGGCTTTGATCGCCTGGCGCGGTTGATGGATACGGCCCGTAGCGGCGCCGATGCCGGGGGCTACCCGCCCTATAATATCGAAAAGACCAGTGATGACAGCTATGTGCTGACCATGGCCGTGGCCGGGTTTGCCGAAGCGGACCTTGATATCACCGCCCATCAGAACACGCTGACGGTGGTGGGCCGCGCCCAGCCCGCGCCGGAAGAAACCCGCCGATTCCTGCATCGCGGTATCGCCGGGCGTGGCTTTGAACGCCGCTTCGTGCTGGCCGATCACATTGTGGTGAGTGGTGCCAAGCTTGAGAATGGCTTGCTGCACATCGCGCTTCGCCATGAAGTGCCGGAAGCGCTGAAGCCGCGGCAGATTCCGGTGCAGGCCAGCCGCCCGGCTGCCTTGACCGAAGTGCCTGCCCAGGCTGCTTGAGCTTGAACCAAAGCCCCCGCCCGATTGCGGGTGGGGGTTCACCCCTTCTTGAAAAACGCCTCCGCCGCCAGACGCTGGGCATCCCGCGCGCCAATGGCGGCCTCGGCTCGGCTGATTTCGGCCTGCAACGCCTCGATATATTCCCTCAGTTGCGCCACATCCCAGCCATCAAACACCATGGGCTGGAAGCGCGGCGCCCGCCGGGGGCGGTCTTCTTCCTCGATCGGGGCCATATCCTCCTCCTCACGCGGGCGGGTTTTGACCCTGGCCGCGCCTCTCTCTATAGGAACCGCAACATGGCGGGGGTTTCTCTCGCCCGCCCGCCCCTTGAGGTTATGCCATGAACCAGCCCTTGATGCCCAAGGCCACCGCCGTGTGGCTGATTGACAAGACCGCGCTTACTTTCGACCAGATCGCCGAATTTGTCGGCATGCACCCGCTTGAAATCCAGGCCATCGCCGATGGCGAAGTGGCGCAGGGGATCATCGGGTATGACCCGATCACCAATGGTCAATTGACGCGCGAAGAAATCCAACGCTGTGAAGCTGATGGCGAAGCGCGCCTGCAAATGGTCCGTCAGGTCAGCCATTTGCCGAAATCCAAGGCGAAGGGCGGGCGCTATACGCCGGTTTCCAAGCGAAGCGACCGGCCGGACGCTATTGCCTGGCTGCTGCGCAATTTCCCGCAGGTGCCGGAAGCAACCATTGTGAAGCTGCTTGGCACCACCAAGGAAACCATCGCCAAGGTGCGCGACAAGACCCATTGGAACAGCGCGAATATCAAGCCGCGTGATCCCGTGATTCTGGGCCTTTGCACACAGTCCGAGCTTAATGCCGCTGTCGGCATGCTCGCCGCTGTGGAAGCGCAGGCCGCAGAAGGTGCTGCGGCGTGAGGTTAATGGGGCTTTGCTGAACGCAAGCGCTCCATCTCCTCCTTCAGCCGCAGCTTTTCGCGCTTCAATCGGGCTAAGGTTTCGGCGTCTGGCCTCGGTCGTTGGTCTTCCTGAAAAATCTGCGCCTCAAGCGCGGCGTGACGGTTATTGAGGGAAGCGATCCGGGCATCCAAGCGCATACCGTGGCATCCTTTGCTGTGATGCCGCCCGGGCGGTTGGCCCTGTCCCGGGCAGCCAGAGCATGCTACTCCAAACCGGCCTTAAAAAGCATCAAGAGATTTCACCCTGGCCCCGCGATGATCGCTGACCGAGAAGCCCTGCTCCGCCGCCTGCATGAACTCCGTACCGAGCATCGGGATCTGGATACCGTGATCGCGCGGCTGGATGCCGGGCCGGTGGATCAATTGCAGTTGCAGCGCCTGAAAAAGCGCAAGCTGAAGCTGAAGGACGAAATCGCCTGGCTCGATAGCCAGCTTTTGCCCGATATCATCGCCTGAAAGGGGCTGGATATGGCCGGAATACCTTTGATTGGCGTGATCATGGGCAGCCGTTCGGATTGGGAAACGCTGCGCCACACGGCGGAAACCCTGGAAAAACTGGATATTCCCCATGAAACCCGCGTGGTTTCCGCCCATCGCACGCCAGAACGCCTGTTTGATTATGCGAAGCAGGCGGCGGGGCGGGGGCTGAAAGTGATCATCGCCGGCGCCGGGGGTGCCGCGCATCTGCCGGGGATGGCCGCTTCCATGACGCATCTGCCGGTGCTGGGCGTGCCGGTGCAAAGCGCTGCCCTGGCCGGGGTGGATAGCCTGCTGTCCATTGTGCAAATGCCAGCCGGGGTGCCGGTGGGGACACTCGCCATCGGGCGGGCGGGGGCGGTGAATGCGGCGTTGCTCGCGGCCTCGATCCTTGCCTTGCAAGATGCCGCGCTCGCCACACGGCTGATCGCCTGGCGCGCGGCGCAGACCGAAAGCGTGCCGGAGAGCCCGGTATGAC
>JADCEX010000117.1 GCA_020249825.1 Roseomonas sp.
GCGAATAACGCGCAGCGGATGGTCAGGACGCCCCCGCTTTTCAAGATCAACATAGCTGAACAGGGAACCAGCCACTGCATCATTGCCACGCATCGCAACCTCGACCAAATGCGAGGACAGTGAATCATAAATACGGAAATCAGGCTACGAATTTCAGCAGCCTGCTAGACCTTTTCCGCGCCGCGTTAAATCGCCCCTCACCTGCCCTCCTGCCGCGCGCACCAATCCCGCCAAATGAAGCGCCAGGCGGCCTCAAGCCCGCGGGCATAGGCGCCAGCATCACCCAAAGGCCCCAATGAAAGCCGGGCACGTAGGGCGGCCAGCCCATCTGGGTCGCGCGCGAAGGCCACCGCCTTTTCGATGTAATCCGCGGCATCGGCGGCAATCCAATCCTGCAAGCCGACCGCGCTTAGCAGCGTTTCGCCATTGCGGCTGATCATGCCCCCGCGCCCGCGCTGCGTCAGGGTGGGCACGCCGGCATGGATCGCCTCGGCCGTTGTGGTGCCGCCCGGAAAGGGGAAGGGGTCCAGCATGAAATCCACAGCCGCATAGCGGGCAAAATAGGCCGCGCGCAGGCTATGGCCTTCCAGATCAAGCCGCGCAACATCGCCCCCCGCTGCCGCGAAACGCGCGCGGAGTTTTTGCGCCGTCTCAGCCTCTCGCAAGACAGCCGTTTTCAGCAAAAGCCGCGCATCGGGCAGACGGTTCAGGATGGTTGCCCAGGCAGCCAGCACCTCGTCATTGATCTTCGCCAAGTTATTGAAACAGCCGAAGGTCACATGCCCTTGGCGCAGCATTGGCGGCGGGCTTGGCGTCACGGTTTCACACGGCGGCGTATAGCACAAATAACAGCCCGGCAGCCGGAGTGGTTTTTCGATGTAGTACGCCTCATCTTCCGGCGGCAGCGCAACGGCATCGGCAATGATCCAATCCATCGAGACCACGCCATTGGTATTGGCATAACCGATCCAGCTTACCTGCACCGGTGCGGGGCGATATTCCATCACGCCGATCCGGCTGGTCTCCGTATGGCCCGTCAGATCCACCAGAATATCAATCCCATCGGCGCGGATTTGCGCGACAATCGCCTCATCTTTCAAAGCACCCACAGAACGCCAAGCATCGAAAATCCCGCGCAGCCTCGCTGTGGTAGCATCGGCGCGTTTGCCGATATCATAGGCTGTCAGATGAAACCCCGCGCGCTGATGCGCAGTGATCGCCGCTTCCAGAAAATACCCAACGGGATGTTGGCGAAAATCACCGGAAAGCATGCCGATGCGCAGCCGCCGGTCTGGGTCAGGTGTATTGGCGAAGGGGGCAGGCGCAGGGCGGCCAAACCGCGCGGCATAGGCGCGATGCGCCGCCGCCACTTCTTCTGCCGTGATGCCCGGCATGTAATTCAAACCCAGCAACAGATTTTGCCAGGCAGGACGGCAGAGCGGGTCTTGCGCAATGGCCCGGCGCTGTACCGCCATGGCTTCGGCAATATCGCCCGATTGCTGCAAGGCGAGGCCATAATTCACCTTGGCATCGGCGCGATCTGGCAATTCTTCAGCGACGCGCGCCAAATGGGGAAGCGCAGCGCTCGGCTGGCCTATTCCCATCAGCGCCGTACCCAATTCATTCCGCATCAGCGCATCGCCCGGCGCTGTTTCAAGCAGCGCCCGCAAATGGAAAACGGCACGGTCCAGACGCCCGGCATCCCGCCAAGGCACGGCGACCGCACGGTGCAAATCCTCTCCGGCGCCTGCGGCAAGCGCAGCCGCAATCACCGCCTGCGCGGCATCAGCCCGCGCCGGCAGTAGCATTGTCACCAGATTGGCCGCCGCGCGTATATAAGCAGGGCGTTGGCGCAATGCTTCACGATAGGCGGCCTCGGCCCCCGGCAGATCGCCTGAAAATCGCAAGGCCTGACCAAGATTATTGCGAATTTCCGGCGCATCCAGCCCAAGCGCGATGGCACGGTTGAACAGCGCGGCGGCGGCGGGAAAATCCTGCGCATTCAGCCGCGCCATCGCCTGATCTAGCAGCGCCCCAGTTTCGGCCAGCGCGCTCATCCCGCAATCGCATAGGCGGGGCGTCGTGGATCGGCGCCGGCGCACACCAACCCTGCGGCGGGGTCTGACATCACTGCCTCCACACTGCCCGCAAGCCAGGTGATATCAGGCCATTCCTTGATGTCATGCCCGCGCCCCGCGAGTGCATTGCGCGTCGCTTCCGGGATGCGTGTTTCCACCGCAAGGCGCCGCGGAAAATACTCAAACGGCGCGAAGGATGACGGAAACGCATAGGAGGAGACGCGCGGCGCTTCGATCGCTTCCTGCAATTCCATGCCGAAATGCAGCACATTCAACATTACCTGCAGCATGGCCTGGATTTGCACATCGCCGCCCGGCGTGCCGAAGGGCATCACGCCACCGGCGCGCGTCACCACCATGGCGGGGTTTGGCGTCAGGCGCGGGCGCTTGCCGGGCGCCACGCCGGCGGGATGCGCAGGATCAGGCCGGCTTTGGCTGCCGCGATTGGACGGGATCAGGCCAAGCCCCGGCACCACGGGCGAATTCCAGGACCCATCGGAAGGGGTCGCGCTGAAGGCACTGCCCCAACGATCCACCACCGCAACATAGGATGTATCGGCTTCAATCTTCGGCAGATCGCGCCTGACCGGCCCATCTGCCGCGCGCCCCGCACCAAGCAGCGGCGGAAACATGGCGGGATGCGCGCGCACCGGGTCCATCTCCGCCACGCGTTCCGCCAGATGCGCATCC
>JADCEX010000118.1 GCA_020249825.1 Roseomonas sp.
CTGACCGGCGCGGAACCCTTCGGCTTGCCCTTTGGCCTGATCGCCGCCTTTTGCGCGACCCATGCCAGCTTGCGGCTTTTGCCGCCCGGCCCTGGCGCCATTGCAGCCAGCGCCTTGCCGCGCCTTGCGCTCATTCTGCTGCGCCAAAGCTTCAGCGCGGGCTGGGATGTGGCCTTGCGCGCCTTTGCCTCACCGCCGCGCCTCGCGCCCGGCGTGATTGAAGTCCCGCTCGCCATCCCGCCCGGGCCGTCGCGTGATGGCTTTCGGGCGCTGGCAAGCCTCGCCCCCGGCTCGCTCCCGCTTGAAGATTTGCCCGATGGCGGGCTCAGGCTGCATGCGCTTGATATCGCCATGCCGCTTGAGAGGGACCTCGCTGAAACCGAAGCGGCTTTTGCCCGCATCACAAGGGCCGACAAGCATGGCTGAAGTGCTGACCGGCGCCGCCGCGCTGATCATGCTGAGCGCCCTGGTCGGGCTGGCACGCGTGCTGCGTGGGCCCACCCGCGCCGACCGGCTGCTTGCCGCGCAATTGCTGAGCACGGCGGGCATTGGCACCTTGCTGCTGCTTGCTGCCGCGGGCAGGCCGGCCTTGATTGATGTTGCGCTCATCCTCGCCCTGGTCGGCGCCTTTGCTTCGGTCGCCTTTGTCATGGCATCACGCGTGATTGACCGGCGATGAGCCTGCTGGTTTCGATCTTTGCCGCCATAGCCGTGCTGGCAGGCACGTTTTTCTTCATCGCCGGCACGCTTGGCCTGCTGCGCTTTGGCGATACGCTCAGCCGCGTGCATGCGCTGACCAAGGCGGATAATCTTGGCCTTGGGCTGATCGTGCTTGGCTTGCTGCCGCTTGCCGATAGCATCACGGATGCGCTCAAGCTTGTTGTGATTTGGGCGCTGGTATTGCTGGGCGGTACAACGGCGGCGCAGCTTGTCGCGGGCGCGGTGCGGCGTGAACAGGACCCGCCGCCGTGACCGCCTGGTTGCTCGATCTGCCGCTGGCACTTGGGCTGTTTGGCGCGGGTGCGGCGACACTTGCCGCGCGATCGCTTTTCGGCGCCGTGCTCGGTTTCATCTCGACGGGCCTGATCGCGGCCCTTGTCTGGGTGCGGCTTGAAGCGCCCGATGTCGCCCTGACCGAGGCTGTGATCGGCGCCGCTGCCACTTCCGTCATCATCCTGTATGTCGCCAGCCGCATCAGCAATGGGGCCTTGGCGCCGGCCCCTCCGCCCATCGCGCAGCGCCTATTGGCGGCGACATTTTCGGTGCTCCTGGCCGCGCTTTTGGCCCATGCGCTGCACACCCTGCCCGATCCCGCGCCGAGCCTCGCTGCGCCAATACTCGAAACCATGGCACCGACCGGCCTGGGCAATCCGGTGACGGCAGTGCTGATGGCGCAGCGTGCGCTGGATACGCTGCTTGAATCCGCCGTGCTGGTCTTTGCGGTTTTTGCCATCTGGTCCATGGCGCCAGAACGCCGTTGGGGCCGCGCACCGGGGCCGGCTTTTGTGGCTGAACCGCATGGGCCACTCGCTTTCCTGGCCAGGGTGCTGCCGCCGATTGGGATTGTGATCGGCATTTATATCGCCTGGGTCGGCGCCGATGCGCCGGGCGGGAAATTCCAGGGCGGCGCGGTGCTGGCCGCCATGTGGGTATTGCCCTGGATTGCGGGGCTTACGGCACCGCCCAGCATCAGCGACATGCGCCTCAGGCTTGCCATTGCTGCGGGGCCGCTGGTTTTTCTGATTGTCGGGCTGGCGGGTTTTGCCTGGGCGGAGGGTTTCCTGGCCTATCCGCCGGGCTTTGCCAAACCGCTGATCCTGCTGATCGAAACGGCCATGACATTATCTGTCGCCGCCGCGCTGGCCTGTATGATTGCCGGGCCGCCTGAACGGCGCGCGCCGCGATGAATGCCATCACTCCCTTTGCCCTTGCGGCGGCCGGGCTTGTGGGGCTTGGGCTTTATGGAATGCTCGCGCAATCATCCGTGCTGCGGAAGGTGATTGCCTTCAACCTTCTCGGTGTCGGCGTATTCCTGGTGTTTGGCGTGGCGGCGCGGCGCGGTGCGGCGGCGGGCTTGCCCGCGGATCCCGTGCCGCAAGCCATGGTGATTACCGGGCTGGTGGTGGCCTTTGCCGCCACGGCGCTGGCCCTGGTGCTCACACTTCGCCTGCATCAGACAACAGGCGCGGTGACGCTGGCGGAAGACCCCGCACCGCCCGCCCATCCCGGTGCGCCACCAGAATGACTGGAACGCTGGGCGGAGCCCTTTTGGTGCTGGCCATCGCGCTGCCGCTTGGCGCGACCTTGCTTGCCTTTGTGCATGGTGGCCAGGCTGCGTCCCGCGTGGCGCGCGGCGCGCTGTGGCTTTGGCTTGCGCTTGCGGTTGCCATCGTCGCTGCCGTCATCAGGCAGGGTGAGCCCATTTCCTATCACATCGGCGGTTTTGCGCCGCCGATTGGCATAGCACTCGCCGCCGATGGGCTTGCGGCGGCGATGCTGCTCGCCGCCGCCATTATTCTGGTTGCTGCCGGGCTTTTTGGCCGCGCCGCCTATCCGGCGCCATCCTGGGACAAGGGCGGGCGCGCGGCCTTTGCCTATTGGTGCCTGCTGCCGGCATTGGCGGCGTCTCTTGCCGTTGCGTTCCTCGCGCGCGATCTGTTCAGCCTGTTTGTGGCGCTGGAGATGTTGACCTTTACCGCTTTGGCACTCGCCTGCCTGGATGGAAGGCCTTCGCAATTCAAGGCAGAGCTGCGGTATCTGCTTTTCGCGCTGCTGGGGTCGGTGCTCTATCTGCTCGGCTGCGCGCTATTCTATGGCGCCTATGGCACGCTTGATATCGGCCTGCTTGCCGGCAATACGCGCGCTGATGCGCCAACGCGATTGGCGGGTGCCTTGATGACGGTTGGGCTGCTCGCGAAAATGGCCGTGTTTCCCTTGCATCTTTGGTTGCCGCCTGCCCATGCCGGGGCGCCGCCGGCGGGTTCGGCCTTGCTGTCGGGGCTTGTGGTCAAGGGCGCTTTTGTCTTGCTGGTGCGGCTGTGGTTCTGGGTGCTGCCTGGTCCGCCCGTGGCGGGGGCGGAATTGCTCGCCGCCCTTGGCGCGGCAGCGATCCTGGTGGGCAGTGTAGTGGCGCTCAGGCAGGAAAAGCTGAAGGCGCTGATCGCTTATTCGACTGTTGCGCAGATCGGCTATCTGTTCCTGATGTTTCCCTTGCTGATGGCGGGCGATCCCGATGCAGCGACGCGCGCCTGGATGGGGGGCATGATGCAGGCGGTCTCCCACGCCTTGGCCAAGGCCGCGATGTTTTTGGC
>JADCEX010000119.1 GCA_020249825.1 Roseomonas sp.
AATGCGGTGGATGGCGCCATCGCTGCGCTTTTCACCCTCACCGTCGTGGAGCCGATGATGGTGGGCATTCTGGGCGGCGGCATGGCGCATCTGCGTCTGCCTGACGGGCGCCATACGGTGATTGATGGGCTTTCCACCGCCCCCGCCGCCGCGCGCGCCGATATGTTTACGCCTGCTGAGCCCACCAATGCGATGAATTTCGAAGCAACGGACCGCGCCAATGTGGTTGGGCCGCTTTCAGTTGCGGTGCCGGGCAATTTGCGCGCCTGGTGCGAAACCCTGGCGCGCTTCGGCAGCCTGCCGCTTTCTGATGTGATGGCGCCGGCCATTCGGCACGCTTCGCGCGGCTTCAATGTGACGCCCTATCTGGCGGAATGCATCGGCGAAGCGGCGCATGATTTGGCGCGCGATCCCGCCATTGCCGCGTTGCTGCTGCCGGGCGGCGCACCGATCAAGCCAGGCGCGCGTCTGATCCAGGCGGAATATGCTGAGACGTTGGCGCTGATCGCACGCGAAGGGCCTGGCGTATTGAATGGCGCCCTGGGCAAGGCCGTGGCGGATGGCATTGCCAAGGCCGGCGGCATTATCTCCGCCGCCGATATTGCTGATTTCACCACGATAGAACGCGCGCCCTTGCGCGGCCCCTATCGCGGCTATGAAGTCTTATTGCCACCGCCGCCCGCGTCTTCCGGCGTGCATGTGCTGCAAATGCTGAACATCCTGGAAGGCTTCGATCTGCGCGGCATGGGCTTTGGCAGCGCGGATACGCTGCATTTGCTGGCCGAGGCGTTGAAGATTGCCTTCGCCGATCGCGCCGCAGCCACCGCTGATCCTGCCTTTGTGGATGTGCCCGTCGCGCGCTTGATTTCGCGCGCCTATGGCGATGAACGCCGCGCCGCGCTTGATATGGCCCGCGCGCAGGTTTGGGGGCCGGGTGTGAGCCCCGGTGAGAGCGCCAATACCACCCATGTCACGGTCGCTGATGACAAGGGCAATATTGTCTGTTCCACCCAGACCATCAATTCGCTGTTCGGCGCACGCTTCTTGGTGCCAGGCACGGGCCTGATCCCCAATAACTACATGGCGCTGTTTGATCCGCGCCCGGGCAAGGCGCTGTCTGTCGCGCCCGGCAAACGCATCACCACATCCCAGGCGCCGCTGATCGCCTTGCGTGATGGCAAACCCGCCTATGCGCTGGGGATGCCCGGCGGTTTGCGGATTTTTGGTTCTGTCATGCAGGGTTTCCTCAATCTGGTGGATCACGGCATGACGTTGCAGGAAGCGGTGGAAGCGCCACGGCTTTGGACGCAAGGCGCGGCGGTGGAAGTAGAACCTGCTTTTGATGCCGCCGTGCTTGCGGCGCTGGCCAAGCGCGGGCATCAGGTGGCGCCCATGCCGCATGTTGGCGGCGGCATGAATGCGATTGGCTTTAACGCTGATGGCAGCATGGAAGGAGCAGCCTGCTGGCGCGCGGATGGTACCGCCATTGGCTTGGGCGGCGGCTTGGCGCGGCAAGGTGTGCGCTTCTGGCCGGACCGCGCCCGCGCATGAATACGGCGGAGTATCTGCTGGCCGCGCTCGCGCGGCGCGGCACCAAGCGCATTTATGGCGTTCCGGGCGGTGGTTCCTCGCTGGATGTCATCGCAGCAGCAGAGCGTTTCGGTATTCGTTTTGTTTTAGCGCGGCATGAAGGCAATGCAGCGATGATGGCCGTGGCGGATGCGGAAGTGACCGGCGCGCCAGGTGTGGTGCTGACCACCAAGGGGCCGGGGCTGATGAATGCGCTGAATGGCATTGCCTGCGCTGCGTTGGAACGCGCGCCGGTGCTGCTGCTGACCGACGGCTTCACTGAAAAGCAACTCAGCTACATCACGCATCAAGTGTTTGATCAGCGGAACGCCAGCGCTGAATTGGTCAAGGGCTATTCGCAAGCGCGTAGTGAAAACCCAGCCGCTGAGATCGAAGCTCTGATTGATCTTGCCATGCAAGCGCCAATAGGCCCGGTGCATCTGGATTTGACCAGCGAAGCCGCGCGCCGCCCGGCGGGGGAATTGCTGGCTTTGCCTGGGCGCAGCATTGCGCCGCTGGATGAGGGCGCTTTAGCGAAAGCGCGCGCCATGCTGAAGGCCGCGAGGAAGCCGGTGATTCTGGCCGGGCTGGAAGCGTTGGATGCAGCAGAGCCTCTGCGCGCCTTGGTCGCGGCGCTAGGCTGCCCTTCGCTAGTCACCTACAAGGCCAAGGGCGTGATCGCCGATGCCGATCCGCATTTTGTGGGTATTTTCACCGGCGGAGCGCTGGAAGCGCCCTGCGTCCAGGAAGCGGATTTGATCATCCTCGCGGGCCTCGACCCGGTGGAACTCATCCTGCAACCCTGGCGCTATAGCGCGCCGGTCTTGGATATCGGGCTGCGCGCGCATTCGGTGCATTACGTCACACCCAATGCGTCATTGCATGGCGCTTTGGCGCCGGCCTTCGTCGCCTTGGCGGACGGTGCCGCCAGCAGCGCCTGGGTTAGTGCGGTGATTGCCGGGCATCGGGACGCGATGTGCGCGGCGCTTACTTGGCAACGCTCGGGCGGTGTGGCGCCACCGCGAATCGTGACCCTGGCGCAGGAAGCCGCGCGTCGCGCTGGGCGGCGCCCACGCATCAGTGTGGATGCGGGGGCGCATATGTTTTCCGCCACCGCCTTCTGGGAATGCGCGGCTCCCCGCGATGTGCTGATTTCAAACGGGCTTGCCTCCATGGGTTTTGCGCTCCCCGCCGCGCTGGCTGCGGCGTTGGAAAATCCTGCTGATGGCGCCATTGCCTTTACCGGCGATGGCGGCTTGATGATGTGTGTGGCGGAACTCGCCACCGCTGCCGAGGCCGGCGCGCCCTGCATCACCATTGTCTTCAATGATGGCGCACTATCGCTGATTGATATCAAGCAACAACAACGGCAATTGCCCCCCGAAGGCGTGCGCTGGGCACGGCCGGATTTCGCCGCCATCGCGGAAGGCTTTGGTGCCACGGGCTTCCGCGCCGCGACCGAAGCCGAATACATCACCGCCCTTGAAGCTGCTCTTGCACTGCAAGGCCCAAGCCTGATTGATGTGATGGTGAACCCCGCCGGCTACCCCGCGCAACTGCAAGCCATGCGCGGCTAAAGGAGAATACGCTATGTCCAGCTTTTCGGCCCTTCGGCTTGGCACCGCCTGGCAGCGCATTGCGGGGCTGATGGATGAAACGGCGCAGAGTTTTGTCCGCACCTCCTTCTCCTCTGTTGTGCGTGACAATTGGGATATGGCGATTGGGTTGATGGACAGCGCCGGGCGGCAATTCGCGCAATCTTCGCGTTCTGTCCCATCCTTCGTCGGCACCATGCCGCGCACGCTCGCGATCATGCTGCAACGCTACCCCGTGGCGCAGCTTTCGCCTGGCGATGTGTTGATTTCCAATGATGGCTATTACGGCACTGGCCATTTGAACGATATCACCATGATCAAGCCCATCTTCGCCAAGGGCCGCGTGATTTCCTGGCTGGGCAGCACCTTCCATTCCACCGATATCGGCGGTGCGCCTTCGGTTGAAGCGCGCGATTCCTGGGAAGAGGGCCTGACCATCCCCATCACCCGCATCCTGAAGGGTGGGGAAGAAAATGAGGATGTGATCGCCTTTCTGGAAGCCAATCTGCGCCAGCCGGATGAAACGCTCGGCGATATCCGCGCGCAATTCGCGGCCTATGAAAAGGCGGAAAAGCGCCTGGCGCGCATCATAGCCGAAGAAGGCATTGATGATCTGGATGCGCTGGCCGGCGAAATCTTCACGCGTTCCGAACGCGCCATGCGCGATGCAATCGCCGCCGCACCGGATGGCATGGTGGAGGATGAAGTCACCGCCGATGGCTTTGAACACCCAGTTACCTTTCGTCTGAAACTCACCATCAAGGGCAGTGATCTGATCCTGGATTTCACCGGCACGGATGCGCAAATTGCGCGGCCGGTGAATGCACCGCTCAATTTCACGCGCGCCTATTCCAATTATGCAGTGAAATGCGCTTTTGATCCCGCGACACCGAATAATGATGGCTCCTTCCGGCCCATCACCTTCATTGCGCCGGAAGGCTCCATCGTAAATCCGCGCCGCCCCGCACCGGTTTGGGGCCGACACCTCACGGGCCATTATCTGCCGATGCTGGTGCTGGCGGCACTTGCCAAACTCATCCCCGATCGCGTGATCGCGGAAAGCGGCAGCCCGCTCTGGAATGTGTATTTCACGGGCGAGAATGCCGAAGGCCGGCGCTATGTGCGCATGTTTTTCATGAATGGTGGCCATGGTGCTGCACCCCAACATGACGGTCCCGCCTGCCTTTCCTTCCCATCCAATGTCGCGACACAGGCGGTGGAGCAGTTCGAAAACGCCGTACCGATGCTCATGACGGAAAAGGAGTTGATCCCCAATTCCGGTGGCGCCGGGCGGACGCGCGGTGGGCTTTCGCAACGGCTTTCCTTCGAAGTGGTTGGCGAAAAACCGGTGACCGCCACCTATCGCCATGAACGGGTGCAGCACCCGCCGCGCGGTGTTTTGGGTGGTGCGCCTGGGCGCGGCGGGCGCGATCTGGTGAATGGCAAGCCCGTTCCCGCCAAGGCGCGCATCGTGCTGCAACCAGGTGATGTCATTACCTATGAAACGCCCGGCGGTGGCGGCATGGGGCCGGTGGCGGAACGCGATCCCGCCGCCATCGCCCGCGACATCAAGGAAGGCTACGTCACGCCATGAATACGGCCCCCTGGCGCATTGGTGTTGATATTGGCGGCACCTTTACTGATCTGGTGATGCTCGATTCGCGTGACGGGCGCATCTTCAATGGCAAGGTGCTCACCACGCCGCATGCGCCGGAAGAAGCCGTGCTGGAGGGTGTGCGCGATTTGCTCTCGCGCACTGGCGCGCGGGCAGATCAGGTGCGGCATGTGATTCACGGCACCACGCTGGTCGCCAATGCGCTGATCGAAAGGCGCGGCGTGCCAACGGGGCTGATCACCACCAAGGGTTTTCGCGACATTCTGGAAATCGGCACGGAACTCCGGCACGACACCTATGATCTTTTCATGCGCGTGCCAGAGCCACTTGTACCGCGCCACCGGCGGCTTGGTGTCGCGGAACGGCTGCTGCCGGATGGCACGGTGCGCGAAGCAGTGGATGAAGCGGGTGCGCGCGAAGCGGTGCGCGCCTTACGCGCGGCTGGTGCCAAGGCAGTGGCAGTGTGTTTCCTGCATGCCTTCCGCAATCCCGCGCATGAAGCACGCATGCGCGAGATTCTGTCGGAAGAAGCGCCCGATCTCACCATCTGCCTTTCCTCCGAAGTGGTGCCCGAGATCGGCGAATATGAACGCGCCTCCACCACCGTCTGCAACGCCTATGTGCAGCCGGTTTTCGAACGCTATCTGCGCCGCTTGAGTGATGGCTTGCGCGGCTTTGGCTTGATCGGCCCGCTATTCCTGATGCTGTCCGATGGCGGCACGGTCGCGGAAGAAACCGCAGCGCGTCACCCAATCCGCCTGGTGCAATCCGGCCCGGCGGGCGGTGTGGAAGCCACCGGCATTTACGGCGCTGCGGCTGGCGCGCGCGATATCCTTTGCTTTGACATGGGCGGCACCACCGCCAAGGCTGCGTTGATTGACAATGGCGAAGCGCAGCGCAGCCTGGATTTCGAAGTCGCGCGCGTGGATCGCTTCCGCAAGGGCAGCGGCCTCCCGCTCAAGGTGCCGGTCATTGATATGATCGAAATCGGCGCTGGCGGCGGTTCCATCGCGCGCGTGGATCGCTTGGGGCTCGTGCGCGTGGGGCCTGAGAGTGCCAGCTCAGATCCCGGCCCCGCCTGTTATGGGCTTGGCGGCGCGCGGCCAACGGTCACGGATGCGGATTTGGTGCTCGGTTATCTTGGCGCTGAAAGCTTTCTCGGTGGCGCGATGAAGCTTGATGTCGCGGCGGCAGAGGCAGCGCTTGCGGAACATATCGGCAAGCCTCTTGGCCTTTCCGTGCCGGAAGCCGCCTGGGCCATTCATGAAACGGTCAATGGCAATATGGCGCAGGCAGCGGCGATCCATGCTTTGGAAAAAGCCAAGCGCATTGATGCCTACGCCATGGTCCCAATCGGCGGCGCGGGGCCGGTGCATGCATGCCATATCGGTATGAAGCTTGGCCTTCGACGCATCATCGTGCCACTGGGCGCGGGCGTTGCTTCGGCCTTTGGCTTCCTCGCGGCACCAATTTCCTTTGCCTTTGTGCAGGGCTGGGTCGCGCCGCTGGCTGGGTTGGATTTCGCCAAGCTGCGAGAGATTACCGGCACCATGACAGCGCAAGGCAAGGCGATGGCTGCGGCGGCGGGTGGCGCGCCGGAAGCGGCCTCAGCGCGCATCCTGGGCGCCATGCGCTACGCCGGCCAAGGGTTTCAGGTGGAAGCTGAAATCCCGGCCGAGTCCATCACGCACGGCGATGCGGCAATGCTGCGCGCAAAATTCGAAGCCGCCTATCTGGCGCTATATGGCCGCACCGAACCCAGCCTGCCGGTGGAATGCGTTTCTTGGCAGGTGATTGTCGCGGGGCCGCGCCCGGTGGTGGACCTCACACAGCAGGGCACGGCCGCAGAAGGCACGCTACAGCGCGGCACGCGCCGTGCCTGGTTTCGCGGCGCCTATGTTGAAACGCCAGTGCTCAACCGCCTCGCGCTTCGTCCCGGCGAAAGCGTGCAAGGCCCTGCGCTGATCGAAGAGCGCGAATGCACTTTGGTGCTACCGCCGGGTGCGACCGCGCGCTGCGATGCAGCGCTGAACCTGGATGTCAGCCTGCCGGCCTGATCTTCGCTGCGCCTATTGGCGCTGCAAGGGCAGGATCAGATTGGTGACATCGCAAAGATTCACGCCGCGGCGTTCATCCGTCTGGCCATTCTCAAAAACAAAGCGCACATCATAAAGACAGGGGCCTTCCGGCAGGCGAATGGCAAAATGCCGCCCCGGTGCGACCACGTCATTGCCCAGCCGATCCGGCCCCCATTCCTGTTCTGTCGATAGCGAGACATAGGCTTCCATCACCGTCACGCGCGCTTGATTGACCAGGTTGAAGGAAGGATTGCCGCTGGGTGTAGCGCGCTGCGGCGGCGGCTGAGGTCGGGGCTGTGGCTGTGGTTGCGGCGGCTGCGCCATTTGCCGACCGTCAAACACCACCTCTGTCACGGCGCAAAGGTTGATGTTGCGCCTTTCCTCGGCGGGGCCATTGGCGCGTTCATAGACCACGCGTAAATCCCAGATGCAGGGGCCTTGCGGCAGGCGGAGCGTAAAGCTCCGCCCATTGGGCAGCGCATTATCACCAAGCCGATCCGGCCCCCAATCCTGATCGGTGGCGAGCGAGGCATAAACCCCAAAAATCAATCGCCCGGAACGATTGACCAGATTGAAGGAAGGGTCCCCCTGCTGTGCCAGTGCCGGCGCGGCGGAAAAGCCAAAAAGACAGAGCGCCAAGGCACCGAGGAAACGGCGAAACAGCATGAATTTCTCCTCAAGCGGTGCTGCGGTGTCGCGTCGCTTGTCAGTCTAGAACTCTCGGATGGATTTGGCGAAGCGATCCGCCAGGGGCCGGGCAAGGTAGGATGCAAAGGAACGCTCACCACGCCTTATCAGCACTTCCGCATGCATGCCCGGCTGCAGACGCAGGGCATCATGCTTGGCCAATTCCTCGGGTGCGAAGCCAACGCGCGCCTCGAAATACGCCATGCCGGTGCGTTGATCCGTCGTGCGGTCAGGCGAAATCCTTTCAACAACGCCTTCCAGAATGGGGGTGGTGCGCGCCGCGGCATGGGAAAGCCGGATGGAAGCCGGCATGCCAATGCGCACCGTATCCACGTCAATTGGCGTGATCTGTACATCCACCACCAGTCTTTCTTCCTGCGGCACAATGGACGCAACCTGGGATCCGGGGGCAATCACGCCACCCCGGGT
>JADCEX010000012.1 GCA_020249825.1 Roseomonas sp.
AGATGCGGCCACATATCGCACCAGCGAAAGGCATCGCCATTCGTCACATTGAAGGCGCGATTGGCGGCGCGGGGTTCGCCCAGCATCCAAAGAATCGCCTCAGCCAGCAATTTGGCGTCCGAGACCTCATGCAGCGCCGTGAACGCGCCGGGCTTGCCGGGGAAATCGAAGGGCACGGAGAGTTCGCGGCAGATGGCGGCATAGGCGCCAAGGGTGGAGACCATGTTGCGTGCCCGCCCCGGGGCGACATCTAAAACGAAATTGGGCCGGCTGGCGGACCAGGACCATGCTTTGCCGCGCTGGCGTTCGGCCACCATATCCTGCTGATCATAATAGAAATTGGGCGGCAAATGGCGCGGATCATCTTCCCGCGCCGGGGTGCGGAAGGGGCCGATATGCAGCCCATACCATTTGCCGCCATGGATCATGTGCAGATGCTGAAAGCGCGGTAGCGATGCCTCGGCCGCGTCCAGCAAATTACGCAGCATCGTCACATTGCCGGGTACATCCTCAACGCCCGTCTCCCCATGCGGCGCGCGGGACGCATAGACAATATGCGTAACATCCGGCCGCGCCGCGATGGCGCGCGTCAGCGCCGGCCCATCCCAGAGATCGGCGGTGATCCAGGGAATGCCCGCACCCGGGTCGCGCCGGGTCAGGCCGATTGGCGTGAAGCCAGGATCGCCTTGCGCGGCTTCCATCACGCGGCTGGCGGCAGCGCCGCTCGCGCCAACAATCAGGGTCACACGGGTATTGGCCATGGCGTTATCCTCCGCTTGGGATGAACCCATGGGCGCGGGCGCGATGCAAGCCATCCTGCATTCTTGACCTGCGGGCGCATCGCGCCGTATGAGTCGATTATCGGTTGCAAAACCGATCCTCGCGATTTGTCCGGTCTGCTTGCGGCGAGGTTCCGAAAGGGCGTGGGTGGCGACACCCCCGAAAACAAACGCGCTAAAGGGCCGCGGGGTTATCATGCCCCGTTCCCGCTAGGGGCTGGACGCCATCATTGTGTGAGAGGTCCGTGCCATGTCGAAAAAAAAATCCCGCCCCGCCCGCCCCCTTCGCCCCGCGACGCAGCTTGTCCGCGGCGGGCTCATGCGTTCGAATTTCGATGAGCTGGCGGAAGCGATGTATTTGACCTCGGGCTTTGTCTATGACAGCGCAGCCCAGGCGGAGGCGACTTTCGCCGGCACGGAAGTGCATTACCAATATTCGCGTTTCGGCAACCCAACGGTCAGCATGTTGGAAGCGCGCTTGGCGGCCCTGGAGGGTGCGGAAGCCTGCCGCGCGACCGCGACCGGCATGGCAGCGGTGCATTCGGCCATGCTGTCCCACCTGAAAGCCGGCGACCGCGTGGTGGCTTCCCGCGCGCTGTTTGGTTCCTGCCATTGGATCGTTTCCACCCTGTTGCCGCGCTATGGCATCTCAACCGAATTCGTGGATGGCAGTGATCTGGCGCAATGGCGCGCGGCCCTCTCGCGCCCGACGACGATGGTGCTGCTGGAAACGCCTTCCAACCCCATGCTGGAAATCGTTGATCTCCGCGCCGTGTGTGACCTGGCGCATCAGGCCGGCGCCTTGGTGGTGGTGGATAATGTCTTCGCCACGCCCTTGCTGCAAAAGCCCATGAGCTTCGGCGCGGATATCGTTGTCTATTCCGCCACGAAGCATTTTGACGGCCAGGGCCGCGTTTTGGGCGGCTGCGTGATGGGATCGAAGAAATGGGTGGATGAGGTCTTGCAACCCTTCATCCGCAATACCGGCCCTTCCATCAGCGCCTTCAATGCCTGGGTGATCCTGAAGGGGTTGGAAACGCTGCATCTGCGCATCCCCGCCATGTGCCGCAGCGCTTCCGCCATTGCCGATATGCTGGGGGAACGGGCGGAGGTTGCGCGCGTGCTCTATCCCTTCCGCGCGGATCACCCGCAGCAGAAGCTCGCCATGGCGCAAATGTCCGCCGGCGGTACGCTGGTGAGCTTTGATATCAAGGGCGGCAAGGAAGCCTGCTTTCGCTTCATGGATGCGCTGAAGCTGATTGATATCGCCAATAACCTTGGCGATGCGAAATCCATGGCGACCCATCCGGCCACCACCACGCATATGCGCGTGGGCGCGGAAGAACGCGCGCGGCTTGGCATTACCGATGGCACGGTGCGGCTTTCTGTGGGGCTTGAGGATGTGGCCGATCTGATTGATGATCTGGCCGAGGCGTTGGATGCCGCAGCCTCATGAGGGATGCGGCGTAAAAAAACCTTTACAAATGGCCCAGTTAGGGTTCTGAATGGATTCCGAGGAAGGCTAGAATGACCAAAGGGGATTCATTCGTCGAGACGACGCGTGGGATAAGGGTTGCCGTGCGCGCCTTTTATCTCGCTGAACAATCCATGCCTGAAAGCGCCCAATTCGTTTGGGCCTATCAGGTGGAAATCGCCAATCTGGGGCGGGAGACAGTGCAGCTGATCCGCCGGACCTGGCAGATCACCGATGGCACCGGGCGCACGCAACAGGTGCAAGGTGCGGGCGTGGTGGGTGAACAGCCCGTCCTGGAACCGGGTGGCCGGTTTGAATATACCTCCGGCACACCACTCGGCACACCATCGGGCTTCATGCGTGGTGCGTATCACATGGTGGTGCGCGACACCGGTGAGGCGTTTGATGTCGCCATCCCGGATTTCAGCCTTGATAGCCCGCATTTGCCTTCAGCGCGGTTGCATTGAAGGCGTTTTTTGAGGGGGAAACCCCTCAATTTTCCTTGTAGCGATAGCCGATGCCGTAAAGGGTTTCGATCTGGTCGAAATCCTCATCCGTTTGGCGGAATTTGCGGCGGATGCGCTTCACATGGCTGTCAATCGTGCGGTCATCCACATAGATGTTTTCGCCGTAAGCGGCATCAATCAATTGGTCGCGGTTCTTCACCATGCCGGGGCGCAGCGCCAATGCCTTCACCAGCAGGAATTCCGTGACGGTAAGCTGCACCGCCTTACCCTTCCAAAGGCAGGTGTGCTTCGTTTCATCCAGCATCAGATCCCCGCGTGCCAGCACGCCGCCAGGCGGTGCGCCGGAACCTTCCGCCCGCGCACCCTCATTCCGCCGCAGCAGGGCGCGGATGCGTTCCAATAATAGCCGCTGGGAAAAGGGCTTGGTGATGTAATCATCGGCACCGAGGCGGAGCCCCATCAGCTCATCCACTTCCTCATCCTTCGAGGTGAGGAAGACCACCGGCATATTGCTGCGCTGGCGAAGCCGCTGGAGCAATTCCATGCCATCCATGCGCGGCATTTTGATATCCAGCACCGCAAGATCGGCCGGCTTGGCGAGCAGGCCCTGCAGCGCGCTTTCGCCATCCGTATAGGTCCGCACCTGATAGCCTTCCTGTTCCAGCGTCATGGAAACGGAAGTGAGGATATTGCGGTCATCATCCACAAGGGCGATGGTTTGCGGCATTGCTGTGCACCTCTGACGCAGCGGAGACATTCTTTTGCCGCGACAGTGATGATAATGCGAGCCAATTGTGGCAGGAGCCGGGCCGGAGAAGGGCGATGGAACAGTATGATGCCATATTGGAAGCGCGGCGGCTGATCCGCGCCGCGCGCTCTGCCACGCTCGCGACCGCCCAGGCGGGGCAGCCCTTCGCCAGTCTGGTAACGCCGGCCAGCGCGCCTGATCTGTCGCCGCTGATGCTGCTGTCTTCGCTTTCGGAACACACAAGGCATTTGCAGGCCGATCCGCGCTGCGCACTGATGGTGGCGGGCGCGCCGACCGGGCTCAACCCGCAAACCGCCCCGCGCGTGACGGTGACCGGGATGGCGGAACAAGTGCCGGCAGAGGATGTGGCGGCGCTGAAGGCGCGCTGGCTTGCGGTGCATCCTTATGCGGCGCTTTACGCGGATTTCGGGGATTTCGCGCTGTGGCGCGTGACCATTGGAGGTGCCCTGCTGGTGGGCGGCTTTGCCCGGGCGGTACGGCTCAAGGCCAGCGCCCTGCTGCCCGATGAAGCCGCCGTTGCGGCGGTGGCGGCGGCGGAGGCTGAGATCATCGGCCATGTGAACCAGGACCATCCGGATGCGGTGGCCGCGATTGCCACCGGGCTGTTGGGCGGCGCCCCCGGCCCCTGGCGGTTGGTGGCGGTGGACCCCGATGGCTGCGATATTTCGGATGGGGAGGCATCCCGCCGTCTTGCCTTCCCCGCCCCGGTGGGCGATGCGGATGCCGTGCGTATGGCGCTGATTCGCGCAGCGCGGGAGGGGCGGGCGGCCCTGGCCGGGGAAGCCTCTGCCAGTCCCTGACCCTGCCGCAATTCTGCCGCGACCTGCCCTGATAGAGCGCGCGATAGCCGCCTGAGCGGCACGATCTGGGGTTGTTGGAAGGGTAACGTCTTATGATTTCCACTGCACAAGCTTTGGCCGGTACTGGCGTGACCGGGGCTGAAACCATTCACGCGAACCTCACCCCGCCCGCGCTGATTGCCCATGCGCTGCGCCGTAATGAAGGCCGACTTTCCGCTGATGGTGCCTTTATCGCCGAAACTGGCACCCATACGGGCCGTTCCGTGCAGGACAAGTTTGTCGTGGAAGACCCCGATGTGCGCGCCGATATCTGGTGGGGCAAGATCAATCAGCCCATGGCGCCGGAACGCTTCTCGGGCCTCACTGCCCGCGTGCGCGGCTGGCTCGGCGCGCGGCCGGAAGTCTTCACCCAAGATCTTTATGCCGGGGCTGATCCGGCGCATCGCGTGCGCGTGCGGTTGGTGACCACCAATGCCTGGCATGCGCTGTTTGCGCGCAATATGTTCATCCGTCCGGCCGCGGAAGAATTGGCAAATTTCCAACCGGATTTCACCATTCTGCATGCGCCGGAATTCCAGGCTGATCCCGCCCAGGATGGCTGCCGGACTGAAACCGTGATCGCGCTTTCCTTCGCGGCCAAGACGATTGTGATTGCCGGCACATCCTATGCTGGCGAAATCAAGAAAAGCTTTTTCACCGTGATGAATTGGCTGCTGCCGGCGAAGGGTGTGCTGCCCATGCATTGCAGCGCCAATCTGGGCGCCAAGGGCGATGTGGCGCTGTTCTTCGGCCTGTCCGGTACGGGCAAGACCACGCTTTCATCCGATCCGGAACGCCAATTGATCGGCGATGATGAACATGGCTGGTCTGATGGCGGTGTCTTCAATTTCGAAGGCGGCTGCTATGCGAAGGTAATCAAACTCAGCCGTGAGGCCGAACCACAAATCTGGGATGCGTCGCATCGTTTTGGCGCTGTGCTGGAAAATGTGGTGGCGGATGAAGCGGGGCGGCTTGATCTGGATGATAGCAAGCTCACGGAAAATACGCGGTCCTGCTATCCGCTGCCCTATATTCCGAACATTGTCGAAAGCGGTGCCGCTGGCCTGCCGCGCAATGTGGTGATGCTGACGGCCGATGCCTTTGGTGTGCTGCCGCCGATTGCGAAGCTTTCCCCGGCGCAAGCCATGTATCACTTTCTGTCGGGCTATACCGCGCGCGTTGCGGGCACGGAAAAGGGCCTGGGGAAGGAGCCTCAGGCGACATTTTCCACCTGCTTCGGCGCGCCCTTCCTGCCGCGCCGCCCGGAAGTCTATGGCCGGATGCTGGCGGATTTGATGGCGCGCCATGGCGCGGATTGCTGGCTGGTGAATACCGGCTGGACCGGCGGCAGCTATGGCACCGGTAGCCGCATGCCCATCCGTGTCACGCGCGCCCTGCTGCGCGCTGCGCTTGATGGCAGCCTGGCCCGCGTGGAATTCCAGCGTGATCCCTTCTTCGGCCTGATGGTGCCAAAGGCGCTGCCCGGCGTGCCAAGTGAAATGCTGAACCCGCGCGAAACCTGGGCGGATAAGGCGGCCTATGATCGCACGGCGCGCGATCTGGTGGCGCGGTTTGAGGCGAATTTCGCCACCTATGCCGATGCAGTAGATGCGGATGTGAAGGCCGCCGCCATTCGCGCTGCCGCATGAGTGGTGGTTTTGATTGGCTGAAGCCGGCCTCTCATCCGGCCGGGAAGCGCAATGTCTTGGGCGGGCTCTTGCTGCCTTGTTCGGTGGCGCCGCTGACGGGGTTTTTTCGAGACGGCTGCTGCAATACGGGGCCTGAGGATATCGGGCTTCATGTGGTTTGCGCGGAAGTCAGCGCTGGCTTCCTGGCCTTCAGCAAGGCGGCGGGGAATGATCTTTCCACGCCACGCCCGGAATATGGTTTTGCCGGACTTTCACCAGGCGATCGCTGGTGCCTTTGCGCCGCGCGTTGGGAAGAAGCCCGCCGCGCCGGTTGCGCACCGCCCGTATTGCTGGAAGCAACGCATGAGGCGGCGCTACAAATCTGCACGCTGGATGATTTGATGGCGCATGCGCTGGATGCGCCGGCGTGACACCAACGCGATTTTTCCTGGTCCGCCACGCGCTGGTGGAACCATCCGCCCGCGCGGTGCTCTATGGCAGCATGGATGTGGCGTTGTGCGATCTGGCCTTGCGGGAAGAAGCCGCATCCTATCGCTGGTTGGCGCAGCGCCTGCCGCAACCGGCGCGCTGGTTTGTTACCAACCTGTCCCGCACCCGTGCCACCGCAGCCGCCGTGTTTGCGGCAGGTTATCCAGAAGCGGATTTGGAAGCGGAACCGGATTTCGCCGAACAGCATCTTGGCGACTGGCAGGGCATCCCGCATGAGGCTTTGCCCGCGCTGCTGACACGCCCGGCGCATCCTTTCTGGCCCCATGCCGGGGAAGAGCACCCGCCGGGCGGGGAGAGTTTTCGCCAAGTCCAGGCGCGCGTTGCTGGCGTGCTGGAACGTCTGGCGACGCTCCTGGAAGGCCAGGATATTGTGCTTGTGGCGCATGGCGGATCCATCCGCGCCGCGCTGGCCCATGCCATGGGCCTCTCCCCGGATCAGGCCTTGGTCTTCAGTATCAAGAACTTATCGCTGACCCGCATTGAAAAACACGGGCTCGATTGGCGTGTGGTTTCGGTTAATGAGGAACCCTGGACCGCGCCCGCGACTGAGGTTTGATCAAATTCCGCAAGAAACGCTTCCCCCGACGCGAATCCTTGGTGTAGAGTCTGTTGAAACAACGGGTTGGGAAATGTTTTTCATGCGCCCTATCATGCTTTTAAGCGCCTTACTCCTTGCCTTGTTTGGCTTTTCCGGCAGCGCCCGCGCCCAGGCCGAAGAACAGGCATTGGTGGACCGCGCCACGCTCACGCTGCAGGAAATCATGGGGCCGGCGGATAATACCGGCGATGCGCGGGCGTTGCTCCGCAATGCCAAGGGGGTATTGATCTGCCCGCGGGTCTTCCGCGCCGGTTTTTTTATCGGCGGTGAGTTTGGCGAATGCGTTCTCGCCGCGCGCGGTGGTGGTGGTTCCTGGTCCTCCCCCGCCTTCTATAGCCTGGTCGGCGGCAGTTTCGGTCTGCAGGCCGGGTTGCAGGATGCGCAGGTCATTTCACTCATCATGACCGAGCGTGGGCTGAACGCCGTTCTGGACAGCCAATTCAAATTCGGCGCCGAAGCCGGGTTGGCTTTCGCGACCCTCGGGCGCAGCATCCAGGGCGCCACAACGGCCGCGGTGGGGGCGGATATCGTCACCATTGGCCGCAGCCGCGGGCTTTTTGCCGGCATTACGCTGGATGGCGCGGTGCTTTCCGCCAATAGTTCCGCCATGCGCGCCTATTTCGGACGAGAGGCAAGCGCACGGCAGGTGGTGGTGGCGATGGAGCTGCATAACCCCGGCAGTGACCCGCTGCGCGGGGCGTTGATGCGCCTGGGCGCGCCGGAAAGCGGCGGCAGTTCGGCAGCGCCGGCGCCTTCGGGTGGCACCAGCACCGGCAGCGCCGCACCTGGGCGCGTGCAGACTGAAAATCTGGCGCCGCCGCCAGCCAATCGGCGTTGAGGGGCTTCTTTTCACCTGTAACTTGGCGTGACTGACAAAGCGCCTTTCTGGAAAAGCAAGACGCTGGCCGAGATGTCTCGGGCGGAATGGGAAAGCCTGTGCGATGGCTGCGGGCGGTGCTGCCTGCATAAGCTGCGCGATGAGGAAACCGATGCGCTCGCCTATACCGAAGTGGCATGCCGGTTATTGGATTTGCATAGCTGCCAATGTTCCGATTATGCGGCGCGCAAGCAGCGCGTGCCGGATTGTGTGAAGCTGACGCCCAAGAAGCTCGCGGCGATTGATTGGCTACCGCCAAGCTGCGCTTATCGCATGGTGGCGGAAGGGCGCGATTTGGCCTGGTGGCACCCGTTGGTCTCGGGCGACCCGGAAAGCGTGCATCGCGCCGGCGTTTCCGTCCGCGGGCGCGCCATTGATGAACGCCAGGCCGGGGCCTTGGAAGACCATGTGGTGCGCTGGCCAGGGATGATGCCGCGCAAGGTGAAAGCGCCTGATTGACGGGGCACGCCGTCTGCTTGATTGACGGAGCGCGCGTTCCGCGCGACGAAGCCCCCACAAGTTTTGCGAAGGATGCCCAGATGAAAGACGCGATTTATGGCGGCGTGAATGCCGCGGTGCTGACGGCGATGAAGCCCGATCTGACCCCCGATCTGGATCGTATGGCCGCGCATGCCAAATGGCTGCTGGCCAATGGCTGCAACGGGCTTGGCGTGCTGGGCACCACAGGTGAGGCAAATTCCTTCGGCCTGCATGAACGCAAGGCCATTCTGGAAGGGCTGATTGCGCGCGGCATTCCGGCGGCGCGCATGATGCCGGGCACGGGCTGCGCCAGCCTGACCGATAGCGTGGAATTGACGAAGCATGCGCGCGATGCCGGCTGCCCCGGCGTGCTGATGCTGCCGCCCTTCTACTATAAGGGTCCGTCTGATGATGGGTTGTTCGCCTATTTCTCCGAAGCGCTGAATCGCATTGGTGGTGGGGTGAAAGTCTATCTCTATCACTTCCCGCAGCAATCGGCGGTGCCTTTCAGTCTTTCCTTGCTGGAACGACTGATCAAGGCTTTCCCTGGCACCATCAAGGGTGTGAAGGATTCATCAGGCGATTACGCCAATATGCAGGCCATGGTGAAGGCTTTCGCCAAGGATCGGTTTGAAGTTTATTCCGGCAGCGATGAATTCCTGCAACGCATCCTCGCTGAAGGTGGCGCGGGCTGCATCACTGCGGCTTCCAACGGAAATTCCCATTGGGGCGGCATTGTCTATGCCAAGCGCACCGGGCTGGCAGCCGATGCGGCGCAGGCGGTCTTGAATGCCACACGCAAGGCCGCGACTTCCGTGCCGCTGATTCCGGGCCTGCGCGAGATTATCGCGCGTAGCACCGGCGATGCCGGCTGGCGCAGCATTCGCCCGCCGCATCTGCCGCTGAATGCCGCGCAGGCAGAAGCGGTTTGGGCTGCCTGGGGTGCTGCGGGGGCGCTGCCGCTGCCGGGGCTTTCGCCCGCCAAGGCCGCGGAATAGCGCCATGAAGGAACCGCTGCGCTGCCGCCCGCCAGCGGTGGCGACTGTTCAGATTGATGATGCCAATGTGCGCGTCACGCGCTGGGATTTCGAACCCGGCGCGGAGACCGGCTGGCATCGCCATGGCATGGCTTATGTGGTGGTGCCGGTGACGGACGGGACTTTGTTCGTTGAACTGCCGGGCGGTGAGACGCTAACGGCCGATCTTAAAGCCGGTGTCGCTTACGGGCGCGCCGCAGGGGTTGAGCATAATGTCGTCAATGGCGGCACCGCACCGCTCTCCTTCGTGGAAACCGAACTCAAGCATTTGATCGGTTGATCTTCGAAGGCAGCGTCACCAGCGCAAGGCCGATAAAGACCAAGGCCGCGGCGGGGATCGTCAACCAGCCCGGTACCTCACCAAAAATCGCAAAACCCCAAATGAGCCCGGTGATGGTGACGATATAGCCGACTTGGGATGTCACCACGCCTCCCTGGTTTGCGAGTGAGCGGAAATAGAGCAAATAAGCCAGCGCCAACAACACGCCTTGAGCCATGGTAATGGGCAGCCCGGCAATATCCACGGAACGGATCTGCCCGGTTGAGAACGCAATCACCGCCATCATCAGCGCTGCCGCAGCGCAGGTGCCCGCCGCCAGCGCCAAGGGCGCCGCACCGCGCGGCGCAAGCTTGACGCCGGCGATATTCGCCACCGCATACCAAACCGGCGTACAGGCCGCGAGCAAGGCCCAGGGCAGCGCCTCCGGATCGGGCAGCGCAGCGCCTGGCGCCATGGCGAG
>JADCEX010000120.1 GCA_020249825.1 Roseomonas sp.
GCCGCCAAGTGCGCGGTCGAGCTTTTCCTTCTCGCGCGAGAGCATCAGCACTTCCTTCTTGGTCAGACCCGCCGTGTCGCCCGACAGGCGTTCATCCATTTGGCGCAGGCGCTTGATGGAACCGGTGATGGTCTTCCAATTGGTGAGCATGCCGCCAAGCCAGCGATGGTTCACGTAATACTGGCCGCAGCGCACTGCCGATTCCGCGACATATTCAGCAGCGGCCTTCTTTGTGCCAACAAACAGCACGCGGCCACCGCCGGCAACCGTATCACGCACGGCGCGCAAAGCGCGGTCCATCATCGGCACGGTTTGTTGCAGATCCAGGATATGCACCTGGTTGCGGACACCGAAAATATAGGGCGCCATGCGGGGATTCCAGCGGCGCGTATGGTGGCCAAAATGCACCCCGGCTTCGAGCAGGGCACGCAGAGAAACGACGGGCATCGCCATGAGCGACTTCCTTCCATGTGGTCCGGTTGAGCCTCCGCGGCGCCTTCCCCCGAAGGAGACCGGACCCTGCCTGATCAGGAAGGGTGCGCCGCGTGCGGATTACCCCCAGGGAGAACCCCCAAAGGCGGCGCCTCTTTGGCCCAAATACCGCCCCAGGGCAAGGGGGCGGGTTATTCCGGCTTGATGCCCGCCCGATCGGCAATGGCGCGGATTTCGGCCCTTTCGCGCCGGAGCCAGGCGGCGAAGCCGGCGGCGGTTTGCTCGGCCTCGGCCACGATTTCGGCGCCGAGTTCCGCCTGCCGGGCGCGATAGGCGGGTTCCTTCAACCCGGCCTGCAGGGCGGCGGAGAGCGCTGCCACCGCATCAGCCGGCGTGCCGGCGGCGGTGACCAGCCCGGCCCAGGAACCGCCGGTTAGGTTCAGCCCCTGTTCGATCAGGGTTGGGATTTCCGGTGCAATCGGCATCCGCCCGGCTGAGGACATGGCTAGTATGCGTGCCCGCCCCGATTGCCAGAGCGGCAGGATGGTCGAGATTTCCGCCATGACCAGCGGGATATTGCCGGCGATCAGATCGGGCACGGATTGGCTCGATCCGCGATAGGGCACATGGGTCAGGCTGATCCCGGCCGCGGCCATGACCTGTTCAATCAGGAAATGCGTGGCGCTGCCCTAGCCGGAGGAACCGATGCTGAGGTCACCCGGCTTGGCGCGGGCCGCCGCCAGAACATCCACCACCGTGCGGAAGGGGCTATCGGCGCGCACCGAAAGGGTTACGGTGCTGCGGCTGATCATGGCGACCGCTGCGAAATCGCGATCTGGATCATAGGGCAGGCGCGCTTGCAGCACGGGCGCGTTGGTAAGCGGCCCATTGGACCCCAGCAGCAGCGTATGGCCATCCGGCGCTGCCTTCGCGACCGCATCAGCGCCGACCACGCCACCCGCGCCGGCGCGGTTTTCGACAATGACGGGCTGACGCAGCACGGGTGCCATGCGTTCGCCAATCATACGCGCCCGAAAATCCGAGGAGGTGCCGGCAGCGAAAGGCACGATGATGCGCACCGGCCGATCAGGGAAGGCAGCCAGCGCCGGGCGCGTCAGCAGGGCCAGGGCCGGCAGGGCAAGGGCAGAACGGCGGGTGAGTTTCATGGGCAGCCTTCCTCAAGATTTTGAAGGATGCTGCCCGTTTTCCGCCGCTGCGGAAAGCCGGGCCGGTTAGCTGCCGACCTTAAGGGTGGAGGTCAAACCGCGCAGGCAGGCCAGGATGGAAAGCGGCGTGATCTTGCCGGTGCGGGGGTTTTCCTCGGAAGGCACGTTTTCAATCGTCATGGTCAGCCTAACCGTCGAGGCTTCCACCCTAATCGTGTGCGTATTGCGGGTCACGCCAGGGTCGGCCCAGATTTCCACCATGGTGCGTTCCGGCCCAATGCCGGCCAAGGCAAGCGCGGCGGCGACATTCACATTGGCCGGGAAGCCCTGCGCGGCATCAAAGGCATTGCCCTTGAAGACGCGGGTCGCGCTGGTGATGGCGCCGACATCAATCCTGTTCTTTTCAAGATAAGGCGCCCCGGCCAGGCCGCGGGGGGGCTTGCGGGTTTCGATGGTAACACTTTCCACATCGCCCTCGGCCGCGGCGCGCACGGCATCCAGGCCAAGCAAGGCGCCGGTCGGCACGATGATGCGCGCCCCCGTGGCCCGCGCCCGTTCCACCAGATGCATGCGCGGCAGCAGCGCGCCCACGGAAGACGGCACAAAAATCCGCCCGGCTTCAATGGCGGCGGTGGCGATTTCCTCAAACACCGAAGCCGGCGCGGCTTCCACCACAATATCGCAGGCGGCGAGTTCAGTGTTGGAGACGATGCGCGGCGGGTGCTTGAACCCCGCCACATTCGCGGTGGCCTTGGCGCGGTCCCGCGCAGAGGCGGCGGCCAGCTTCAGGCCCGGCACGCCGCGATCCAGCGCGCGGGCCAAATGCAACCCAATCGCGCCCAAGCCTGCAATGCCAACCGTCAAATCCTGCGCCATGGGAGCCTCCGTTCAATGAGAGGGCCGGGCCATAAGGCAAAATGACGCTTTGGCAAAGCCAGCGCCTATTCTTCCTTGAAGCCGTAATCCGGGATGCCCTGTTCATTGCCGTAATACTTATAGGGCAGGAACTTGCCGGACATGGTGATCTTCAC
>JADCEX010000121.1 GCA_020249825.1 Roseomonas sp.
CCCGAGGCGAGAAAATCCGCCAGCCGCCGCGCCGCCCCCGCTTCCCCAGGCTGCCAGACGGCGCCAAAGCCCGCCGCCCAATCGGGTTCAGGCGGGCGCGGCAGGAGGCCAAGGGCAGCGACCTCGAGCCCCGCAGGCGCGCCGGGCGCGGGACGCAAGCGCTCAGGCGCCGGGATCGGCGCGGCGGGGTCGCCAAAACCGAATAGCGTGCGGGAAAAGGGCGTATAAACCGCATAGGGCTTGCCCGCCCCGGTACGCACCAGATGCGGTTCATGCAGCAGGGCAGAACGATGCAGCACCAGCTTCCGCCCCGCCCCTTGCAGAGCTTCGGCCAGCTTGGCGTCGCGCGCGCGTGCCCAGGGCTCGGTCAGGCGCCCGGCATGGATTTCATCGGCGCCGATCGCGGCGGCCAGCTTGGGCACAAGCTCCAAAGCCGTACCACGCAGTACCAGAAGGGGCGCGCCCAGCGCCTTCAGGTCACGCGATAGGGAGGCAAGGCTGTGATGCAGCCACCAGCGGGAAGCGCCGCCTTCCGCCCAGGCGCCGGCAGCTGCCGGGTCCAGGACAAAGACCGGCAGGATGGGCCGATCGGCCACGGCATGCAGGGCCGGGTTATCGGCAAGGCGCAGATCCTGGCGGAACCAGATAAGGGCGGGCTTGGGCATGGCCTGCATCTAATGCCTGCACCGCCCGGCTGAAAGCACCCGCCTTGTTTATCAGGCTGGCGCCCTGCGATCCGCCGCGCGAAACACCTTGCGGCCAGAAGCCTTGATCGCCTCATGATTCTGGTAGACCCACCACATGGCATCCACCACATCGCTGCCAAGCGGGGTGGTCGCGTCCCCGAACAGGGTGCGGTCAAGGTCCAAGGCCAGGGCCTGATGGCTCAAGGCAAGGCGCTCAGCGTCATTGTCAATCAGGCGCAAGGCGGTCGCGATATAGGCTTCCTCATCCTGGGCAATCAGCCATTCCGGCATCCCAACCCGGCGGAGCAGCATCGGGTCCGGGCGTTCATGCAAATCAAGCCCATCCATCGCCACCACGGGAATGCCCTGGCGCAGCGAATCGACAACGCTGTGCAAGGCGCCAAAGGGGAAGGGGCTGAGGTTCAGGTCGCAGGCGTTCAGCGCCGCCAGATACGGGTTATAGGCCATGACAGGATGCACGATGCTGCCCGGCAAGTTCTGATCAAAAACGCGCCTGGTCGCGATCAGCTCCAGCCCCGAAACATTGGGGAAGACATGGAATTCCAAGGGCCGGCCGGCTTTTTCGCGAATGCGCCGCAAGACGCCGATGAAATGCGGATTGAGCTTCAACAGGTTGGATGGCAGCGCAATGCGCAGTGGCGTTGCTGTTTCCCGAATATCGGGCTGCAAGGGCGTATAGAAGGGCGATCTTTCGAAGCGTAGCCCTGAGTCTGGCAGCAAGATCAATTGTTCGGACAAGAGCGCCGGGTCACCGACATAGCCTTCCCGGGTGAAGTAGTAATCCATCGTCTCGCAATAGGTGGATGCCGCATGGCCAAAACCGGCCAATTGAATGGGGGCGAGCCGGAAATTGGCGAGCACCGGCCCCCAATGCCGCATACCCACACTGATCCAGAAAATCATATCCGGGGCGATGGAATTGATCACCTCCACCAGCTTGTTGAAATAGCCGGTCCCGCCTTCGCGTTTGAAGACATGCACCTCATCATAAAGGGCGCGGGCATTGCTGTCGGCCTGGGATTCCTCGGTCAGCAATACCAGCCGAAAGCGCTGGCGCAGCTGGCGCAGATACTGCCCGAAATAGCGATATTGCACATGGTTGGAGTGCATGATCTCGGCCGCGATCAGCAATGTCGGCCGGGTCTTCAGCGCGCGGATGGCGGGCAGGGGGGTATCACTGAGGCCAATATTCTCCCCCCAAAGGCGCAGCACGCGGTTCAGCACCGGCTTGATCGCGTGCTTGTCACGCGCCCCGGCATAGGAACACAGCATCCAGGCCGCTGAGAGCAGCACCAAATGATCAAGCGACAAGGGCAAGGGCACGGGCTTGAGCCGCCCGGCCAGACTCACAAGCGCTTCGCGGCGTTCATGCCCGGTTTGGGTCAGAATGGGTTTTTGCGACACCAGGCTCATGGCGACCAGCAGCGCGAGCGGCGCGGGAGCCTCCAAAAGGGCGCGGACATCAATGGGCAGCGCCGAATCCACCGAAAAGACCAGCCAAGCCTTCGCGAAAGCATAACGGTCCTGCTGGAAAAGGCGCCGCAGGCCATCCGTATCGCCCGCGCCGAGTATGCGAAGGATGTGATCCAAACTGCCAAAACCGCTGATCGCATGAAGGTGATCCGCGACCCGACCAATGGCGGCGAGGCGCAGCGCGGCATTGTCGTTAAAGGGAATGGCGGGATCGGTCAGAATGCGCGCCATAGCCGCAGCAAGGCGGGTCGCCAGGACCTCAACCGGTTGCGGCGCCTCGGGTGCGGCAAGGTCTTCAAGGCTGCTGCCACCGGCAAGACGCCGCAGCGTGACCAGCAATGCCTCCATGGCGCCCGCAGGGTTGCGGGCGGCAGCGATTTCAAGGCTGGCGAGGGCGCTTTCGGGCATGGCCTGCTTCGGGACGGGCTGAAGGTTGACTACACCTTATGGTCGGCCAGCTTCAGCGCCGCAAGCATCATCCACCCGCGCATTTAATAAAGGAAGGCGCGGTCCGGCTTTCGGGCCACGCCGCCAGGGGCGCTGCCTATTTCGGCGCCACCACCATGACCATCTGGCGGTTTTC
>JADCEX010000122.1 GCA_020249825.1 Roseomonas sp.
GACCAGGGGCTGGACACCCTATCTCGGCCTGGGTGTTGGCTGGGTTCAGGAAATAGACCTCGACCTCAATACAAGTTCCAACCAACGCGCCTGGTCCGAGCAAGGCAAATTTGGCGTGCAATTCATCGCCGGTGGGGAAATTCCGCTCAGCAATGGCTGGAGCCTGATTACGGATGTCCGTTTCCTGGCTTTGGGTGGCATTGATATGCCGGCCGAATCGGGCGTGACAGGGCGGCTGTCCAAGCCGGACTATAATCCCGTGTCTCTCCAGGTCGGGCTGAAGCGCTTGTTCTGAGCCAAGCCCGCCGAAGGTGGCGGTGTCGCGGCGGGGATTTCATACCGCGCACCGTCCCCGAACCGCGCCAGGACCTCGGCCTTCCGCCGCCGGCTGACCGGTACCTCGCGGCCATCGCTCAATTCACAGCTGGCCGCGTCACCGCTTCGCCGGATGCGCCGCACATGCCGCGCGCTGACCCACCATGACCGATGGACGCGCATGCCGCCCGCCCCTTCGCCATCCTCAACATCCTGCAATGACCCAAGCACAAGCGCATTGCCGCGCACGGTCCAAACGCGCAGGTACTGAAGCTCGGAAGAAACCGCGATCAGATCATTGCCCAATTCGCCCGGCAAAGCGGCGCGCCATGCGGGCGGTTCCGGGCTGGCGCTCTCGGCTGGGCTTGGCGGGGGCAGGGGCGCCGGCATTGGCGCGGCGGCTTGCGGCACCGCGACCAAGGATGAGGTCTGGCTGTAAAGCCGTGGCCAGGAAATCAGCAGCCAGGCGGCGGTTACCGGGCCCACAATATCACTGAATTCCTGCAGCATGGCCGCCAGGCCGAAGCCAAGTGGCGCCACCAAATCATCATCATCATCAGTCGTGGCGGGGAAACCGAGCGCCTGCTGCATCAGGGTCTCACCGATCAGCCAGTAAACGGGCGCGAGCAGGAAGGAGCCGACCACACCACTGACCGCAATAAGCAGCCATGCAGGCCATCTGGCGAGTTTCGGCAGGCGGCCCATCAGGTGCAGCACCCGGTGCAGCACGGCGATGCCAATGCCGATCTGGAGCGCCCAGAACATCGCCAGCCAGGGCCCATCCGCGGCGAATCCGGGGTCTGGCCGCAACACCATGATAAGAGCCCAGAGCGCAAACCCGGTACCGCAGAGATAAAGCGCCATGGATCGGGGGGAAGCTAGCCCGGCGGGAAGCAGCGCGGTGGTCATAGGATTGTCGCGGCGGGGGCAGGGCGGGGGTGAATTGCGCAGCAGCCCTGAGGGGCCCGCCGATGGCAGGCGGGCCGCTGATCCGATCCCCTCAGAAGGATTGCTTCAAAATCCGTATTCACTGCCGCCGATTATCCGTGGATGACCTTGCGCACCACAAACGCCCTTCCCCGGATATGAGGACGGTTTGGCGCATTTGGAAGGGTTTCGTCCTTGAACATAAGCCATACCCGCAGGGCCTGCCTTAAGCCTTGAAAGGGTTGGACCCTCGCCTGGCAGCCATGATGGGGAAAGGGGCAGCTCAGCCGCCCTCACGCGCCGCCAATTGCGAAATCTGCCCGCGCATCGCGTCCAGCAGCGCCGCCACGCGCCCGCCATTGCGCTGAATAACGGCGGAATATTCGCTCCGCGTGGTCAGCCGCAGGGATGTGCCTTCCGCAATCACATCCACCACCCGGGGTTGGCCATTGATCTCCGCCACCCGCCAATCAAGCGTAAAGGGTGCTGTATTGGGGCGCTCGACCAGGGTGCTCACCAGCGCATCTTCTTCCGTGCGCTGTTGCGAACGGCCGAGCGAGAATTTCACGCCGCGATATTCGCCGAAGCGGGCAGAGAGGTTGCGGATGATGATCTCATCAAACAGCTTGAGGTAATCCTGCAATTCGGCGGGCGATGCCTGGCGCACATAGCGGCCCAGGATGAAGCGGCCGGTGCCTTCAATATCTATTGCCGTGCGCAGAATACTGGCCACGCGGTCACGCCGTTGCGTCAGGGTAAGGCGCGGGTCATTGATGGCATTCACCAGATCCTGCCCAGCCTTATCAACGAAGGTGGTGGCACGGGTGATATCCATCTGTTGCGCAAGCGCCGGGGTGGCACCAAGCCCGGCAATCCCGGCAAGCAGAAGGCGGCGATGCAAAAGCCCTTGCATTATTGACGCTCCAAAACGCCCTGACCGAAGCCCACACCACCCGCCGGGGCCACCGGGCCGCCAGGGCCATCCTTGTTCAGGATTTCAAAATTGCGCCGCTGCCGATAGGCAGAACGCAGGGTTGAATAAGGGTCGAGCGAGGTCTTGCGCACTATATCAAAGGGCTCGAGCAAGGCTTCCCGCGTATCAATCACGGTCATGCCGATGCGCGTGTAATTCCACACATCCAGGATCTGCCCCTGGCCGATCAGGGATTGCGGATTGGTGTAGATATCAATCGCAAAGCCCGTCAGGTCGCGCGCCGTGGTCGGTCCCAGCAGGGGCACGAACATGTAAAAGCCCTCGCCCACGCCCCAAACCGCCAGGGTCTGGCCCATATCTTCGGAATGGCCAATGACATTGTGGCGACGGCCGACATCGACGATGCCGCCAACGCCAATGGTGGAATTCACGATGAAACGCCCGAGCGTTTCGCGTGCGCGGGTTACATTCCCTTGCAGCAAATCGCCGACCAGGATGGTTGGCGTACGCAGATTGCCGAGCACATTGCGGATGCCCGAACGCACGGGTTTGGGCAGCAAATCCCGATAGGCTTCCGCAATGGGCTGCAACACCGCCTTGTCGATTACTTCATTCACTTCGAACATGACGCGGTTGGTGGGTTCGAAGGGATCGTTGTTTTCCCTGAATTCCTGCAACGCTTCCGGGTCATCGGCGGGCGGGCGCGTGGCGCAGCCTGCCAGCATCAATAGGGCAAGCGCGGCAGCGCCGAGGAGGCGGGGGGAGGGAAAGGTCATTCGGGGTTTCTTAGCGCGAAAAGCCACAAGAAAGGAACCGCTTAACGTAAGTAATGCGCCCTTGCCAAGATGGCCGCGATGGGCAAAGGGGGCGGCGTTGCGGAAGGCCCAAGGCCTCACCATTTCGGGATATGTCATGAACAACCTCACCCCTGGCCCCTTGGCCCGTTGGCTGACCGGCCCGCGTTTCAACGCCCTTCCGGCCCCGGCCGCCCTCCCGGCGCCGCGGCTTTCCTTTGAATTCTTCCCGCCCAAGACGGATAAGTTGGAAGAACAGCTTTGGGCTTGCATTCGGCGGTTGGAGCCGCTTGGCCCGCGCTTTGTCTCGGTGACCTATGGGGCGGGCGGCAGCACGCAGGAACGCACCCATGCGACCGTGGCCCGCCTGGTCGCCGAAACCAGCCTGACCCCGGCGGCGCATCTGACTTGTGTCGGCGCAACGCGGGACGAAGTGGATGAGGTCGCGCGGCGCTATTGGGCGGCAGGCGTGCGCCATATTGTGGCCTTGCGGGGCGATCCGCCGGCGGGGGCTTCCGAATATGTGCCGCATCCCGGCGGTTATGCGCAGGCCGAGGATCTGGTGCGGGGCCTCAAGCGGATTGGTGATTTTGAGATCAGTGTGGGTGCCTATCCTGAAACCCATCCTGCGGCGCTTTCAGCCGATGCGGATCTGGATTTCCTGAAGCGCAAGATTGACGCAGGCGCGACGCGCGCCATTACGCAGTATTTCTTTGAGGCCGAGACGTTTTTGCGTTTCATTGATCGCTGCCATGCCAAGGGCATTACGGTGCCGATCGTGCCGGGTATTCTGCCGGTGTCCAACTTCCAGCAGGTGGTGAAGTTCTCGGCCATGTGTGGTGCGAGTGTCCCTGCCTGGATGGGCCAATTGTTTGAGGGGTTGGAAGAAGATGCGGAAACGCGCCGCATGGTGGCCGCTGTGGTAGCTGCTGAGCAGGTGCGGCTATTGCAGGCCAATGGCGTGGATGAGTTCCACTTCTACACCCTGAACCGCCCCGATTTGACCTATGCCATCGCCCATATCCTTGGCGCCCGCCCCCTAAAGGCTTCATGACGTCTCGGCGGGGGTGCGCGGTCAGCGCCCCAGGTTCTGCCATTGATCTAGGTTGTGGGTTATAGAGGTTTCATGCAGACCCTTTTCACCCAAGCCCAATTGGCTGACCCGGATATCGCCGAAAGCAACCGCATTCTGCGGAGTTGCGTGCATTGCGGCATGTGTACCGCGACCTGCCCCACGTTTTTGCTGCGTGGTGATGAGTTGGATTCGCCGCGGGGCCGGATTTACCTGATCAAGGACATGCTGGAATCCGGTCGCCCGGCGAGTGAGTTGGAAGTCCGGCATATTGATCGCTGCCTGTCCTGCCTGTCCTGCATGACGACCTGCCCTTCCGGGGTGCATTACATGCATCTGGTGGATCATGCGCGGGCCTATATCGAAAAAACCTATCAGCGCCCGGCGACGGAGCGTTTCTTGCGGCGATTGCTCTCAGCGGTTTTGCCCTATCCCTTCCGGTTTCGGCTGGCCCTGATGGGGGCAAGCCTAACGCGGCCCCTTGCCAGAATGGTGCCGGGCAAGTCCATGATGGCGGAAAGGCTGCGCGCCATGCTGCGGCTTGCGCCCAAGCATATCCCCTCACCTTCGGCGATGGAAAGGCCGGGCGTTTTCAAGGCTGTGGGCGAAAGGCGCGGGCGGGTTGGCTTGCTGACAGGCTGCGCGCAGCAGGTATTGGCCCCTTCGATCAATGAGGCGACGATCCGGTTGCTGACGCGGATGGGGATTGAGGTGGTGGTGACCAAGGGCCAGGGCTGCTGCGGCGCGCTGGATCACCATATGGGCCATCATGATCCGGCGATGCGCCTGGCGCGGGCCAATATCGCTGCCTGGTCGGCGGAGATTGAGGGTGAGGGGCTGGATGCCATTGTGGTGAATACGTCCGGCTGTGGCACCACACTCAAGGATTACGGCTTCATGTTTCGGGAAGAACCCGCGTCCTGGCGCGACAGGGCCGAGAAAGTGGCGGGTTTGGCTGCGGATATTTCGGAAGTGCTGACGCGCTTTGGCTATGCGCCAAGCCGGGCCGCGCCGGGGCTGACGGTGGCTTATCATGCCGCTTGTTCCTTGCAGCACGGCCAGAAGATCACGGCGGAACCCAAGGCGCTGTTGGCGAAGGCCGGCTTCGTCGTGAAGGAACCGGCTGAGGGGCATATCTGCTGTGGTTCGGCTGGGACCTATAATCTGATGCAGCCGGAAATCGCTGGGCAATTGAAGGAACGCAAGCTTGGCAATCTGGCACGCACCGGCGCGGCGGTGATTGCGGCAGGGAATATCGGCTGCCTGACGCAATTGGGTGATGGCGCGATGCCGGCCATCCATACGGTTGAATTGCTCGATTGGATGGCGGGCGGGCCGGAGCCGGAAGGCATCGCCAAGGCACGCGAATTGGCATGATGAAGCGTCGCGCCGCCCTGCTGCTGGGCTTGGCGCTGCCGGGTTTGGCACTGGCGCAGGGCACCCCGCGCGCGGCGGAGCTTGATCAGCTTTTTGCCGTGCTGCGGGATGGCCAGGATGCGGCGCAGCTTGCGCTGGCGGAAGCGCGCATTCGGCAATTATGGGTGGAAGCGGCATCGCCGGCGGCAAGGTTGTTGTTGCAGCGTGGCACCCGCAATCTGAATGCGCGCCTGCCGGAAGAAGCGATCGAGGATTTCGATGCGGCGGTGACGCTTGCCCCGAATGCGGCAAGCGTCTGGCATTTGCGCGCGGAGGCTTTGGCCGCCCTTGGCCAGACGCGCGAAGCCGCGCGCGATTTGGCCGAAGCCTTGCGGCTGGAACCGCGCCATTTCATCGCCTTGCAAAGCCTGTCGCGTTTGCAGAGCGAGACAGGTGACGCACGCGGCGCGCTGCGCAGCCTGGAAGCGGCCTTGGCGCTATACCCCGCGCTGCCCGGCGGGGCTGAGGCACTCAGGCGTCTGAAGACAGCGACAGAAGGTCAGGCGCTGTAGGGGTTACTGCTTCGGGCGGTGATCCTTGAAGGCTTCGCGGAGCTTTGTCTTCAAAATCTTTCCTGTCGCTGTATGGGGAATTTCATCCACCACCAACAGATCATCCGGCAGCCACCATTTCGCGACCTTATCAGCGAGGAAGGCATTCATGGCGGCAAGATCAGGCGCGGCAGCCCCTGGCTTCATCACCAGGATCATGAGCGGGCGTTCATCCCATTTCGGATCATGCATGGCGACAACAGCGGCTTCCGCGACACCAGGATAACCGACCGCGGCGTTTTCCAGCGCGATGGAGGAAATCCACTCGCCACCCGATTTGATCACATCCTTGGAACGGTCTGTCACTTCCATGAAGCCGTTTGTATCAATGGTGGCAACATCGCCAGTATCGAAGAAGCCATTCGCGTCCAGCACGGCTTCATCCTCACGCCGGAAATAATTGCGCGTAATGGCAGGGCCGCGCACTTTCAGGCGCCCGAAAACCTCACCATTCCAGGGCAAGTCCTTACCAGCATCATCGGTGATTTTCATCTCCACCGTGAAGGGCGGGCAGCCCTGTTTGGCTTGCAGGGCCAGTGCCGCTTCGGGATCCAGCCCCAGGATTTCGGGCTTGCGCTGATAGGTGGTGCCAACAGGCGACATTTCCGTCATGCCCCAGGCATGGATGACGCGCACGCCGTATTTTTCCTGATAGGTTTTGGTGATCGCGGCGGGGCAGGCGGAACCGCCAATCACCACGCGCTTCAGCGTATCAATGCGCGTGCCCGTTGCCTCCATATGCTGCAACAGCATCATCCAAACCGTGGGCACGGCGGCGGAGAAATTCACTCCCGCTGCGGTGATGATTTCATGGACTGAAGCGCCATCCAGCTTGGCGCCAGGCAGGATCAGCGTGGCGCCGGCCATGGGCGCCGAAATGGGCAAGGACCAGCCATTGGCATGGAACATGGGCACCACCGGCATCACGCGGTCCGCGACACCAAGCCCCAGGCAATCCACCTGATTGGCAGCCAGAGCATGCAGAATATTGGACCGATGCGAATAGAGCACGCCCTTGGGATCGCCTGTGGTGCCGGATGTATAACAAAGCCCGGCGGCGGTTTTTTCATCAAAGCTCATCCAGGCGAAATCGCCATCGGCCTCGGCCAGCCAATCCTCAAAAGCCACGGCATTGCGGAGACCGGTTTCGGGCAAATGCGCGCCATCGGTCAGGATGATGAAGCGTTCGATGTGTTCAAGCTTTGGCGCCAATTGCTGGATAAGCGGGATGAAGGTCAGGTCCAGCATCAGCACGCGTGAGGCCGCATGGTTCAGGATCCAGGCGATCTGGTCCGGGAAAAGCCGTGGATTGACCGTGTGGTAAATGGCGCCAATGCCGGTAATGCCATACCAGGCTTCCACATGCCGCCAGGTGTTCCAGGCGAGTGTCGCCACACGATCACCAAGCTTGATGCCATCGCGCTGCAAGCGCTGCGCGAGCCGGAGCGCGCGGAGCCGCACATCATGGTAATTTGTGTGATGGAAGGCGCCTTCCACGGAACGGCTGATGATCTCCCGCCCCGGGTGCTGGATGGCAGCGTGATCCAGCACCTTGTGCATCAACAAGGGCCAATCCTGCATCAATCCGAACATGGCTTCCCCCTTTATCTGGGCGTGCGGCGCCCAAGCTTCTCAGGAAACCCTACACGCAAAGCCCCAGCCTGTGGCAAGATGCCTATCCGCCCCGCAACAGGAGAAAGCGTCATGGCCCCGATCCCCGATATCAGCCCCAAAGACACTTGGGCCGCATTGGCCGCCGATAAGGATGCCGTGCTGATTGATGTACGCACGGATGCGGAATGGAATTTCGTGGGCCTGCCGGACCTGATGGCACTCGGCAAGCAGGTGGTGCTGATCCCATGGCAAATGTACCCCTCGATGCAGGTGAATGACGGCTTTGCCGATGATTTGCAGGCGGCGGGGCTGACGCCCGGGCAGAAGCTCTATTTCATCTGCCGATCTGGCGCGCGGTCTCAATCCGCGGGGCAGGCAGCGCAGGCTGCGGGCTTTGCCCATGCCTTTAATGTGGCGGATGGGTTTGAGGGCCCGGTGGATGGCGCGGGGCATCGCGGCAGCGCGGCGGGTTGGAAGGCTTCTGGCCTGGCTTGGCGGCAGCGCTGAAGCGGGGCCTGCCTGCTCTACAGGGTGAACAGGCTCAAGATATCCTGAAGGCTGGTGCCTCCGGCCAAGATCACATCATCGCCCGCGCCGCCGATCATCGTATCGGCGCCCGTGCCGCCCAGTAGCGTGTCATCGCCGGCGCCGGCATTCAGGCTATCGGCACCATCGCCGCCATTCAGGACATCATTGGCGACCCAGTCTTCCCAGACCGAAAGCGTATCCGCGCCCGCGCCGCCTGATAGGCTGAAGGCACCGCCGATCACGTCCAGCAGATCATCGCCCGCATCGCCGAAAAGACCGTCACCGCCCCCCCAGGCGGAGATCGTGTCATTGCCATCGCCGCCCGAAACCTGATCACGATCGTCGCCGGCTTCCAACAGATCATCCCCGGCGCCGCCGGCAAGCGTATCATCACCATCGCCGCCGATCAGCGTATCGGCACCATCACCGCCAGAAAGGCTGTCATTGCCGCGATCACTGTGCAGCAGATCATTGCCGGCGTCGCCTGACAGCGCATCATCACCATCTTCGCTGGTCAGGCTGTCATTTCCCGAACCTGCGAAAATACGGTTGGCGCCGGCGCCACCCGCAAGACTATCGGCGCCAGCGCCACCATCCAGCCAATCCTGGCCTTCACCGCCGAGCAGGGTTTCCGCCGCGGCGCCGGAAAGCAGGGTGTCGTCGCCAGCCGCACCATCAGCCGGGCCAAGAATGAGGCCTAGCCGACCATCCAGCAGGTCATGGCCAGCGCCGAGGCTGACCGAACCTTCGATGCGGCCGGAATTGACGATTTCATCGGCATAGGAACTACCCGTAACGGCGTGCCGCCCATCGGTCACCTGGCCGTTCGCGGCCAGATCAATGAAAAGGCGATTGGTGATGGTGCCGGTATTATAAAGCTGAAACGCCCAATCCGCCGAAATGGCGACATCAGCGGCACTCACCACCCCCTGCTGCACCAATAGGCCCGGGGCTGCTGCGGCATTGATTGAGAGTGCTTCCTGCTGCGGGATGGCCGAGGGGGAGAGAAAGTGAATCGCCCTGCCGTAATCCCAATCGGTTTCAAAAAGGCCGGAAAGCAAGGTTGATTGGCCCGGCGATAGCAGGAGGCGCGCGAAGGTGATCATGATACGTCAGCCAAGGAGCTTTCGCTGCCCCGAGGGCGCAGGCATGCGTCGACCTGTGGAAACAAGTTTAACACAAGCTGCTCCGCGACGGTTGCGTTAAGAAGAATTAGTAATTTCAGAATGAATGAAAAACAAGAAGAAAATTCAAGATTTTATAAAGAAATTTTCTAAAAACAACCGATAGTAGAAATAATTTATCCAAATTCGAGTTTGGGTATTTTCAAGATGGAGCAGGCCTGCGCCCTGGCGCAGATGCCGCCGCCGGGGCATCATCCCCCTTAAGGAGAAACGCCCATGACCCCAATGCCCCTGCAATCCGAATACCTGTTCCGCATGACGCTGGGTGTTGGCACGCCGCAAATGATCGGCGCGACCCGCAATGGAGAGCTCCGCATCGTGCCGGTCACCGGCGGCACCGTTGTGGGTCCCAAGCTGAATGGTGAAATCATGCCGGGCTCGGCCGCGGATTGGCTGCGGGTGGACCCTGATGGCTCGGCCCAGATTGATGTCAGGCTCACCATTCGCGCCGCCTCCGGCAGCATGGTCTATGCGGCCTATAATGGCATTCGCCATGGCTCACCGGCGGCACTCGCGAAGCTCGCAGCCGGTGAGGCGGTTGACCCTTCCGAGATCTATTTTCGTACCCTGATCCGTTTTGAAACCGGCGCGGCTGATCTGGCCTGGATGAACAAGATCGTCGCGGTGGGGGTCGGCCAGCGCCCGCCAAGCGGGCCTTGCTATGATGTCTATGCGGTGAAGTAAGCGGCGCTTTTTTACCGGCGCGCCGCCAATTGCTTGTTTTCAAGCCGGCTCAATAACCGCACCACGGGCCAGAGCAGGATGAAGTAGATGATCGCCGCCGCCACAATGGGTGATGCGTTGTAGGTGACACTCTGCGCCTGGCGCGCCTGGAACAGCAATTCAGGCAAGGCGACGACAGACGCGATGGAGGTGAGCTTCACCACCTCCAGCGTATTGGAAATCAGATCAGGCAGCACATTGCGCACGGCCTGCGGCAGGACAATAAAGCGCATGGTCTGCGCCGCCGTCAGCCCCGTACTGCGGGCGGCTTCCACCTGGCCGCGCGGCACGCTTTCAATGCCGGCGCGTAGAATCTCGCCGTAATAAGCCCCCGTGTTCAGGAAAAACCCGATCGCCACCGCCCCCCAGGCGCTGACCTCAAGCCCGATAAAGGGCAGGCCCGCGAAGATGAAGACCAGCAACACCAAAGGCGGCAAGGCGCGGAAGGTATCCACCCAAACGCGCAGCGGCCAGCGCACCCAGGCATGGGGCAGGGTGGACAGCACCGCCAGAATAATTCCCCCCAAAAGCCCAAGCGGCACCACCACCAGCGAAAGCAATAACGTCGCACGCAGCCCCTGCCAGAGAATGGGGGAGGCTTCGCGCATGATCTCCCAATTCAGGAAGGCTTCAAGGAAATCCTGCATGCTCAGCGCTTCCAGGCAAAGCGCGTTTCAATCCAGCGGCCGAGCACAACCACAGGAAAGAACAGCACCAGATAAGCCAAGGCGCCGAGTGTCAGCGGCGATGGGTTGAAGGAATGGGAAAGCCCGGAACTCGCGGCACCCAGAATATCCGGCACCGCCACCACGGAAGCGAGTGCGGTGCCCTTGGTAATTGCAATGGTGCGGTTGGTGAGCGGCGGGATGGTCAGCCGCAGCGCCTGCGGCAGCACCACATAACCCAGCGCTTGCAGGAAATTGAGCCCTGTGGAGCGTGCCGCTTCCCATTGCCCCTTCGGCACGCTGGTAATGCCGGCCCAGAAAATCTCTTCCGAAAACGCCATCAGCACCAGCGTCAGTGCAAGCCAGGCGGAAGCGAAGCCCGATAATTCCATCCCCATGCTGGGCAGGCCGAAGAACAGCAGCACGATGATCACCAGCGGCGGCAGGGCGCGGAACAGATCCACCACGAAAATGATCAGCCAATTGAGCGGCCGCACCCCCATGGCGCGCAGCACTGCCAGCGCCAGGCCAGCGATGAGGCCAGCGGCGATGATGCAGAGCGCCAGCACAATCGTGAGCCCGAAGCCTTCTATGATTTTCGGCAGATACTGCGCCATGACGCGCGCATTGAAGAAACTGTCGGTGAAGCGTTCCCAGCCGGTCATGCGCGCTTAATGCCGCTCGATCTGGCTGATGAAGGCGCGGAGCCTTTCATGGCGCGGCGCGCTGAACAGCTCAGAAGGCGGGCCTTGTTCCACAATCTCGCCATCCGCCATGAAGACCACACGATCGGCAGCCGCGCGGGCAAAGCTCATTTCATGGCTGACCACCACCATGGTCATGCCATCTTCACGCAATTCGCGCATCACGGCCAGAACGCCGCCGACCAATTCGGGATCAAGCGCGCTGGTTGGTTCATCAAACAGCATCACGCGCGGTTCAAGCGCGATGGACCGCGCAATGGCAACACGCTGCTGCTGCCCGCCGGAAAGCTGGCTTGGGTAATGATCCGCCCGATCGGCCAAATGCACACGATCCAAAGCGCGCTGGGCGCGGGTTTCAGCCTCGGCCCTGTCCAGCCCCTGCACCTTGCGCAGCGCCAGCATGACATTCCCAAGCGCCGTCATATGCGGATAGAGATTGAAGGATTGGAACACCATGCCAATCCGCTGCCGCGCCTTGTTGATATCCGTGCGGGCATCCAGCATGTCTATGCCATCCACGATGATGGAACCGCTGGAAGGTTCCTCCAGCCGGTTCAGGCAGCGCAGCAGGGTGGATTTGCCGGAACCCGAAGGCCCGATCACAAAGACAAGCTGGCGCTCTTCCACCGCGAAATCGACGCCGCGCAGCACATGCAGAGCGCCGAAATGCTTGTGGATGGCGCGCGCTTCGACAATGGGGCAGGCGGGGGTCATGCCCGCCGCGCCCATGCATTAAACGCCATCAGCAGCGCGGGTTCTGCGGTGTCGGGTCATGGCCCGGCAGATCGGGCGGGCCGTAGCCTGGGAATTCCATCACTTCCGCCTGATCAGGGCCGGGGCGATTGCCAAACCATTTTTCGGAAAGTGTCGCGATGGTGCCATCGCGCTTCATGCAGGTAAGCACATCTTCCACCTGGTTGCGCATTGCGGCGCTATCCTTGCGGAAGGGTGTACCCCAATGCATGCGCGTGCCGGGCAGCACGAAATCCGCGATGTATTGCGGCGTGCGGGAAGCGGAAAACCGCACCACCGTATTGCCCGAGAGGTTGGCATAGGCGCGCCCCTGAATGACGGCCTGCACCGCATCGGGCTGGGTATCGAAGGCAAGCAGTGTCAGGTTCAGGCGCGCGGCATTGGCCGTGACCCAGTTTTCATAAGGTGTGCCCTTGTTCACGCTGATGGTCTTGCCGCGCAAATCTTCCTCGGACCTGATGGGCGGCGTGCCGCGGCGGATGCCGAATTGCAATTCGGTCCAGATATAGCCTTCCGTGAACAGCAGCGCTTCGGCGCGTTCGCGCGTGACCGTGGTCGGCGCGCAGAGGAAATCGTAGCGCCCCGCATTCATGGCCGGAATAAGGCCGGAGAAGGAGGCGCTTTCGATCACAATCTCCCGCCCCATCCGCTTGGCGACTTCGCGGAACAGGTCAATCTGAAAGCCCTGTACGCCGCCTTGCAGCGAGGGGAAGGCATGGGGGGCGAAAGTGCCATCCACCCCGCAGCGGAGCGGCGGCTGGCCCTGGGCCAAGGCAGACCCGGCGAGGGCTGCGGAAAGCAGCGCGGCAGCCAGAAAACGGCGCATGGGGGAACTCCTTCCAATCAAGCGAAGGGGAAACAGTCTCAGATGCGCGGAGCTCTGTCCATGCGCGCTTGCCACGAAACTGCCTTTCTCTGGTCGCGCTGCTGCCGTGCTGGGCAGGTTTAAGGGCGTTCTGAACGTTGCATGAGTAGGTGGATGTTTGCCCTTATTCTGATTGGTGCTGGTGTGCTGTGCGATCTGGTGTTGGTGGCGCTATTGTTGGGCGATGCCACTGCGCCAGCACGGTTTTCGCATGCGGCGGTGGCACTGCTGGCGCTTTGCGGCGGTGCACTGAAGCTTGCCGGCATGATGCTGCTGGAACCGCGCCGCCGCGCGGGCTGAGGTCAAGCGCCGCGCGTATGCATGAGCGAGAAATGAAATTTCTTTAACTCACTTCTCCACCTGCCGATCATCCATGCCGCGAAATACGATCAACTCGCGCTGGGCGCGTGCCGCATCAGGCAGTGCCAGCCAAGCCAAAAACTCCCCCATCACACGCGCCGTGATGGTCGCAACATTATGGGCATGCGCCGCTTCGGGGCTGTACCAGCCAAGCTTTTCCAATTCGCCGGAACCTTGAATGGCACCATGCACCGCTTCCGCCGGTGCAATCAGAAAGCGCGCATGAAAGCGAATGGGCCGCCCCGTGGGGGTGATGGCGCGGCACAAATAATCAAGCGCCCCTAACGCCGCAGCGACACCGTCGCCGCGCTTTTCGCCGAGCACCAGCCCGGTTTCCTCAAATAACTCCCGCGCTGCTGCAATGCCCAAGGCGCGCGCCCGCGCCGGCGTCGCGCGCCGTTCCAGCAAGCGCCGCGGCTCTGCGCGCAATTCGCTGATGGCAGGACCACGATGATCATCGGGGTCCACTCGGCCACCAGGAAACACCATGACATCGGGCATGAAGCGATGCCCGGCATGGCGCTTGCCCATCAGCAATTCCGGCCCCTTTTTGCTTTGGCGCCACACAATCAGGCTGGCCGCATCGCGTGGGCGCGCGGTGCGGGCGCGCGGGCTCCGCTTGCCTTCAGCATCGGCACCACCGGGATTATCGGCGGTTGGGTCTTCGCGGTGGGGGTGGTCAGTCAAGGCCAAACCCCCGACTGCGCAACCAGGCGCGGAAGCCAAAGCGCTCCGGCACCGATAATTGCCGCGCGGCGTTTTCCGACCAGGTGCAGCCTTCCGGCGCGGGGCCATGGATTTCCGGATAGCGCGGCTTTTGCCGAGGACGCAGCGCATCATAAGCGGCGATTGCTTCGGCCTCGGCTGCGCTTGAATAGGCTTCGCGATGAATAACCACGGAAGGCGGCAGGCGCGGCGTCACTTCATTGCGCGCGGCGGGCCAGCCAAGCGAAAGCCCCGCCACGGGATAAACCCCCTTGGGCAGCGCAAAAAGCGGCGCGACTTTTTCGATATGGCTCCGCACATAAGAAATCGGGCAGGTGCCAAGCCCTGCTGCATCCGCGGCCGCAATCGCAGCGCCGAGAGCCAGCGCCGCATCCACCGCCGTATTCAGGAAAGTGTCCATATTGTTGTTGGCGTGTTCTCGCCCATGCAGCGCACAGGCCGCCTGGCCGCGCCGCATATCACCGCAGAAAATCAGCAACACCGGCGCATCCTTGATCCAGGGCATGGTGCCGATCCAATCCGCCACCTTCGCGATCTTCACCGGATCGCGCGTGACGATGATGGAATATTGCTGAAGATCGGATTTGGATGGTGCGGATTGCGCCGCCGCCAGCACCGTATCCAATAGCGCGTCAGTCACCGCCTCAGCGCCGTAGCGACGCGTGACACGCCGATCCAACAGCGCGGCAAGGGCGGGTGGAATCGCCTCTGGCGGGGTGAAGGGCAGGGCGCCGTAGCGGGCGCGGATCAGATCTTCGGACTTCATGACGCCAAACTGGCACCGCAAGCCATCAAGGGGAAGCGGGCACCACCCAGGCATCCGCCACCGTCACGCCCTGGCCTTCGGCATGGATGATGAGCGGGTTGATTTCCGCTTCCGCCACCCCTGGCTGGGCCGCCAAACGTGATGCCGCCACCACCGCGCGCGCCAGCGCATCCAAATCACCGCGCGGCAGGCCGCGCCAGCCGGCCAAGGGCTTTAGCCCCTTTACCTCCGTGATCATGGCGCGCGCCTCTGCCTCATCCACCGGGGCGATGCGGAGTGCGGTATCGCGGTGCAATTCCGCCATGATGCCGCCAGCACCCACCAGGATGACCGGCCCTGCCTCCGGGTCCCGCCGGAAGCCGATAATCGCCTCAGCCAGGCCCTTCACCATGGGCTGCACCAGAAAGCCGGTGATGCGCGCCGCCGGGGCGCGGGCCCTGACGCGCGTCAGCATCGCCGCCGCTTCCGCCTCCAGCGCTGCTGCGTCCGGGATATTCAACGCTACCCCACCCACTTCGGTCTTATGCGCCAGATCGGGCGAGAGGATTTTGAGTGCGACAGGATAACGCAGCCCCTCCGGCACGGCATCGGGTGCCTGCATCATCGCAAAGGGGCTATCCAGGCCAAAAGTCGCGAAAAGCCGCCGGGCATCAGCCTCATCCGGGTTGGCGGGGATGGTGTGGTTGATGGAAGGCGCTGGGGCCTCGGCCCGTGGCGCGCGCCAATCAAAAAAGGCCCTGATCACATCGGCGCAGGATTCCGGGGTGCGGAAGGCGGGGATGCCGGCCTCCCCCAGCAATCGCAAGGACGCATCGGCCTGCGGCACCAGAAAGGCCGCAATGGGCTTGCCAAGCCCCGCCTTCACCGCGCCGGTAATCCCTGCCACCGCATCATGCGGCCGGAATTGCGCGGAAGACCCCACCACGGAGAGCACCATATCCGTGCCCGCATCGGCGGCGAGGGCCGAAAGCGCGGCTTCCACCTTATCGGCGCGCGTGCCGGCGAGTGTCACATCAATCATCCGCCCATGATGCGGCAGGCCAGCGGCTTCCAGCCCGGCGACGGCAGCGGCATCGGGCGGGCAGGTTTCAATGCCGACAACGCCCAAAGCATCCACCGCCATGGCGCCGCCGCCACCCGTGGTGGTCATGACCGAAATGGTGCGGCGCGGATTGGCCAAGGGCTTCCGCCCAATGAACAAGGCCGGCGCTTCCAAAAGCGCTTCAATCATCGTCACGCGCGCTATGCCATTGGCACGGAAGAAGGCATCCGCCGCCGCATCAGACCCCGCCAGCGCGCCCGTATGGCTGCCGGCCAATTCCGCGCCGAAGCTTGAACGGCCAAGCTTGAAGGCGATGATAGGCTTGCCCAGCGCATGGGCGCGGCGCGCCGCGGCGGCGAGTTTTTCCGGCGCGCGAATCGCTTCCAGAAAAAGCAGCACCGCATCCACGCCGGGGTCTTCCACCAGCATGCCAGCGATTTCACTCGCGGTCAGGTCGGCTTCATTGCCGGTGCCGATCAGATGCGAAAACCCCATGCCGCGCGGGGCGCCGCGCGCCATGATGGCGCCCATCATGGAACCGGATTGCGAAACCAAGGCGATACGCCCGGCGGGCAGGCTTTCTGCTTCCAGCGCCGCATTCACTGAACAGGCGGTGTGGGCATTGAGATTGACGAGGCCCATGGAATTGGGGCCCAGCAGCCGCACGCCCGCCGCTTTCGCTGTCGCCAAAAGCCTTTCCTGCAAGGCGCGGCCTTCCGGCCCGGCCTCGGCAAAGCCATCGGCCAGAATGGCGGCGACAGGAATGCGCTTTTCCGCAACCGCCGCGATCTGGCCCTCCACATGCTGCGTGCCAAGCAGCAGATAGGCTAGATCAATCTCCCCCGGCACATCGGCCAGGCGAGGATAGGCGCGTTCGCCAAGGATCGTCTCGGCACTTGGATTGATCGGGAAAAGATCGCCCGTAAAGCCATGCTTGCGCAAATAGATCTGCGCGCGCGCGGTCAGGCGCTTCGGGTCCGATGAGCCACCAATCAGCGCAATGCGGCGCGGGTTGAGCAGGGCAGAGGCAAGGCGATCCATAAGGCTCATCCATCAATTCAAGGCGGGCGTAACGCAGCCCTCAGGTGGTGTTTCTGGCCGTGCGACATGCAGCGCCATGAAGGCGATTTCCTGCGCGGTATCCGGCAGGGTGTTCAGGCTGTGATCATGCAGTGAAACGCGCCCGGCCTTGATGCGTTCGCGCACCGTATGGCGCGCCAACAATTCCCGCGTGGGGCGGACCAGCACGGCGCGGTCCCCTTCCGGCACGCCATCCAGCCCAGCAAAGATCACCACTGCCGCCGGACGAGACCAAACAAGCCTGGCCGGCAATGGCCCAAGATGGCGCGCATGGGGCGCGAAGGCACATTCCGCCGCCGCATCAATCGCTTCCAGGGCGCCGCTTGGCGGCAGGCGCTGCGCCGTCGCCAAAATCTCTGACGCCGTGGCGGCTGCACGCCCTGATACCAGGACGAGCAGCGCCAGCGCAGCGGTGATAAAGCGCTTCAGACCGGGTCCCAGCAGAAGACATCGCCGGAACGCTCAAGCGGCGAAAAGGCCTGCTTCAGCGCGGGCAGCGCATATTCTTCGATCATCTCAGGGGTCCAGCCTTCGCTGCGGTGAATGCCGCGGATCGGGCGGGA
>JADCEX010000123.1 GCA_020249825.1 Roseomonas sp.
CCGTAGCGCAGCAAACCGCCGATGCGGTCATGCTTTTCAAACAGCGTGACCGCATGACCAACCCGCGCCAATTGCTGCGCCGCCGCCAGCCCCGCCGGGCCGCTGCCCACCACGGCCACGCGCTTGCCGGTTTTGCGCGCCGGGATTTGCGGCTTGATCCAGCCTTCTTCCCAGCCGCGATCCACAATCGCGCATTCGATGGATTTGATGGTGACCGGCGCTTCGGTCAGGTTCAGCGTGCAGCTTGCCTCACAAGGCGCAGGGCAAATGCGACCGGTGAATTCCGGGAAGTTGTTGGTAGAATGGAGCGTTTCCAGCGCTGCCTGCCATTGATCCCGATAGACCAGATCATTCCAATCCGGGATCATGTTGTTGACGGGGCAGCCATTATGGCAATACGGAATGCCGCAATTCATGCAGCGCGCCGCCTGTTTGGTCAGCTCCGCCTCCGGCAGAGGCGTCACATATTCCTTGTAATTCTTGAGGCGCTCCTCGGGCTTGATATAGCCGCGATCAGTGCGTTCGAATTCAAGAAAGCCAGTTGCCTTACCCATAACGCTATTCCTCCTTGCGGCTTATTCGGCCGCAACCGCGACACCGCCCGCTTGCTCGGCCTTCAGGTCGAGCAAGGCGCGGCGGTAATCCCGCGGCATCACCTTCACGAAGCGCGGCAGCGCATTGTCCCAATCTTCCAGAAGCGCACGGGCACGCGCGCTGCCTGTCATCAGCAAATGACGCTCCACCAGAATGCGCAAACGCTCAGCATCGAAGCGCAGCATATCGCCCATACCATTATCAAAGGCGGATGGGGCGCGCTGCTTCGGCCTGCCGTCCTCGCTGGTATCGGCGGGGCCAATCGCTTCAAGGTCCACGATGCTGGTGTTGCACATATCACGGAAATTGCCGTTGACATCGTAAACATAGGCAATGCCACCCGACATGCCGGCGGCGAAATTCCGCCCCGTGGCACCCAGCACCACCACCACGCCGCCGGTCATGTATTCGCAGCCATGATCGCCGCAGCCTTCCACCACCGTCACCGCGCCGGAATTACGCACGGCAAAACGCTCACCGGCGACACCTTCGAAATAGGCCTCACCGGCAATCGCGCCATAAAGCACGGTATTGCCAACAATGATATTGGCCGAAGGATCACGGTTCACCCCGGCGGGCGGCTTCACCGCGATGCGACCACCGGATAGCCCCTTACCCACGTAATCATTCGCATCCCCGGTCAATTCCAGGGAGACACCGCGCGCGAGAAACGCGCCAAAGCTGCCCCCCGCCGTGCCCTTGAAGGCAATGCTGATGGTGTCTTCCGGCAAGCCGGCATGGCCGTAACGCTTCGCCACCTCACCGGAAAGCATCGCGCCCGTGGTGCGGTTGAGGTTGCTGATGGCCCGTTCAATACGCACCGGCTGCTGCTTTTCCAGCGCATCCTTGCTGGCCGCGATCAGATCAACATCCAGGATGTGATCCAATCCATGATCCTGGCTTTCGCATTGATGGATCGCCGCACCTTCCACCAGCTTCGGCTGATAGAGAATGCGGGAAAGATCAACACCCTTCGCCTTCCAATGATCAATCGCGGGGCGCATGTTCAGCCGATCCACACGCCCCACCATGTCATCCACCGTGCGGAAGCCAAGCTGCGCCATCAATTCGCGCATTTCTTCAGCAACGAAGAAGAAGTAATTGATCACATGTTCGGGCATGCCGGTGAAGCGCGCGCGCAGCACCGGGTCTTGTGTTGCGATGCCAACCGGGCAGGTGTTCAAATGGCACTTGCGCATCATCACACAGCCAGCGGCGATCAGCGGCGCGGTGGCGAAGCCGAATTCATCCGCCCCAAGCAGCGCGCCAATCACCACATCGCGCCCGGTGCGCAAACCGCCATCCACCTGCACGGCAATACGCCCACGCAGACCATTCAGCACGAGTGTTTGCTGCGTCTCGGCCAGCCCAATCTCCCAGGGCGAACCCGCATGCGTCAGGGATGTCAGTGGCGAAGCCCCCGTGCCGCCCTCATAGCCAGAAATCGTCACATGATCCGCCCGCGCCTTGGAAACGCCGGCGGCGACCGTGCCAACACCCACTTCTGAGACGAGCTTCACGGAAATCCGCGCGCGCTTATTCACGTTTTTCAGATCATGAATGAGCTGCGCCAAATCCTCAATCGAATAAATATCGTGATGCGGCGGCGGTGAAATCAGCCCGACGCCCGGCGTGGAATGCCGCACGCGTGCGATATTCTTATCCACCTTATGGCCCGGCAACTGCCCACCTTCACCAGGCTTCGCACCCTGCGCCATCTTGATCTGGATATCATCGGCATTGACCAGATATTCCGCCGTCACGCCAAAACGGCCAGACGCCACCTGCTTGATGGCGGAGCGCATGGAATCGCCATTTGGCATGGGCGTGAAGCGATCCGCTTCCTCACCACCCTCGCCGGTATTGGAACGGCCACCGATGCGGTTCATGGCAATCGCCAGCGTGGTATGCGCTTCGCGGCTGATGGAACCGAAGCTCATCGCACCCGTGGCGAAGCGCTTAACGATCTCATTAGCCGGCTCGACTTCCTCAAGCGGGATAGGCTGTTCGGCGAATTTGAATTCCATCAGGCCGCGAATAGTCAGCAAGCGGCGGCTTTGGTCATTGATGGTTTTCGCAAAATCCTTGTAGCGATCCGCTGAATTGCCGCGCACAGCGTGCTGCAGATTGGAAACGCTCTCTGGCGTCCAGGCGTGATCTTCGCCACGCAGGCGCAGCGCGTAATCACCGCCCACATCCAACAAATCGCGATAGATCGGGTTGTCACCAAAGGCCGCCTGATGGCGCTGCACGGCTTCCGCCGCAATTTCGGCAATGCCGGCACCTTCAATCGTGGTCGCGGTGCCGGTGAAGTATTTCTCCACAAAGCTGGTCGAAAGCCCAACCGCATCGAAGATTTGCGCGCCGCAATAGGATTGATAGGTGCTGATGCCCATCTTGGACATCACCTTCATCACGCCCTTGCCGACAGCCTTGATGAAGTTCTTCTGCACCTCATAAGGCTTCAGCTTCATATCCACACGCTGGCGGATTTGTTCCAGGGTCTCAAAGGCAAGATAGGGGTTCACCGCTTCCGCGCCATAGCCAGCGAGCACGCAGAAATGATGCACCTGCCGTGCCTCACCGGTTTCCACGACAAGGCCGGTGGAAGTCCGCAAGCCTTGGCGGATCAGATGATGATGCACCGCCGCTGTCGCCAATAGTGATGGAATCGCGATGCGATCAGCCGATACCGCACGATCAGACAGCACCAGAATGTTATGCCCAGCCAGCACCGCTTCAGTCGCGGCAGAACACAATTTCTCCAAAGCCGGCGCCAACCCATCCGCGCCATCCTTGGCGGGCCAGGTGGCATCCAGCGTCTGCGTGCGGAAGGCATCGCCAGCCAGCGCCTTAATGCCCCTGATCTTCGCCAGATCCTCATTGGTCAGGATCGGCTGCGCCACTTCCAGGCGGTAGTGATGCCCGGCCTGGCGCCCCAGCAGATTAGGCCGTGGCCCGATCATGGACACCAGCGACATCACCAATTCCTCGCGGATCGGGTCAATCGGCGGATTGGTGACCTGCGCGAAATTTTGCTTGAAGTAATGGAACAGTAGCTTGGATTTATTGGATAGCACCGCAAGCGGCGTATCGGTCCCCATGGACCCCACCGGGTCATCACCCTCACGCCCCATGGGCTCCAGGAAGAAGTTCAGGTCTTCCTGCGTATAGCCGAAAGCCTGCTGGTCGCGCAGCAAGCCCTTGGCATCCTGCGTGCGCTCCATCGGCATTTCCGCTGGCACGCCGGGCAATTCTTCCAGCTTGAACTGCGTGTTCTTCAGCCATTCGGCATAGGGGTGTTCGCTGGCCAGCTTTTGCTTGATTTCAGCATCATCAATGATGCGCCCGGCATCGAGATCAATCAGCAGCATGCGGCCAGGTTGCAGGCGCCATTTGTGGCGAATGCTTTCCTCGGGGATTGGCAGCACGCCCACTTCGGATGCCAATACCACCTTGTCATCATGGGTGATGATATAGCGCGCCGGGCGCAGGCCATTGCGATCCAACGTCGCGCCAATCTGGCGGCCATCGGTGAAGGCAATCGCTGCCGGCCCATCCCAGGGCTCCATCAGTGCGGCGTGATATTCATAGAAAGCGCGCCGTTCCGGGTCCATCAGCGGATTGCCCGCCCAGGCTTCCGGGATCAGCATCATCATCGCATGCGAAAGCGAATAGCCGCCGGCCACCAGAATTTCCAAGGCATTGTCAATGCAGGCGGTATCCGATTGGCCATGCGGTATCAGCGGCCACATCTTGTCCAAATCCGGCCCCAACAAGGGTGAGGACATGGCACCGCGCCGCGCATACATCCAATTCACATTGCCGCGCACGGTGTTGATTTCGCCATTATGCGCAAGGAAGCGATAGGGATGCGCAAGCTTCCAGGATGGGAAGGTATTGGTTGAAAAGCGCTGATGCACCAAGGCAAGCGCGCTTTCCGTCAGCGGGTTACGCAGATCATCATAGAAGCTGCCAACCTGCCCCGCGAGCAATAGCCCCTTATAGACTACGGTGCGCGTGGAGAAGGACGGCATGTAAAGGTCAGCATTCGCCGGCAGCCCCTTGGCGGCGGCCAATTCGCGGAACTTATTCAGCGCCTGCTTGCGGATGGTCAGGATTTTGCGTTCAAACGCGTCCTGATCCTTGATGCTGTCGCTGGCCGCGATGATCGCCTGGCGGATCACCGGCATGCTGGCAATCACCGCCTTGCCGAGGCCATCCAAAGTGGTCGGCACATCGCGCCAGCCCAGCAGGGTCTGCCGTTCGGCAGTCACATAGCCTTCAATGCTCTGGATCGCGACCGCGCGGGAAGCCTCATCCTGCGGCAGGAAGCACATGGCGACCGAATAGCGGCCCGGCGCCGGCAGGGTCTTGCCCTGGCTTTCGGCCCAATGGCGCAGCAGCTTATCGGGCATCTGGATCAGGCAGCCCGCGCCATCCCCCATCAGCGGGTCAGCGCCCACCGCGCCGCGATGGTCCAGATTGACCAGGATTTGCAGGCGTTGGCGGTTGATATCATTCGACTTTCGGCCCTTGATATCCGCAATGAAGCCAACGCCG
>JADCEX010000124.1 GCA_020249825.1 Roseomonas sp.
AGGCGCGGGCCACTGCATGGCATTCCTTATGCGCTCAAGGATATCTATGATGTCGCCGGGGTGCGCACCACAGCGCATTCCAAGCTGTTGATTGATAATGTTGCGAAGGAGGACGCGACCACCACCGCCAAGCTGGAAGCGGCGGGGATGGTGTTGCTGGGTAAGCTTTCGACGCATGAATTCGCCCGTGGCGGGCCGACAGACGTGCTGCCCTTTCCGAATGCAAAAAACCCCTGGAACACGGCGCATTTCGCCGGCGGGTCCAGCAGCGGTTCCGGCGTTGCGGTCGCTTCCGGCATGGTCGGGCTTGCCATGGGCAGCGATACCGGCGGTTCCATCCGCTTGCCGGCCACGTTTTGCGGCGTGGTGGGGATGAAGGCGACCTATGGCGTGATCAGCCGGCGCGGCGTGGTGCCGCTTTCCTTCACGCTGGATCATGCCGGGCCGCTGACCCGCACGGTGGAAGATTGCGCCTTGGCGATGCAGGTGCTGGCCGGCCATGATCCGGGCGACCCAGGCTCAGCGCGTGAAGCCGTGCCTGATTACAGCGCTGATTTGCGCAAGGGTGTCGCAGGGCTGACCATCGGGCGGGCGCGCGCTTACGATATTGAAGCGGGCGTTGATGCGGAAATGATGGCAGCCGTGGATGCGGCGGCTGAGCAATGGCGCGCTTTGGGAGCCAAGATTGTTGATGTGGTGCTGCCCAGCAAGCAGCGCATGGATGCCTGCATTCAAACCATCTTGCTGGCTGAGGGTTTCGCCATTCATGGCGAATGGCTGCGTGCTCGCCCGCAGGATTATGGCCGTGTCACGCGCGAACGCCTGATGATGGGCGCATTCGTCACGGGCGGTGAATATGTCCAGGCGCAGCGCCTGCGGCGGATCATCACGGCTGAGGTGGATGCGGTTCTGGCTGGTTGCGATGCGATTTTATGCGCGGGCAATCCCACCGCCGCGCCGCGCGTGGTGGATGTGGATGAGGGGCCGTTCCGCCGATCCCATCCCATCACCGGGCCTTTCAACGCGACAGGCCATCCGGGCCTTGCCTTGCCTTGCGGTTTTGGCGCTTCCGGCCTGCCGCTTGGGCTGCAATTGATTGGGCGGAGTTACGGGGAAGCCATGCTGCTGCGCATTGCGCACGCCTATGAACAGGCAGCAGGGTGGATGGCGCGGCGACCTGATGTGCCGGCGTGACACCCGCCACACTCACCGCGCTTTCCGGCACGGCGGCAACCTGCACCGGGATCGGCCTTGCGCGCTTTGCCTATGTGCCGCTGTTTCCGGCGATGGTTGCGGCTGGGTGGGTGGATGGGGCGGAAGCGGGTTTGCTCGGTGCCCTTAACCTCACGGGGTATTTGATCGGCGTTGGTGGCGTGCGGGCGCTGGCGCGGCGCGTTTCCGTGCCGCGCGCCTTGGATGTGGGCATGGCGATGGCGGTGCTGGCTTTCGCGGCCTGTGCTTGGCATGGCGGGCTGGCTTGGCTCGGCTTTTGGCGCTGTCTGGCGGGGATTTCGGGCGGCATGTTGATGGGCCTCGCCGGACCTTCGGTGCAGGCGGTTACACCCCCGGAACGCCGCGGCCGCGCAGGCGGGCTGGTGCTGTTTGGCGTCGGTGGCGGTATTACGCTGGGTGCGTTGCTGGTGCCGGTAATGCTGCAAGGCGGGGTGGCGGCGGCTTGGCTTGGGCTCGCTGGCGTTGCGCTGATCTTGTGGCTGGTCATGCGCCCGCATTGGCCACGCCCGCCGGTTGCGGAAACCGCCCCGGAAGGCCGTGCCCCGCCGGCCTATGGCATCATCATCGCCTATGCGCTTTCGGGCGCGGGGTTGGTGCCGCCAATGCTCTACCTTTCGGACCTCGCGGCGCGGGGCAGGGGGCTTGGGGTGGAATTGGGCGCGGGCATGTGGGTGCTGTTTGGCCTGGGCTGCATCAGCGGCGCCTTGCTGGGCGGCCGCGCGGTGGAGCGTTGGGGCGGGCGTTTTGCCATTTTCATCTGGATGGTGATCCAGACCGTGGCTTTGGCACTTGCCCTGCCTCAGGCGCTTTGGGTGCTGGTGCCACTCGGCTTGGTTTCGGGCCTTGCAGCGCTGGGCATTACCACCGTTGCTTTGGCAGCCGCGCGGGAGAGGGCGGGGGCCTTGGCCGGCGTGATTTGGGTGCGGGTGACGGCAGGCTTCGCGATTGCCCAGGCTTTATCGGGCTTTGCCCTGGCGGCGCTGTTTCGTGCCACCGATGAAAGCCACGCCGCGGTATTTGCGGCGGGGCTGCTACTGACCCTTGCCGGGCTGGTCGTGGCCTGGGCGGATTGGCGCTGGCGCAGGAACTGATCAGGCCCGCCCACGCGTGACCAGACGGCCCGGCTTTTCCCCCGTGGCGCCCTTGCCGGCGACAAAGGTGGAAACGCCATTGGCCCAGACTTCCTCGATCCCTGCGCTTTCCTGCTTCGGTTTCTCAAAAGTGGCGCGGTCAATCACCGTCTCCGGATCGAACATTACCAAATCCGCATAGGCGCCTTCGCGGATCACGCCGCGATCCACCATGCCAAACACCGCCGCAGGGCGCCCGGTCATTTTATGGACGGCGGTTTCCAGGCTGAACAGGCGCAATTCCCGCGCATAAAGCCCCAGCACGCGCGGAAAAGTGCCCCAAAGCCGCGGATGTGGATGCGCATCATGCGGAATGCCATCCGAACCGATCACCGACATCGGATGCGCCATGATGCGGCGCACATCAGCCTCATCCATCTGGAAGGTGATTTGCCCGGCCGGCAGCAGGCGTTCGGCGGCCATGCGGATATCCGTATTCCAGCCGCGTGCGATGTCAGACAGATATTTGCCGGCCATCTCGGGATGCGGGATGGACCAGGTGATCATCACCTTCACATCATCACGCAGCCGGTCCGGCATCAGCACGGTGGACCCCGCCGGATAGGGATAGACGTCAAAGCAGACTTCCTGGCTTTGCCCATAAGCATCAATCAGCGCAAGTGTCTGATTGGATCGCCCGTAATTTTCCGGCATCGAGCATTTATGGTGGCTGATCCAGACCGGGCAGCCGACACGATCACCGATCTTCAGCGTTTCCTCGATGGAAGCGCAAACGCGGTCAGCTTCATCGCGCATGTGTGTGACGTAAATGCCGCCATAGGCGCGCAAAGGTTCGGCGACCGCGATCACTTCTTCCGTGGTGGCGTGCATATTCAGCGGATAGTAAAGCCCGGTCGAAAAGCCCGATGCACCTTCGGCCAGCGATTGCTTTACGCGCAGCCGCATACGTTCAATCTCGGCATCATTGGCAACGCGCATCACATCGCCATCCATCACCTCAACCCGCATGGTCTGATGGCCTACCAGCGCATAGGTATTCACCTCCGAGCCCTGCTTCTTCAGTTCATGCGCGTAATCGCCGAAACTGTCGAAGCGCCACCAGCCATCTTCGCCAATCAGGTCAAGCGGCGGCGGCGGGCGCTTGGTGAAGCGCGCGGGCGAAAGGCTGACGCCGCAATTGCCGACAACAACCGTGGTGACCCCCTGGCTGATCTTGCAGGTCATGCAGGCGGGCCCGCACAGCACCGCGCGGTCATCATGCGTGTGGCTATCAATGAAGCCAGGTGCGACTGCCTTGCCGCCGGCCATTACCTCGCGGTCCGCGCTGGCGCCGCCAAGGTCACCCACCGCCACGATGCGATCGCCCGAAACACCGATATCGCCGCGCCGGCTGGCGGCGCCGGTGCCATCAATGATGGTCGCATCGCGGATGATCATATCGCAGCGGAGAGCCATGGCGCATTCCTGGGATGGGAGTTGCAGGTCACACGATCATGACCCAGAGCCGGGAAGGAGGAAACCCCCGAGGCTGCGGGTCAGCCCATGCGCCTGAGAGAGCCCTCTGTTCACTTTCACGCGCGCGATAGGCGCTATGTGCGCGGAGAGGTCTTGGGCGGCGGTGCCGCCAAAGCCATTGCCTTTTCGGTACCCAGCAGGATTTCGGCAAGCCTGATGATGTCATGGCGTTGCAGGCCGCCGCCATCAAGCGCGTCCAGACAGGCCTTCAATTTCTGTGCATAGGCAAGGCGCAGCCTGTCAAAGGCTTCAAAAGCCCCGGCGCGACGCCCCGCATCTTCCAGGCGCCGAAGCGCCCGCGCGAGGTATTCGATGTTCAGCACCGCCGCTGCCCGGCGCTTGGCATTGGGATCCTGCAGCGCCGGCAGGAATTGGCGATCATAAATCTTTTTCGTGGTCTCCGAGATCAATTTGGCAAGATTGTCCAGAAGCGGGCGGATGACCGTTCGGCGGTCCTTGATGTAGCCGGCGGGCGCGTTTTCCAATTCCTTGAGAAGCGTCACATATTCCTCAGCCAGATGGGCTGCGCGCACCGCATCATCGACGGGTAGGCTCTGCAATGGCTCCCGCTGCAATTCAGCCAGCTTGGCATCGGCGATATTGCCGGCGATGGGCGAAAGCCGCGCCGCTGTAGCCAGTACGGAACCTGGGCTCTGGGCGCGATGCAAAAGGCTGGTCAGCGCCAGGCTGAAAACGGCCTGGCTTTCCTGCGCGGGCCCCTTGAGCGCGCCAATCACCAATTCAGGTGATGGCCCAGAAAAGGCGGCCAGCTTCGCTTCCCAGATCGGTTCTGCGTGGCGCCAAATGGCAGCGGCGACAGCAAGCAGTTCCTGGCATTGGGCTGCATTGAGCCCAGCATTCGGGATGCCATTCGGCAGGGCCAAGGTCGGTGCAAGGCGCGCCGCTTCAGCCCAGATTGTCCTGCCCGCGGCATCCACCTGCAAGACATCAAAGAAATTGCGACCGCCAAGATTAGCGGAAATCTGTTGGGCTTCACTGCCCATGGCTTCGCGGATCGCATCCGCGATGGGCTGCAATGCGGGGCGCGGAAACTTGGCACTATTGCCGCCCCATTCCTGCAACGGCACCACGGCGCCATCGAAGGGCATGAAAAGGATGCGCGCGAAGGTAATGGGCCGTGGTGGCCGCAATAGCTTCAGCCTTGGGCGCGCCGCTTCGATAATGGGGTCAAGCACGGTACGCGAAGGTACGGCTTCAAGAACGGCAACAACCTGTTGCAAGACAGCGTCAGACGCAAGGGAAGTTCTTTTGGAAATGCGCGAAAGCGCGTCCGCACCATCATTGCCGTCATGCCCAGCCTGGGTGAGGGAGCGTGTGGATTGCACCAGATAGGCTTCACGCAGCTTCTTCGCTTCAGCGGCAAGGCTTGTGCCATGTGTCCCGGTCAGAAGTGTTTCATTGCGGGCGATGAATTCCATCGGGCGGAAACGCCGCCAGTCTACGCCCTTGATGCTGGTTGCCCTTTCCTTGCGGTCTTTGCTGGCGCCTTCGGGGAAGCCACTCCAGCCTTCGACCTCCTTCGGGAGATGCGGCACCAAATGGCTCATTTCCCAGAATGATGCTTCCCTGTCGGATGGCGCGGATTGGCGCCACAAGGCAATGATCAGGTCCCAGCCGTCCAGCAACCACAAGGGGCGGGACGCGCGGCGCAGTACCGATGCCTGATCGCGCTGCCAGGCACGAAGCAAGATGGTGGTATCTTCCAGCACCCGATCAAGTTCATTGATCGCAGCCCGTGCACATATCCAAGAGAGCTTCGCTTTGCGGAGCACGAATTCCGCCCTGACCCCGCGCGCATTGTCGCGGCGTGGGGCGAGCCATTGGTCAATCTCCCTGGTGAAGGACTCCAATTCGGCCAGCGCGCTGCGGGTACGGCCTGTGACGGCGTCATCGCGTTTGCCGAGCGGCATGAACAGGTTTGCCAGGGCTTCGACGGCGGCTTCGACCGCTTCGGTGGTCATGGAATAGCGCTTGGCAATACGCGCCACGGCCTTGCCGATGCGCGGGCGCAGATAGATCAGGCTTTCCTGCTCTGGCGGCACTTTGGCCTCAGCCGGCAATTCGGTGCGGCGAATCAGATCGGTCAGCAGCAGAAAGAACATGCGGCGTGATGCGGTGGAATCCGTGGCCTTCTGGTCCTCGGCCCAAGCCATGGCCGCCCGCCCGCGCCAACCCTCGGCGGCGGTGTTGATCAACGCTTCACGCAGCTTTTCCGGTGAAAATTGAGGGATGGCCTTAAGCTTCTGCCATAGCACCCAGTCATGCGCTGTAAGACCCGGTGTGTGGAGCAACTGTGTCCCTGAAAGGGTAATCTGGCCCGACTGCCCGGAAAAATTAGGCAGCGTTAATTCTTCCTCGGCACCTGGTCGGGCGCGGCTGAGCAAGGCGCCGAATAATTGCGGCGTCGTGAAGGGCACAACGGCGCCCCTTTCCGCAAAGCCAGCGGTGTCAGGTTCGTTTCGCCGACCGGCGTCTGTGCCTATGGGGTCGCGGCTTTCTGACATTGCCTTTGGTCATGGGAAAACAGATAGGGGACGAAGTTTCTTATCACATCAATTGAACCTAGGCGATATGGGACCCCGACCGAGCGCTGTTGCAGGGCAGGGGCCGGTCCGGCCCGCCCAGGGATCAGCCAAGAAAGCCGAGCGCCGCTTCCGGCCCAAGCAGGATTTCTGCGAGTCGCGCCAAGTCAAGCTTGGTCATGCCGCCCGGTTCAAGGGCTTGCCTTGCGGTTTCAAGTGCGGCCGCAACGCGTCTGCCGGTGCCATCATAGCCGTGATCAGTTCCGTAGCGGCGTCCAATGTTTTCGATGCGACGCAGGGCACGGGCCTGGGCTTCCATGGCAAGGATGAGTTCCGGCGTGGCTGAGACGCAGAAGTTCGGCAATCGCCGGAGGATGTGGGTCTCCAGCCCTTCTTCATAAGCGAGCCGGCAGGTCACCTCTGCTTCCTGGCGCAATTGCACCAAACGCGCGCCTCGGAGCGGATTGCGGGTGGCAGGCGCGTTTTCCAGATCCTGAAAGGCTCTGCCAAAGGATTCGGCAAAGCCTGCGGCGGTGATGAGATCCTCGCTCGGCAATTGAACCCGCGCCCTTTCCAGCCAATCATCCACCGCCGCATCGGCGATGATGCCCGCCTTGTCGGACAATCTGGCCGCTTCCCTGGCGACCTGACCCGGGCTTGTTGCCTTTTGCATCAAGGTTGCCAGCGCCATGCCAAAGGCGGGCGAATTCTCGCCAGCCATGGGGGAAAGCGCGGCGCGCACCGCTTCATCCGGCGGTCCCCAGCCGGCAAGCTGAATGGCCGCCCAAAGCGGGCCCGCATGCTGCCAAAGACCTGCGGCAAGCTGGACCAAGGGCATAAAATCATCCCCGCGCAGGCCCGTGCGTTCCCAGCGGGGACCTGGCTTGAGGTCTGGCGCAAGGCGTGCGGCGGCACCCCAAAGAAGGCGGCCGGCATGATCAACCGCGGCGGCATCATGAAAGAATTTGCCATTGAAGGAAGCTTCAAGCCGTTCAGCTTCTGCGCCCATGGCCAGGCGCACGGCCTCGGCTATCGCAGGCAATGCGCTGCGTGGCAGCCTGGCATCGCCCTTTTGCCAATCCCGATTATCTGAAATGGCCCCATCGAGGGGCAGAAACAGCAGGCGGGTAAATTGCAGGCTGCGCGATGGCCTGATCTGCCTAAGCCTGGGGCGCGCCGCATCAAGCAGGCGATCAGCTTCGGAACGATCGGGCAGACGGTCAAGGATTTCGATGACCTGTGCCAGCGCCATATCCGACGCGGACGCCAAGGCATGTATCAAGTGACGTGTTTCAGCGAATTGATTCCTTCCCCGCCCGGAATCCTTGCCCCCAGTATCATTCACCTTGGCCGCCGCCTGCCTGAGACCAGTTTTCGTATTGTTGTTCGCGGGGCGGGCGACGCTCGCTTTCTTGATGATGATGGGTTTGCCGCGTGACTTGCCCGCACTGAAGGCCAGGTTTTCATTGCGTGCAATCATGTCAATCACGCGCCCGCTCCGCCAATCCTCAAATTGGCGGACGATCTTGACCTTGCGCCTTTCCTGCACAATGTCAGGCGCGCAGCCGAGCCATCCGATGATCTCCCTCGGCAGGATTGGCGCGAGCATCGCCATTTCCATCATGGCGGCGCCCCTGTCAGTAACATTGGCTGCATTCCAGATGCCGAGAATCGCCTCCCACCCATCCAGCAACCAATCAAGCCGCGACAATTCCTGGAGAATATCCGGCCTGTCCCGATGCCATGCCTGAATGGCCGCGTAGGTATCGCACATCAGCGCGTCAAATTGCTCGGCTGCCTTGAGCGAGCCTTCAAGGGTCAACTGAAGCGACTGCCCAACCAAAACGGCTGAACCCGAATCCAGATGCGCCGGCAGATCGCCCCGCCATATTTCCATGGAGGCCGCAAGGGATTGAAGTTCCGAAATCACCCGGCGGGAAGGGGCCAGATCATTGTCTTGGGGCATACCAAAGCCGTTGAAAGCCCGGGCCAATTCCTCAAGCGCGGCGGCCACGGCTTCGGTCGTCATGCGTAGCTGTTGCGCACAGGCCATCACCGCTCGTTGGCCGCGAATGGCAACTTGGCGCGGGTCATCCATTTCCGGTGCCGGACGACCAGGGCTTGGCCCTTCCATTTGTTTGATGAGTCCCAGCAACAATCCAAAATTGATACGCTTGGCACGGTCTTCGCGTGCCTGGCGTGCCTGATTAACCGCCATCATGGCCGCGCGCCCGGCATGGCCCTCAAGTGCCGCAGTTTCGGCTGCTTCCCGAACGATTGCTGGTGTCAGAATGGCCTCATCGCGCAGCAGATGCCAAAGCCTGCGATCATGCAGCGTTGGGGTGCAGATTTCGGGGATGGAGGCCCATGGCATGATATAGACCCCCTCTCCGCCTGAAGGATTTGGGATCAATACTTCAAGGCCTTCTCTCTCTTGCTGAGGCCTCGCGCGCGCACCAAGCAGAATGGGTGTTGTGAAGGGCACATTCACCCCACGCTCGGTGAAGGTCGCCGGCTCATAGAGGTTCGGGCTTAGACGTTGAAAGTCATATGCAGGGTTTGTCGACACACCCGGATTTTTTGCATGAAATGCTTAAGAAATACGCAACGGGGGCGTGATGAGTGGCTGATCGAAGGTGATGGATAAGACGAAACGTCAAAGCCAAAACATTTACATTCAGGAAATGTCTTGTCGGCCCAGCAGGATTTCACCGAGTCGCGCCAGATCGGTCGCGGTTATGCCCAGATCCGACTTTACCTTTTCTGCGGCGCCAAAGGCCCTTGCCAGGCGCTGCTGGTTTTCACCATAGGCGGGATCATTGCCGAAATGTCGGCCAAGAATTTCAAGCCGTCGCGCTGCCCGTGCATGACTTTCAACGGCGAGAAAACGGCTATCGGAATAGGGTTCGGCGTTTGGGGTGAGTGCGGGCAGAATTTCCTCATCGATGATTTCGCGAATTATTTCCCGACAATGCTCCTCAAGCCGCCAAAAGAATGAGGATAGCTGCTGACGTCTGCGTGGGATTTGGAAATAGGGCGTCAGGCCAAGCGCTTCCAAGGTCTTGCCAATTTCCTCGGCCCGGTTGGTTGCTTCGATCCAGTCCTGTTCGGCAAGCCTTGGCAGCGCGGTTTCAATCCATTCTTCCAGGGATTGAATGACTATTTCCGAGACACCTGGCGGCATGCCTGAGGTGAGCGCGCTGAAATTGGCGACATTGCCCGATTCCAAGAGCAAGGTCTTGAAAGCCACACGAAATACATCAGGCCCTTCCCCGGCTGGCCCGGACAGGGCGGAGCGCAGCATATCGGCCGAAACAGGCGCCACACCCTGACGAAGAACACCCCAAATGGGACCGGCATGGCGCCAAACACCGGCAGCAAGGCGCGTCATGGTGCGGAAATCTTCGGGCGTGAAACCCGCATCGGCCCATCGGGAACCCGGCGTGACTTTTTCGCATAAGCGCGCGGCGGCCTCCCAAACGGGGCGCCCCAGGTTTTCCACAAGATCAAGGTCCGTGAACAGCGCTTGCGGCGGCGCTGTTTCCGCCTCGGTCAAGGGGCCGTTGCGCAGATCACGAAGCAGTGTGAAGATCGGCCTGAGCGCAGCCCTTGGAATGGTGGCCGGATCCTGGCGCCAGGCGGCCCGATCCACCAGGGCGCCTGATAGCGGCAGGAAAAGCAGCCGCATCATGGTAAGGGGGCGCGGCGGGCGCAGCTGCGCCAGCCTTGGCCGAATATCGTTCAGCACTGCATCAAGCTGCGAACGATCCGGCAGGCGATCAATCATCGCCATGATGCGCAAGATGTTTTCGTCACTGGCAGTGCTGAGATTGGCGGCCAAGCCGTCCACTTTGGCGCCATCACCAGGCGCCTGCTTCCTTATGCCATCCTGGAATTCGCCGCCTGCAGACCTTTTCGTGCCATCGCCCGAATACTTGTTGATCCGAATGCGCCGTTTTCCCACGCCAGGCTGTAGCCCAGCCCCGCTCATGCGATTTTCATAATTGAGGGTGAAGCCAATCAGGCCTTCATTGCGGGCGGTGATTTCAATATTGCGTCCGGTGCGCCAATCGGTGCCCTGGGAAATGATCCGCGTCAGTCTTTCTGGTGCTTTCTTCGTCTTCTCAGCCGCGAACCAGTCATGCACCTCACGCGGGATAGGTGGGAGCAAAGCTGCCATATCCCAGGCAATCACGTGGCGGAGATCATGCGGCGTTCGATGCCAAAGTGCTACCAATATCGCCCAGCCATCGAGCAGCCATTCAACGCGCCGTGCTCTTTCAAGGATTTTGGCCGCATTGATTCTGGGGCGCGACAAAAGCTCCACCATATCGCCAAGGCGCGCTTCAGTTTCAGCCCAGGCGAGATCAACATAATGCAGCACAGTCTCTGCGGCTTCCGAAAGAAAGCGCAGCATGGGGGCCTCATCGCCGCTCTCCCGCTTGTCGGCAACTGCCTTGAATGCCTCGCTCATGCCAAGGATTTCTTCCCTCAAGCGGATGAAGGGGGCCTTCTCGGCCAATCCGGAGGGGCAAAGGCAGGTGAGCGTTTCTGCCAGTGATCCAAGCGATTCCATCAGCGCAGGATCGAGGTGTTGCGCCGGTGGCTGCGCTGTCTGAATGCGTCGTTCATCAGTGCTTGGCGTTGCCTCGGCCTGCAGGCTCGCCGGCGGCCCACCGGCAAGCTGCGCCAGAAATTGGCCCATCAGCCTTGCCTGATTGGACTGTTCACCGGCCAGCGCCTCACGCGCCGCCTGCGCAACCAGCCGCCCCGCGGTGCCTTCGCTGGCGACCTTCAGCGCTTCACCGCGAATCGCGGTTGGGTGAATATCCTTCAATTGTGAAAGGGTTTGCCAAAGCCGCAGATCGAACAGGCTGGGCGCGCCAATATCGGGCAGGGCGCGCCAGGGCATCACGTAACTGCCCCTGGTCTGCGCCGGATTGACCAGGATGAGTTCGAAGCCGCGGCCATTCGGTTCCAACCTGATCCGCGCGCCCAATAATCTTGGGCTCGTGAAAGGAACACTCGCACCAAGGGCGGCGAAAGACGCAACATCTTCCCGCGCCGATTGCGCTTCCTCGCGCGCCATGGCTTTGGGAGCAGGCGTGCTCACCGGGCGTGGTACCCTGATGCTTGCCGTTCAATTGCCTGCAAACAGGGGAAACCATCGGCCTTTGTGCGGACCGCGCAGCTTTGGTGGGGCATCACCGGTTCCTCAGCCTTTGTCGGCGGATTCGAGAGGCGAATCTGTCGGCAGCTTCCTGCCCGATGAGGATTTCGCCGATGCGTGCCACTTCCATGGATGTCGCGGCGGATGATGTTTCCTCCTGCAGTCGGTTCTCCATCCTGGTACGGAATTCGTCCTGAAGTTCCTCATAGGGTTTGGATGGACCAAAACGCCTGCCGGTCTCTTCCAACATGCGCGCGGTCCGCGCCATGCTTTCAATATGGCCCATGCCTTCCAAATCATCCGGCTTCAATTCCAGCAAGGCTTGAATCACGTGCACGGATACAATCTCGCGATAGGTGTTGCGGCAGAATTGATCCAGATTGCGCCGATGGGCGACAAGCTCCTTGGCATCGGTTCTCGCCGTAATGCGCGGCAATTCTTCAAGTGCAATGATGACGATGCCAATCTCTCGGGCAAGGCGCGCACCAGTCGCAAGATCCTCCTCCAGCAATTCGGGCAGGGTGGCGCCAGCCCATTTGTTCAGAATATCCTCAACGATTGGCAGCGTTGTGGCCGGCAGATCCTGCAACAGGGGAACGAAGACCGAAGGTCGCGTGGCGCGCTGGAGAAGTGCATTCATGGCGGCGGCAAATACGATATTGTTCTCATTGGCCGGGCCGATCAACGCGGCGCGCAGGGCTTCCGGCGTGCACTCCCCCGCAACCTGCTGCATGCCATCCCATAACGGGCCAGCATGTCGCCATAGGGCGCCTGCAAGACTGGTGATGGCTTCAAATTCCGGCTGCCCAAGTCCAATCCGCGACCACGCGGCATCATGCACCAATCGCGGCACCGCCGAACCTGCCGCATGCCATAACGGACGAGCAACGCGGTCAATAAGCTTGCCATCTTCAAGGGTGGCGCCGCGCAGCTGCAGCGTTGCTGCTTCGATCTGGGGTCCAAGCCTTTCGGTAACGGATGCCAGCAGCGGGGCAAGCGCAGAACGTGGGATCCGCCCTTCGGAGCGCCGCCATTGCAGCGGGTCCATCAAGGCTCCCTCAAGCGGAATGAACAGCAGGCGCATAAGGCTCGCAGGCCGGGGCGGGCGCAGGCGCCTCAGGCGCCGCAGGGAAGGTCCAAGAAGCCGCTCATGCATTTCGGCATTGCCGATACGATCCACCAATGCGACAATTTTGTTAAGCGCCTGATCCGAAGAGGATTCGATCATGCCCCCCAAGGCGCGCGTTTCGCTTAGTTTGTTGGTCTTGCCGGTACTTGGCTTTGCATCATTTTTGCCGCCATTGGGTGCCTGATCTTTGGGGCGATTGATGTTGGGGATAGTGCTGTCGCTATGCCCTTCGGCCGCCGCGCCCTTCCTGCGCGACATGGTGATTTTTTCGCGCCGCAGCACCATTGGCGAAATGCGGTTTTCAAAGGCGATCGAAAGACCGATCAGGTTTTCGTTACGCGCCACCATTTCCATCGTATTGCCGCTACGCCAATCCGATCTTTCGCGTACAACCTGCGTGATGCGCCGCGGTGTGTCGCGCCAATCGGCTTTTTCGCCAAGCCAGATTTTCGCCTCTCGCGGCAGGATCGGCGCGATCAGGGCCATTTCCCATATGGCGGCGCGGCGCTGATTGGGGCCTGCCGCTTGCCAAAGCGCCATGGGTGTTTTCCAACCATCAAATACCCAATCGGGCCCACGCGCGCTTTCGAAGATGCTATCCTTTTCGGTGCGCCATTTCGGAATGCGGGCGCCAAGATCGGCGATCAGGGCATCCGTAGTCGCCAAGGCTAAATCGCCGCATTCCAGGGTCTGACGCGCCGTTGCCACCACGAACTTCGCGGCCATGACATGCGCAGCTTCCTGCTGTTCATCAGCTACCCAATCGGTAATCTCATCTGCCATTCTTTTGAGTTCAGACATCATTTGCCGCAGTCGCGCCTCTTCACCCCCCTGTTCAGGGGGGGCGCCGCTCAAAGCCACGGCGAGTGTTTCAAGATCAGCGGCGAATTCCGCCAGTTCAACTTTCGCGATAGCAGCCGCGCGCCCCACGGCGCGTTCGGCGCGTTTCACGAAAGCTGGGCCGTCTTCCATAGCAGAGCGGGTCGCGGCTTCGTCTGTTGTTTCAGTGACGGTGATCAGGCTTTTAAGCAGCATCCCGCGAACCAACCGCTGACTTGCCTGTTCCCTGCGCAGAGCATCCTTTGCGGCCAGGGCAGCTTGCCGCCCGGCAAGCCCCAAGGTTGCCAGTCTTTGTGCCTCATGCCTGATGCCGATGGGCGAGATATCGCTGCTTGTGCCAAGACTTTCCCACAAATGCCGATCGAAAAGGGTCGGCGAACAAATTTCCACCATCGCCGACCACGGCAATATCAGCGCGCCTCGGCCCCCGGAGGGATTGGCCACCAGCATTTCAAAACCGCGCCCGGAAGCGGCAGTACGGATGCGTGCATTGAGCAAGAGGGGCGTCGTGAAAGGGACGGTTGCGCCCCGGTCACGAAAATTCGTCGGCTCAAAGGCATCCGATCGGAAGCGGTCAAGATCGGCGAGGGAATTGGACATCCCTAAAAGTTACCAGAAGGATAGAGACTTTGGAAAGATTTCGGGGTGCCGTGCCAAAAAATAAACGCTCATGTCGAGGAATTTCAATGCAAGGGGGAATTTCGTAAGGCCTTTTCAACTGATGGGCGTTTTGCGCGGGCGATGAAACTGCTGCCGCTTCCTTAGGCTACGCGGTGCAAAAGCGCCTCTCCGCTGGCGAGTCGCCGGCAATTCTCGGCTGCGATGCTGAAGGACCGGGCGAAGGTCCCGGTGGAAAGCCAGGCGACATGCGGCGCCAGCACCACATTGGGCAGGCCGAGCAAGGGGTCGGCAGGATTCAAGGGCTCAACTGCAAAAACATCCAGCCCCGCCGCGGCCAAATGGCCTGAGCGCAGCGCCGCGGCCAACGCTGCCTGATCCACCAAGCCCCCACGGGCGGTATTCACGAGCACAGCGCCAGGCTTCATGCGGGCAATTGCCGCCCCATTGAGCAAGCCGCGCGTTTCGGGCGTTTCCGGGATATGGAGGGAAACCACATCGGCTTCCGCCAAAAGCGCTTCAAATGGAAGAAACATCCCAAGCGCCTCAGGCTTTGGGGCGCGGGCCGTATACAAAATTTTACAGTCCATGGCCTGCAGGATGGGGGCAAGCAGCTTCGGCACCGCGCCATAGCCAACCAAGCCCACCTTGCGCCCGGCAAGTTCAAACAGATGATCCTGCAGGGCCGGCGGTTGGGACCAGCCGCGCCCGGCGCGGGTCTCAGTATCGAAATGGGCAATGCGTCGAAGTGCGCCGAGCATCAACAAAAGCGCCATTTCCGCCACCGCCCGGCTATTCGTGCCCGGCAGGTTGCACACCGCAATGCCGCGCGCACGGGCCGCTTCCAGGTCAATCGTATTCACGCCCACACCGATTTTTTGGATCAAGCGCAGCTTCGGCGCGGCGGCGATATCGTTGGCGGTGATGGGGCGCAGCACATGCCAGATTACCTCAATCTCCGGCAGCAGGCGCGCGTAAAGTGCCGTATCGGCTTCCGGGCAGATGGTCAGATCAAGGCCGGGCAAGGCGGCCAACTGTGCCGCCAGCCCCGGCCCGGCATCATAATGCAGCAGCACCTTCATGGCCGGGAGCGCCCGAGATAGTCGCCACCGGCAAAACGCGCCCGGGTGCCCAGGCTTTCTTCCACGCGCAACGCCTCATTCCATTTCGCCATACGTTCAGACCGCGCAAAAGACCCAACCTTCAATTGGCCGACACCCCATCCCATGGCCAGGTGGACAATGGTGACATCCTCGGTCTCGCCCGACCGGGCGCTGACAATGCCGGCGAAGCCGACTTCCCGCGCCGCATCCCAGGCGGCTTTGGTCTCCGTCAGCGTGCCGCGCTGGTTTGGCTTGATCAGCACGGTATTGGCCGCACCCATGGCCGCCGCACGCCGCACCCGCGCCGCATCCGTCACCAGAAAATCATCGCCCACGACCTGGATGCGCCCGCCCACTTCGCGGGTGAAGGCGGCAAAGCCCGCCGCATCATCCTCGGCCAGCGGGTCTTCGATGGAGGCAATCGGATAGGCCGCGATCCAGCCGAGCAACATGCGGATCATCTCATCCGTGCCAAGCTCTCGCCCTTCCAGACCAAGCTTGTAGCGCCCGCCCTTGCCGAAATCCGTCGCCGCGATGTCGAGCGCAATCGCCACTTGCCGCCCCGGCGTGAAACCCGCTTGTTCAATCGCGGCCACCAGGGTTTCCAGGGCCTGTTCATTGGCGGTGAAGGCCGGCCACCAGCCGCCTTCATCCGCCACACCCTGCAACAGCCCGCGCTGCTTCATGATGGCGCCGGCGGCGCGATAGACCTCGGCGGTCCAATCCAACGCCTCGGCAAAGCTGGAGGCAGCCGGGCACATCACCAGAAAATCCTGGATATCCACGCGCCGCCCGGCATGGGCGCCGCCGCCCAAGATCTGGATTTGCGGCAAGGGCAAAACATCCGGCGCATCGCCACCCAAATAACGCCAGAGCTGCACACCAGCCGCCGCCGCTGCTGCATGGGCGGCGGCCATGGAAACGGCGAGTGTGGCATTGGCGCCAAGCCGCGTTTTTTGTGGCGTGCCATCGCGCGCGATCAACCGCGCATCCAGGGCAGCTTGCGCGCGCGCATCCATCCCCAGCAGGGCAGGGGCCAATTCGCGGTTCACCGCATCCACCGCCGCGGTCACGTCATAGCCGCCAAAGGCCACGCCGCCATCGCGCTTGTCCAAGGCTTCACCGCTGCCCGTACTGGCGCCGGCGGGGGCGATGGCGCGGCCTGTCGCACCGCCTGAAAGGGTGATTTCCGCCTCCACGGTCGGGCGGCCCCGGCTATCCCAAACGCGACGGCCTCGGATGGCGGTGATGATGGAGCTGCTCATGCGCCGATTTCTTCCCCCCAGGCCGCGCGCACCGCCAGCAAGCGATCCGTGGGCCTGGTCAATAAGGCGCGCGCCACGCGGCGCACGCGGTTTTTCTCATGTTCTCCTGTCAGGTATTCGACCGGGCTCTTACCGTCCACCCGTGCCAGGAAAAGCCCCGGCAAAAGCCGCGCCGCGCGGGCTTCCAGTGCATCCGCCGCTTCCCAGGTGATGCCCGCCAGATAGCGCGCCACGAGCGCTTCAAAGCAGGCCATGAAACCGGCGCTGGCACGCGGCGTCCAAAGGCATTTCAGTAAAAGATGATTGAGGCAAAAGGCGAGATCAAAAGCAGGATCACCCCACCAGGCGCATTCCGCATCCAGGAACACTGGCCCCTGCGGCGCGCAGAGGATATTCTTCGGGCTGACATCGCCATGCACCAAAGTGCGCTTGCTGCGGGCCGTGATGGCCGCGATGTCTTCCAACGCGCTCGCCAAATCCGGATGCGCCCGCGCGGTTGCCAGCAGATAGGGTTCCAGCCGGATGGCGTGGAAAATCTCATCCGTCGGGAAGGCTTCAGCCAGCGCGGGATGCAGGGCGGCATGGGCATGGATGGCAGCGATGCGCCGCCCCACTTCACCTGCAAAACCGGCATCCGTATGGCCATCCCTGAGGCGCGCCTTCCACACCGGATGATCCTCTGGCGAGAGGAAGGCCATGGCGAGGCAACCTGTCGCCTCATCCTGGCCGAGCAGCTTGGGCACGGCGCCGGGCAGGGCGCGATCTGCCTCGGCCAGCCAACGCGCCTCATAGATATTGCGCACAACGGGCGCGCGCCAATCAGCCGCGACCTTCAGCTTGGGCAGTGCGCGTTTGACGCAAATATCGCGGCCATCGGGCAGGCTCAGGCGCCAGATATCGGAAGAAACACCGCCCGCCAGCGCCTCACCCTGCGCGCGCTGACCGGGCGCGAGCAGCCGCATGGCGGCAAGGCCCGCAGCGATGGCTTCCGGCAAATCCTGCGGCATGGGTCAGCGCTTCAGCGCTTCGCCCGGAAGCCGCCAACACCGTAAAAGCATGTCGGCACCACAAAAATCCCAGCGCGGCAGCATCTTACCCTCCCCCTATTTCAGCATGCCGATACAAAACCCCGCCATCCTGCCCGGCCTTGGCGTCGCTGCCAAACCCTGTAGCCTGACCAGATGAAAAGCCTGTGGTATAACCCCCCGGTAGAATGAACCGAGACATCATGGCGGAAGAAGACTGGGACATCCCTGAGCATTTGCAGCCCGACCCATCGGAGCATGGCTTCGATCTGGATCAGGCCTATCGCGCCATGGTCGGCCTGCGCAGCCAGGTTCCGCCCGATGCCTTCACCGCCCGAGTCCTTGGCACGGAACGCGAAGGCAGCGGCGTGCTGATTGGCGATGGCTTGGTGCTGACGGTCGGCTATCTGGTGAGCGAGGCCGAGAGCATTTGGATCACCACCGCCGAAGGCCGCGCCGTGCCTGGCCATGCCCTGGCGGTGGATCAGGAAACCGGCTTCGCCCTGGTGCAGGCTTTGGGCAAAATTCCCTTGAAACCAGCGAGTCTGGGCGATAGCGAAAACCTCAAAATCGGCGCCGCGACGGTGATGGCGGCAGCCGGCGGGCGCGCCCATGCGGTGGCGGGCAAGCTGGTCGCGCGCCAGCCCTTCGCCGGCTATTGGGAATATCTGATGGAGGATGCGCTTTTCATCGCGCCGGCCCATCCTTCCTGGGGCGGCGCCGGGCTGTTTGGCCCTGATGGCAAGCTGGTGGGCGTGGGTTCCCTGATTTTGCAGCAGGGGGAAGAAGGGCGCCGGCTTGATCTGAATATGGTCATCCCGGTGCATCAGCTGACCCCCATTCTGGATGAACTGATCACCCAGGGCCGCCGATCCGGCCCGCCGCGCCCCTGGCTTGGGCTTTACGCGACCGAGGATGAGGAGGGGATTTCGGTGGCCTCCCTTGCCCCCGGTGGCCCAGCCGAGGCTGCGGGGATGCGCAATGGGGACCGCATCCTTTCAGTGGAAGGGATTGAGGTTGGCGAATTGGCCGATTTTTGGCGTGCGATTTGGGCGATTGGGCCGGCGGGCAGCCATGTCCATCTGCAAGTAAGCCGTGGCAAGGCCCGGCGGGAGGTGACCATCACCTCCGCCGATCGGGTGCAATTCCTGAAGCGCCCTCGATTGCATTGAAGGGATAACCCATGACTGCTTCCGGTGGCTTCATCCTTGTCCCGCCGGGGGGCGGGGCGCAGCATTGGCAGCCGCAACCGGCCAATGGCTGGATTGAGGTACTCACGTCGCCGCGCATCGCCGGCATGCCGGCGGGGTTTTCGGCGGGGCTTCAGGAATTGCCGCCGCTTGGCAAAATCCGCGAACACGCCCACCCGGCCCAGACCGAGATTTTTTGGGTGGTGGCTGGCGAGGCGCTTGGGCGCGTGGATGGCGTGGTGCGGCGAATCCCGACTGGCAGCTTCATGGTAGCACCACCCCATATCCGCCATGGCTTCATCAATGATGGCGCGCATCCTTTCCGTTTCCTCTGGCTGCTGATCCCGGCGGGGCTGGAGGATTTCTTCATCGGCATTGGCCGGCCCAAAATCCCAGGAGAGGCGGACCCAACCCCTTATCCGCGCCCGGCCGATGCCGGGAATATCGAACTCTCCACCGTGTTCGAAACGCTCGACCCACCCCCGCCACCACCTTGGGATACCAGCCCCATCACCGATCCGGCGGTGCTGGAGGCCCTGCGGCGGGAGGCTTTCTAAATCCCCGCTTGCAGTGTGGCCCGGTTGCGTGAAGGATCACGCCCGGAACAGGGCGGCGCGGAAGCCGCCCGGAAAATGGGAGAGGGACTGGAACATGGCCAATAACATCACGCGCCGCCAGGCGCTTGGCGCAACTGCTGCCTTGCTCGGCGCGCCCGCCTTTGTGCGGCAAGCCAATGCGCAAAGCCGCTTCGATTGGAAGCGCTTCGCGGGTGAACGCATCGAAGTCACGCTGCAAACATCGCCGCGTGGCTTGCTGCTGCAACGCCAGAACAGGGAATTTGAGGAGCTGACGGGCATTCGCTGCGGCATTGAAGTGGTGCCGGAACAGCAGCATCGCCAGAAGATCATCGTTGAATATGCCTCTGGCCGGCCTTCCTTTGATGTCGCGGAATTGAGCCTGCATGTGAATAAGCGCCAGGTCGGGCGGGCGCGCTGGAATACGGATATTCGCGCGCTGATCGCGGACCAATCCATCACCGCGCCGGATTTCGATTTCGCTGATTTTGGCGCCGGCATGGTGCAATACGCGACGCAATCCGATGGGCGGATGGATTCGCTGCCGGCCTTCGCGGATTACTTCATCCTCTACTACAACAAGGAATTGCTGGCGGCGAAGAATATCGCCGTGCCCACCACCTGGGATGGCATGTTCGAAGCGGCGCGCGCGCTGACTGAACCTTCGCGCCAGATTTATGGCCATGTCGGGCGCGGCTTGAAGAATGCCAATGTGGTGCTGTGGTCCAGCTACCTGCTTGGCACCGCGCAGCGCGACATGATCAATGCCAATCGCCAATTGATCACGGATACGGATGACGCGATCTGGGCTGGTGAGATGTACAAGAAGTTCCTCCGCGATGTCTCCCCGCCTGGGTCCATCGGCTTCAATTGGAATGAATGCCAAACCACCTTCATGCAGGGCCGCGCCGCCATGTGGGTTGATGGCATCGGCTTTGCGGCACCCTTGGAAGATCGGCAGCGTTCCCGCGTGGCGGGCAAGGTTGGCTATGCGCTGGTGCCGAAGGGGCGCGGCCCCAATCACCATTGCTGCCTGTTCGGCGCGGGCTATGGCATTCCCGAAGCATCGCGGAGGAAGGGCGCTGCCTGGCTTTATCTGCAATGGGCGCTTGGCAAGGAAAACCAGCTTCGCTTCCTGACCAGCGGTGCCGGCGTGCCAGCGCGCAGCAGCCCCTTCAGCAATGAACAGGCGATTGCCGCCAGCACCTTCCCGCGCGAATTCTTCAATACGCTCAATGAAAGTGCGAAAATCGCCCGCGCCGGCCTGCCTGAGATTGTGCCGGTGACGCAATTCCGCGACGTGATCGGCACCGCGCTTACCAACACCATCAGCGGGGCGGATGTGGCGACGGAATTGCGTCGTGCCACCGCTGAATTCCGCCCGGTGCTGGAACAAAGCGAACGGGAAAGCTGAGGCTTTGGCTGACTGATGGCGCAAGCTGATACCATTACCGCGCGTTCGGGGACGGGCGCGCGGGTTCGCAATTACGCGCGGCATTATGGCTGGTTCATTGTGCCGGCGGCGGTGGTGGTATTGGCCGTCATCATCTTCCCATGGATTTTCACCATCTATGTCTCCGCCCATGATTGGCATTTGGGCGGGGAGCGGCGCTGGGTGGGGTTCGATAATTACACCAAGCTTTTCACCGATTCCCGCTTCGGCTGGGCCATGCTGCGCACGCTGTTTTATACGGTGCTGGCAGTAGTCTTTCCGATGGTCCTGGGGCTGGCGGCCGCACTTGCCTTCAATCGCAAATTCCCGCTGCGCGGCCTGGCGCGCACCATTTTCATCCTGCCCATGATGGCGACACCGGTGGCCGTCGCTTTGGTGTGGACCATGACCTTCCACCCGCAGCTTGGGGTGTTGAACTGGCTTCTGGCGCAAGTCGGTCTGCCGCCCAGCATGTGGATTTATAGTGCGAATACCGTGATCCCGACGCTGGTGATGATTGAGGTCTGGCATTGGACACCCTTGGTGATGCTGCTGATCCTGGGCGGCCTCGCTTCCCTGCCGATTGATCCTTATGAGGCCGCGAAGATTGATGGCGCCAATGGCTGGCAGGCCTTTCGCCACATCACGCTGCCCTTGCTGATGCCCTTTATTGTCGTGGCGCTGATCATTCGCTGCATTGATGCGCTGAAGGCGTTTGATACGATTTACGTCATCACCCAGGGCGGGCCAGGTTCGGCGAGTGAGACGATCAATATCTTCCTCTATCTGCAAGCCTTTGCCTTCTACAATGTTGGCTATGCTTCCGCCGTGGTGGTGGTGTTCTTCGCCATTATCCTGGCCCTGGCCGCGCTGCTGCTATGGACCCGCCAAAGGGTGAAAATGACATGAGCGTGGAAGCAAAGCGTAGCCCAGCGGCGTATCGGCTGCGCCGGCTGATCGGCAATATCGGCTTTGGTTTTTCGGTGCTGGTGCTGGTTTCGCCGGCCATTCTGTTCTTCCTGTGGATGCTCTCACTTTCCTTCAAGAATGAATTGGACAATACGGATTGGCCGCCGGTTTTCATTCCGCAAAGCCCGACCTTGGACAATTACCGCGAAGTTTTCGCGCGCAATGATTTCCTGCGCTTTGCGTGGAATTCCGTGGTTGTGTCCTTCGGTGCCACCGGCATTGCGCTGCTGATCGGCGTGCCGGCGGGCTATGGCATTGCCAAGATGCATGCCATGCGCGCCGCCGCGCTGATCCTGATTGCGCGCATCACGCCGGGGCTTTCCTATCTGATCCCGCTGTTTCTGCTGTTCCAATGGCTTGGCATGACGGGTTCGCTGACACCCATTGTGATCACGCATTTGGTGATCACCGTGCCGATTGTGGTTTGGGTGATGATTTCCTTCTTTGAAGGCCTGCCGCCGGAATTGGAGGAAGCCGCCTTGGTGGATGGTGCGACGATCTGGCAGGCGTTTCGTTATGTGGCGATGCCGCTCGCGCGGCCTGGGATTACGGTGGCCACCATCCTGTCCTTCATTTTTTCCTGGAATAACTTCATCTTCGCCATGGTGCTGGCGGGGCGGGAGACGCGCACATTGCCGGTTGCGGTGAATAACATGCTGACCTTTGAGCAAGTGGCCTGGGGGCCGCTTTCAGCGGCGGCCTTGCTGGTGACCGCGCCGGTGCTGATCCTGACGCTGGTGGCGCAAAAGCAGATTGTCGCGGGGTTGACGGCGGGGGGCGTGAAGGGGGCTTGATTGCTTGCGTCGCGGTTGGGAAATAATGAACTGCTACTTTATCAGAGTAGCTACATTACGCCCGGTCCTCAAACGGAGAACTCGCCCGTAGTTCCGCATTGCGAGCCAGTCTACGCGCTTCTCACCATTAACGCCAATGACGGGCACCATGACATGCGTTTTGCTAATTCGGCCCATAGAGATACCGTAACCCCAAGAAAATTTGGCTGCTGCACGTCGTAGCACTGTAACAAGAACCATAGCGCTGTCCACATCAAGCGATGGATGGCGAAGGATCAGAAAATTCTGCGCGGTGTAGAACGGACATGGCTGATAAAAAATAGCTTGAGTCTTCAATGTCATCGTTATGCAGTTCCCTGGTTCAGGCGACATTCCTTGCCAGGCAACAATCTCATCAAGGCCGTTCGATAATTTAGTTTGGCTGAGGTACAAGTTTTGAACTACCCCTGATTTGAGATTTACCTTATCGCACCAGGCCGATGAAGCCTTTATACTATCAAAGACGCTATTTATCAGCATCGGCTGAAAATTTAATTCAGGAAGAATTTCATCGCAATCACTAATTTGATCGGTTATAGGAATTCTAGATTTCACTTTGACCGAAATTTCGTCACCGAGTCTAGCCAATGCGCCCCAATCCACTACCCGACTATGCCCGCCTTCGAAGGTAGTTGGGACCATAATCTTCTGTCTTGATAATCTGGTTAGATTTATTGCATGCCCTCGACTGTATTTATTGAAACACTGGTGAGTGATCAAAGCGGCGACACATAGCAAAGCGCTTGCGGGTATACCAGATTTCTTAGGTTCAAGAGCGAAGACATGATTAGATGGCCAGAATGGAACTGGCTGATAAAAACACTTACCCGCACCGCCGTCGCCATCTTTCACCAACGAAAGCCATCCGCCCTCGTACTTCGGTTTATTAACATAACCGACGATACCATTGTTTTGGAACGACGCGGCGATGTATGGGACCGATCCCATCTGCTTGTTCGAAGCGCCAGAACCGGTGTGCACGTGGAAAAGATCAGTAATAAGTATCGGCTCAAATGTTAGCGTCGCAAAAACTCCCAAATCGGCTAATGCGGATGCCCCGCTCATTTCTCGATATCCTTTTTGTCTGGTCGCGTCGTTTTAGCCGGATCAAGGAGATCGCCTAATCCGTGGGTATGCATATCAATCTGCCACGTTAAATAATCTGCGATTGTGGCAACAAATTCCTCTTCAGTTGGCGGTTGATCATTGAAATAAAAATATGAGTGGAGCCATTCATCCTCGGCTGTAACTTCGGCGCGCACAATAAAGCGGGTGTCGTCGTTTGTCTCTCCTCGCAAAACTTCAAGCAAATGTTTGGTGCGTGACGCTGCTGTACCATCATCTGTGAGCCCACGGTGTATCTGAACTTTCCTACCATCTTTTTGGAAATTGACAAACTTGACCTTCGCATCCTTAGGATGTGGTCGACCAGCGGTGAAAAGCGCAATCACTGTATGCGGTGTAACGCCAGAGTCGGCGAAAGTAGCGGGATTCATGGTAATTACTGCGTCAAGAGTGTTGCCCCTCAAGATTTCTGCCTTTTTTGCCTTGTCCGCGCTCGTTTTTCCTACCATCGTTTGTTGGGGAACAATTGCAGCAAGGCGCCCACCAGGATTCAGGAATTCTAATGCCCTCAAAATGAAAGCTAACTCTGAAAGATGGCTCGTGTTCTTATCCTTGGCTTGCGAGTAGGGGGGATTCAGTAGCGCTTTTGTAAAACCGTGCCCCGGAATCCAGTTGCCGGCCTTATCCTTCTTGTCACCTCTCATTTCATGTAGGGGGGCATCAAACATTGAGTCGCGACGAAAGTTCGCTTTCCCATCACCGCGAAGGATCATGTTCGTAGTACCAATGGCAAAGAGTTTGTCCTGTAGTTCGATACCATAGAGGCGATTCTTTCGGATATCCTCCTTCACAGCTGCGTTGCTGCCGGCATCTTTGAACATTCGATGCATTGCAGCTATAAGAAAAGATGCGGTGCCTGCTGTGGGGTCGAGCACCCAATCGCTTGCGCCGATGTCAAGCAAGTCGGCCATGAGCGTAGTTACGTGTTCTGGCGTCAAGACTATGCCAAGCGTATTGCCGTCGCCACCCCCATAAGAAATGAACTCATGATAAAAGTTACCTAGTATATCGAACGAAGTCATCCCCGGGTCTGTGACCACGCTTTGAACTCGTGTTTTTAGTATTTGCGCACACCATTTCAGCGGCGTCATTCCTAGCTCAGTGTGTATGCGGTTAAGCGTCGGCGATTTTGCAATAAAGGCGAATTGGTCCAATAGCGTGCCAATTTTCTGTTGTGGACCAAATCCCTTTGATCGCATGTAGTCGTGGGCCGCCTTATAAATCTTTGCCCCATCCCAATCGTCCGGTAGGTCCTGATCATATTCGCCCTTCAAGTCCTCAGTATCGAAACCAGGTTTCTCCAGTGCAAGCAGAATAGCCGACACAAGTGGTGCCTTTCTATCGTTCTCAACAGAGGCAAAATTGCGCATCCCTTCGTGGAGTTGTGACGCAGCCGCCTTTACCGATTCGAGGCGAACTTCTGCTGCTGGCTTGTTTCCAAGTACCGCAACGGAATGAAATTCGCTGATAGATGCAGCGGCGAGAACTTCTAAGTTATCTAGATCGTCTAGTTGCCTTTCAATTCCAGGGCCAATGAAGGATACTGCAATTTCGTGGTGATGCTCGTTACCTCCAATGCCTACGGCGAAAATTCCTTTTTGATAAGGAATCCCATTTTTCATCATTGTTTTAGCATAATGGAGGGCGCCATTGAGGGCGTAGTCCTGCCTGTACGGGAAATCCGTAGGGATTTCCTCATCTTGAATAAATCGAGTGAAGTGCGCTGCCTTCTTATTTTCTATTAGCACAATGAAATCATCTACAACAAATACAAATTCGGGTTTTCCTTCGCCTTTCCCGGCCTTTGATTTCGAACCGCCCGCAAGCGCGCTTCGTTTCCACTGCGGTCCGCCGTCTTGCTCCCAGGGCTTGGTGATTCCGATGGCGCGCAGAAGTTCTCGTACAAATTGATCTGTGGCTTTTTCATTGGAGTTTATCACGATTAGCTCCGTTTTATCTTTTTCTTCGCGGTTGATTCGCATTCATAGATTTTTGCCTTCCCCTATTCCGCCGCCGCCTTATGCGCCGCTGCATCAATGCCAAGCGCACCCGTAAAACGGTTGAAAAACCCGCAAAGCGTGATGCGCAACGTCAATTCCACAATCTGCGCCTCGGAAAAATGCTCGCGCAGGCCGCGAAACAGGCGTTCGGGCACGCGGTGGCTGTTTTCCCAGGCGGCCACGGAATATTCCGCCACCAGCCTATCAATCGGCGTCAGCGAAGGGTGATCAATCCGCCCCGGCAGGCCTTCCAAAGCCTCGGTCGGGATGCCTTCCACCGCTAGAAACGGCCCGTGGTGATCAACGCAGTAATCGCAGGCATTGAGCTTGGAAACCACCACAATCGCCAATTCCAGATAGCGCCGCGGCAGCGTCCCCGCCGCGCGCAATTCCATCAGCATCGGCATCAAATGGCGCAGCGCCGCCGGCACATGGGCAAAGACCGCCAATTGCTCCTCAAACGGGCCATAGCCGGTGACATAGCGATGCCAGATATCGCGGAGTTCCGGTGTCAATTCCTCGGGCGAGACGTAACGCACACGGGCCATGGCGGTTTCCTTTGCAACGGACATAAATCTTGCGCTGCCTGCCCGGGCTCGTCCACCCCTGGACTTGCCTGGGGCACCGCGCGAAACTGCAAGCGACCAATCAGGAGCCCAAGGCGATGCGCAATACCGAAGAAATCTGGCGGCTGGTGGATGCCAAAGCGCCTGAGGCGATTGAACTCAGCGACCGCGTCTGGGGCATGCCAGAGCTTTGCTACGCCGAACACCGTTCTTGCGCCGAGCATACCGCCATGCTGGAAGCCCATGGCTTTCGCGTGACGAAGAATGTCGCGGGCATCCCAACCGCGGTGATGGGCGAAGCGGGCGAAGAAGGCCCCATCATTGCGATCCTTGGCGAATTTGATGCGCTGCCGGGGTTGTCGCAGGAAGCCGGCATCGCTGAACCACGCCCCTTGCCGGGCGATGGCAGCGGGCATGGCTGCGGGCATAATCTGCTCGGCGCCGCATCCTTGCTGGCGGCGAGTGCGGTGAAGGATTGGCTCGCACAAAACGGCATCAAGGGCCGCGTGCGCTATTATGGCTGCCCGGCGGAAGAAGGTGGTGCGGCCAAGGGTTTCATGGTGCGCGCGGGCTGCTTTGATGATGTGGATATGGCGATTTGCTGGCACCCGGCGGCGTTTTCCGCGGTGAATGAACCGGTGTCGCTGGCCAATACGCGCATTGATTTCAGCTTTACCGGACGGTCTTCACACGCTGCCGCCGCGCCACATCTGGGCCGCAGCGCGCTTGATGCGGTGGAATTGATGAATGTTGGCGTCAATTACATGCGCGAACACATGCCATCCGATGCGCGCATTCATTACGCCTATCTGGATGCCGGCGGCATTGCGCCCAATGTGGTGCAAGGTACGGCCAAGGTGCGCTATCTGATCCGCGCGCGGGATTTGGTGGAACTGAACGGCCTGGTCGCGCGCGTGCGGAAGATTGCCGATGGCGCCGCGCTGATGACGGAAACCAGTGTCTCCACCAAAGTCGTCAGCGCGGTTTCGAATCTCATGGGCAATACGCCGCTGGAAAAGGCGATGTACGATAATTTCCAGCGCCTGGGCCCGCCGCAATTCGATGAGGAAGATCGCCGCTATGCGCGCGAAATCCAGGCGACGCTGAAGCCTGAAGACATTGTCTCGGCCTTTCGCCGCCATGGGCTGACGCCAGAGATGGATTTGCCGCTCTGTGACAAGATCGTGCCGCTGGAAAACAAGGGCTTTGGCGGTGTGGGGTCCACCGATGTTGGCGATGTTTCCTGGGCGGTGCCCACCGTGCAGGCGCGCGGCGCCACTTGCGCGGTCGGCACGCCGGGGCATTCCTGGCAACTCACGGCGCAGGGCAAATCTGGCATAGCCCATAAGGGGCTGGTGCATGTGGCGAAGATCATGGCCGGTACGGCGGTGGATGCCATCGCCAATCCGGAAATCCTCG
>JADCEX010000125.1 GCA_020249825.1 Roseomonas sp.
GATGACAACATCCTGGGCGGCAATGGTGTGGATTGGGTGAGCTATGCGGAGCTGACGGCGGCAAGCGAGGGCGTGACGGTGAACCTTGCCACGGGCCGTGCGACGGGATCGGCTGGGTCTGATACGCTTGTTGATATTCAGAATGTTCTGGCTGGTGCGGGCAATGACAGCCTCTTGGGTGATACTCTTGCCAATGTGCTGACTGGCGGCGGCGGTGGTGACACGCTGCAGGGTGCTGCTGGTAATGATAATCTCAATGGCGGCGAAGGGCTGGATTGGGTCAGCTATGCGGAGCTGACCGGCACGCAGAGCGTGACCGTGAACCTTACCACGGGCCGTGCGACAGGGTCGGCTGGGTCTGACACGCTTGGTGGCATTGAGAATGTTCTGGCTGGTGCGGGCAATGACAGCCTATTGGGTGACGGTCTTGCCAATCTGCTCTCTGGCGGTGGCGGCAATGACAGCCTCACGGGCGGCATTGGCAATGACACGCTGAATGGCGGCGCTGGCAATGACATCCTGATTGGTGAGACTGGACGCGATCAGTTCATCTTCGAAACCGCTCTGAGTTCCACCAATGTGGATACCATCCAAGGCTACAGCGTCGCGGATGATACAATCCTGTTGGATAACTCGATCTTCGATAATGTCGGGGAGGTTGGCACACTGGCGGCAAGCGCCTTGACCATTGGTACTGCGGCAACCACTACGGAGCATCGGATCATCTATAATTCTACAACCGGCGCGCTGCTCTATGATGCGGATGGGTCCGGCGGTGTAGCCGCGGTGCAGTTCGCAACCCTTACCGGGGTCAGCGGTACGATTGTCAGTGCGGAATTCCTGATCATCTGAGCAGATACTCTCCAGGATCATTGGGCTTGCCTTGCCCGAGGCGGCCTCTTGATCCGGCGCAAAGTGCGGTCAGGCGGCGTCTGGTAGCGGATTGGCATGAAATCCGTGGAGGTCCCCATGCCAAACCCATCAGGTGAAGCGCCCACGCCACGCCACTGGTTCATCCTGGCCAATGGCAGCCGCGCCCAGGCCTATGTAAAACGCAAGCAGGATTCGGGCTATGACCAGCTCCGCGCCTGGGATGCGCCGGAAGCGCGTATGCGTGACGCTGAACTGGGTGAGGACAAGCCAGGCCGTGCCTTTGCCGGCGCCGGGGCCATGCACCGCAGCGCCATGGAACGCGATGGCAAGGATGACAGCCCGAAGGAACACGCCAAGCGCGATTTCCTGGAAGCGCTTGCCCATGATCTGGCAGCCGCATTCGCCGCCAAGGAAATGGATAGCCTTGCCATCATTGCCCCGGCGCCGGTGGCCCAGGCAATCATGGCGCATCTGCCAAGCCCCGCGCGCCAGGCCGTGCTGCGGGAAGACCATCATGATCTGACGAGCCTGCCCCATGCCGATGTTTTTGCCCGGCTGGATGCCTTGCGACACCATCTGTAACAATTCCCGGCTTGACCCCAGGGCGGGCCGCGCCCCATGTCTTACCCCATGAGCGACAAGCGCCCGCCCACCATTATTGACATGACGCCTGAGGGCGAATTCCGCGACCCGCCGCCGCCCCCGGCGCCGCGCGGGTTTGAGGGATTCGTCTCGCGACTTGGTGGTGCGGCGATGCTGGTGGCGCTTTCCGCCGGTGGGTTATTGATGGCGGCCGTGGCGCTGGTGGCGATTGGGGTCTTGCTGCCGATTGTCCTCGCTGCCGGCGCGATTGGCGCCATCACGCTTTGGTGGCGCATGCGCAAGGCGCGCGCGCGCGGTGAAGGCACCATCATCATCACGCAATTTGATCGGCGCGACGGTTAAGGCGCCTATTCCGCCGCCAAGGCGGGCACCACCTCGCCCTTCATGCCGAAGGCTTCCGCGAGCAGCGTATAGGAACGCTGGCGGGCCGCCGCATCATGACAATGGGTGATTACGGCGAATTCAGAAATGCCGCCATGCGCGGCTGAAAGCGCCTCCAGCTTGGCGCGCACCTGTTCGGGCGTGCCGACCATGGCCTGGGCGCGGATTTGCTCAAGCCGCGCCAATTCCAGATCGGAATAGGGATAGGCTTCGGCTTCCTCGACACTCGGCAGGGGCAGGAATAGGCCGCGGTCACGCTTGAGGCGCCATAATTCGCGGGAACGGAACAGGCGCCGTGCCTCGGCTTCCGTATCCGCCACCAGGCAGAATACGCCAAGGGCGGGATAAGGCGCGGCAAGGCGCGCGGGCATATCGGGCTTGGGCTGGAAGCTCTGGCGATAAATCTCGATCACCTGTTCGCTGCCGCCGCCATCGGAAAAGAAATGGGCGAAGCAATAGGGCAGGCCGAAATAGCCCGCGACCTGCGCGCCGTAATCCGAACTGCCCAGCACCCACATTTGCGGGCGCGTGGTGGTCACGGGCTGGGCGATGATGCTGGCAAAGGGGTGGCCTTCCGGCAGGCCATCGCCATGCCAGCCGAGAATCTCCATGATCTGATTGGGGAAGCGTTCCGCCGCCCGCGCCGCATCGGGGTTGAGCGCGAATGCCGTGCGGCCATCAGACCCCGGCGCGCGACCCACGCCCAAATCAACGCGCCCCGGCGCGATGGCTTCCAGCATGCGGAATTGCTCGGCCACTTTCAGCGCGCTGTAATGCGGCAGCATGATCCCGGCGGAGCCGATGCGAATCCGGCTGGTGGTGGCGCCAATGGCGGCCAGCAGGATTTCCGGCGCGCTGCCGGCATGGGATGCGCTATTGTGATGTTCCGCGCACCAGTAGCGGTTGAAGCCCAAAGCCTCCACATGGCGGGCGAGGGCCAAGGTTTCCTGCACCGCCGCCGCCGGGCTGCGGCCAGAGGCGACCGAGGATTGATCAAGGACAGAAAGGATGAAGCCGGACATGGGAATTAGGTTAGCGCAAACCGCGCCAAGGACAAAAGCTGATGTATGAAAGCTTCATGCGCCGCGCCATCGCCCTGTCCTGCCGGGGGGTTGAGACCGGCGGCGGCCCTTTTGGTGCCGTTGTGGTAAAGGATGGCGAGATTATTGGGGAGGGCATGAACCGTGTGGTCCACCATGCAGACCCGACCGCGCATGCAGAGATTGTCGCCATTCGCGCCGCCTGCGCCAAGCTTGGCACGCATGATCTGGCCGGTGCCGTCATTGTCTCCTCCTGTGAGCCATGCCCAATGTGCCTTGGCGCCATCTGGTGGTCGCGCATTGGCCTGGTGGTCTATGGCAATGACCGTGCGGATGCGGCGGCGATCGGCTTTGATGATGCGGCGATTTACGCCGAAGTCGCGGCCCCGCCTGAGGCGCGCCGCCTGCCGCTGCGGCGTGTTTTGGCGGAAGAAGCGCTTTCCGCCTTTAAGCTTTGGCAGGCCAAGCCGGATAAGGTGCCGTATTAGTGGACAGCCCCCCATCGCCGATTGGATGCATCGTTTCTGATCGGGCTTATGAATGGGCGCTAGGCCCTGGCAGGAACCGCGAAGCTCTCTGGCGCTAGCCCGGCGCGATGGCGTTCGACCATGATCCGGAATGCGTCTTCCAGATGGCGGGTAAAGCGTATGGTATCGAAAAGAGGAGCATTCGGGATGGCGGCGGCAAGCTTTGCCTTAAGGGCCGCCATTCGTTCCGGATCGTGCCCCAAGGTGATGGCCAAGGCCTCGTAATCTGTGATGCTTTCAGTTACCAATTCGGGCAAGCCTACTGCACGCAACAGGCTTCCCGCGACGCGCCCCGCAAAAGCCTTCCCCAACCGCGTCAGCACCGGCAGGCCCGCCCAAAGCGCCTCGCTCGCGGTGGTATGTGCATTATAGGGAAGAGTATCAAGGAACAGATCCGCCAATCGGTATCGTGCCAAATGCTCGGGCGTCGGTAGCGACGGACCGAATATCAGGCGCGCCCCGTCGACGCCTGACGCAGCGGCAGCCGCGCGTAAGCGCTTTATCGCCTGCTCATCCGTGGAGAGCAGCCACAGTACCGAGCCCGGGACGGCCGAAAGAATGCGTGTCGCAGAGGCGAAGAATTCGGGATTAATTTTGTAGATATTATTGAAGCAACAATAGATGAATTCCTCCGGCGGTAAGCCAACATCAATGCGGGAAGGGCTTCTTTTTGCGATGATGCGGTGCCGGTCATTCGGTTGATACGTATCTGGCAAATGCACAATCTTTTCATCGTAAAAGGGTGACTGATCCAAGGGCAATACAGTGGGATCAGCAATGACGTAATCCATAAACTCGCCCCCAATTGTACCTGGATAGCCCAGAAAGTTCACCTGCACCGGTGCGATCCGCGCCATGAAAATCTCTAGTCTCGTATCTCTAGTATGACCTTTTAGATCTACCGCAATATCAAGCCCAATAGATTGGGCTTTTCGGATGATCTCCTCATGTGACAAGCTGGAACATTCGTGAAATTTTGCTACTGCATTCCGTGCACGCAAACGGAAGCCATCTTCAAGCTCCGGGCCATATGAAAAAGCGTGTATCTCAAATTGAGCTCTGTCATGGCTTTCGAGCAGGCCGGCCATGAGATGCAAGGTAGCATGATTGTGAAAATCTGCTGAAAAGAAACCTAAACGTATTCTCTCAGAACCGCTTGCGACGATCGGTGTGATCTTTTGCCAATCAATTTGCATACCCTGAAGATATGCCCGCGCCGCAGTATGATGCAGCGCGGGATCGTCACTGACGCTCAGTAGAATGAATGGATTGACTCGATTGTTCTTGGTCCGCACAGCATCGATCAATCGCTCACGCGCTGGGTGCAGAGCTTCCCAGTTACACGTTATTTGATACAGGAAAACAAGCTCCGACAAGGCGTCTGCAGTATCAGGCGCTAAGCCTAAAACGCGGTCGTAAGCGATAATCGCCTCATCAAATCGTTCTAATTCCCGGAGTACATTTCCCTTATTGCGAAGTGCCGCGACAAAGTCACCGCGAAGGGCTAAAGCTCGCTCGTAGCTCAATAACGCTTCCTGCGGGCGCTTCAGCTCCATGAGGACGTTTCCCAGACCAAGATTAGCTTCCGCATAGTCTGGCAGAATTTGCAGCGCACTTTTGTAGCTTTTCAAAGCCTCTTCAGGGCGGGCAAGCTTCAGAAGCACATTGCCGCCATTGTTGTGGGCTTCTGCATAATTTGGGCGGACCGCCAAAGCTTTTTGATAGCTTAGCAGTGCTTCACGCAAAAGCCCCATTGCTGCCAGAACATTACCCCTGTTCAGCAGCGCCTCGGCATAGTCTGGATGCAACGCTAATGCGTTTTCATGGCTGGCAAGCGCCTCCTTGAGCCGCTTGAGCTCCTGAAGGGCAATCCCACGATTCATAAGGGCTTGTGGATGTGCTGCTGTCAGATCGAGCGCATGATCAAATAAGCTGAGCGCTTCTGCTGGACGGCCCAGCTTGAGAAGAGTGGTTCCACAGCAAACATTCAGCTCGGGATCATCAGGAGTAAACGAGAGCGCAGCGGAAAAATTCTCCAGCGCTTCGGGGTAGTCTTTCTTTTTGGCGAGTAGTAATCCTAGATTATAACGAGCGATTGGATTGTCCGGTTCGATCTGGATTGCGATCTTGAAATGGATTGCAGCTTGATCAAGATTTCCTTTTTCCATCAGCACATTGGCTAGATTGATGTGCCCTTTGCTAAAGGATGGGTATACTGTTGTCAGATGGTGCAGGGTTTTCTCGGCAGCATCCAAATTTTTCCTCTGTAATTGCGAAATTCCGTAGAGATTCAGTAATTCAGCATCATCAGGATTATTGGCGAGAAGCCTCTCATAGATTGCTTGAGCTTCCAACAAACGCTCCATTTGATGGAGCTTTTTGGCATCCAGCAATTCATGTTCTTTTCCGGATGAATTGGGCAAATCGCTTGTTACTCTCATTTGAAAAACCTCAGCACCTCTAAAAAAATCGTCGCCATGGATTTCAAACTGTTTCTGCTCAACATCAGGTTTATGCTCCCGCGACAAATTGCCGTTGAAAACGCGGTCAATGCGCAACGCGCCCAAACAACGCCGTCAGCACCGCAAACAGCACGCCACCCGCCAGAAAGCCGACAAGCGTGCCATTGATGCGCACATATTGCAGATCGCGCCCCACACGAAGCTCGATCTTCTCGGTCACCGTTGCTGCATCCCAATTGGTCACCACGCCGGCGATGAAATCCGCAAGCTGCGCCTGGGCTGAGGGCAATAGCGTCATCAATACGCCCTCAGCGGCGCGATTGAGCCTCTCCCGCGCGCCCTCATCTTCCGCAAGCAAACTGCCGGCATTGGCGAAAATGCCCGATAGCAACACAACACTCCGCCCATCCGGCCGTGCGGCATCGGCCGCCAAGGCAAGTTTCAGCCTGTCCCAGACATCCATGAGCCAAGCGGCAACGGAAGGATGGGACAGCGCTTCGCGCATCAGGCGGCCAATCGCAGCGGCGCGTTCAGGGTCGGTTTCCAGCCTTTCGATCTCGCGCGCCAGCCATTCGGCGAAAGCGGCGCGCAAATCGGAGTCATCGGGGCCGATCTTTTCTAATTCGGCATTGATGGCATTCAAAATGCGCCGTGCAATCGTCGCGCCCGCCAACCAGCCAACCAGGGCGCCACCTTCGGCGCGCACGCGCGCTTCAATGGCGCTGCGCAGGTTTTCCTCTCGCGCAGCGAGCAGCAGCTTCAACTGGCTGATGGCGAGGCTGAACACCTCCTGATGCTGACCTGATGCCACCGCAGCACGCAGAATGCGCGCCAGCAACCGTGCACCTGCGGGGCCAGAGACAATCCTCGGCAGCAGCCGCGCCAGCAGGCGCCGCGCGCGGCCATCTTCCAGGCTTGCCAGAATGCGCGGCAGGCTTGCCGAAAGCGCCATGGCAGCGCGGCGCGATGCTTCGGGGTCGCGCAAAAACCCTTCCAGGATCCGCGCCAGATCGAGCTTTGCGAGTACGCGGCGCACTTCGCTTTCGGTAAAGACATGGCCGGCGACGAAGCGCCCCAGGCCGCGGCCCAACCGATCCTTCTGATTGGGAATGATGGCGGTATGCGGAATGGGCAGGCCCAGCGGACGGCGAAACAGCGCTGTGACGGCAAACCAATCCGCAAGCCCACCAACCAGCCCGGCCTTGGCGGCCGCTTGCAGCATTTCAGTCCAATAGCCTGGCGGCAATTGGTAGCTGAACAAAATAAGCGCGGCCATGGCGATCAGCAAGCCGGTCGCGAAGGCACGGTGGCGCTTGAGCGTCAGGCGAAGGGCTGCATCCGGGTCATGGTCCGACATGGGGTGTGAATAGCGCAGAAGCCCTGCGGGCGGAAAGCGGCACGGGTCAGGGGCCTTGCCTTACCAGGGCGGCGGATCATCCAGCCCAGGCGGCGGCTGGGCCAGCGGATCACGTTCCAACAGCGCCGCATCATCCTCAGCGACCTTATTGACGCGTGCGGAGACAGGCCACACCGCAAGTCCAGCACGGGGGAAGGGCCGTAGCAGCGCCTTCAGCCGTGCGGGTTCCGCCTGCGTTTCCCCCAGCCATTCGTCCCAATCCTCGGGCGGCAGGATCACCGGCATGCGGTCATGCAGCGGCGACAATTCCGGCGCGGCACTGGTGGTGATGATGGTGTAGCTGCGGATGACCTCACCTTCCTTCCCGCGCCAGCCTTCCCAAAGCGCGGCAAGCGGCATGGGCGCGCCATCGGCCATGGCAACCGCGAAGGCTTGCTTGGGCGCTTTCGGCCCTTCACCCAGGCGCTGCCATTCATAGAAGCCATCAGCAAAGGCAATGGCGCGGCGCTTCACAAAGGCTTCGCGGAAGGATGGTTTTTCCGCGATGGATTCGGACCGCGCATTCATCATGCGGCTGCCTATGGAAGGATCATCCGCCCAACGCGGAATGAGGCCCCAACGCAGCGCATCCAGATGTCGCGCGCCAGTTTCCGGATGGCGACGCAGCACCAACCCATCCTGCGTTGGTGCGCGGTTGAAGGACGGCACCAGATTGGGCGGTGCATTCACCCCGCGGGCATAGCGCGCGATCTCGCTGCTCGAGCGATGTTGGAAATAGCGCCCGCACATGGCGGCTAGCTTGCGACTTTTTCCGGATAAAGCGCAGCCAGCGCCGCTTCCGTCGCGGCAACGCGCCCGCGTTCAGTAATCAGCCCCGTGACCAGGCGCGCAGGCGTTACATCAAAGGCGGGATTGGCGGCTGGGCTGCCAGCCGCTGCCACCCTGATGCGCGTGATGCGGCCTTCAGCATCCTGGCCGGTGATGTCGGTCACTTCCTCGGGCGCGCGTTCTTCGATTGGGATATCGCGCACGCCATCGGCAACGCGCATATCCAGCGTGGAATGCGGCAGCGCCACCCAGAAGGGCACGCCATTATCCTGCGCGGCGAGTGCTTTCAGATAAGTGCCGATCTTGTTCGCAACATCGCCGCGGCGCGTGACGCGATCCGTGCCCACAATCACGATATCCACTTCGCCATGCTGCATCAGATGCCCGCCGGCATTATCGGCAATCACGGTATGCGGCACGCCATGCGCGCCCAATTCCCAGGCGGTCAACGCCGCGCCCTGATTACGCGGGCGGGTTTCATCCACCCAGACATGCACCGGAATGCCGGCATCATACGCCATGTAAATCGGCGCCAACGCCGTGCCCCAATCCACCGTTGCGATCCAGCCGGCATTGCAATGGGTCAAGATATTCACGCGCTTGCCCGGCTTGCGGGCGGCGATGTCCTGCAACAAGGGCAGGCCATGGCGGCCAATCGCCTCGCACGTCGCGGCATCATCATCGCAAATCGCCGCCGCTTCGGCATAGGCGGCGGCTTCGCGTGCTGCGGCGGGCAGCGGGCGCAGCACGGCGAGAATTTTTTCGAGTGCCCAGCGCAGATTGATCGCGGTCGGGCGGGTTTCGGCCAGCATCGCCGCCACGGGTTCCAGTGCTGCGGGATCACGCCGCATGGCCAGCGCCAGGCCATAGGCCGCAACGGCACCAATCAGCGGCGCGCCGCGCACCTGCATGAAACGGATGGCATGCGCCACTTGGTTCTCATCGGTCAGGCGCAGCCATTCCACCTGCCAGGGCAGCTTGGTTTGATCGAGGATGCGGATGGACCAGCCATCCGCCTCATCAAGGCGAATGCTGCGAAAGGGGATGCCGTTGATTTTCATGGGGCGGGTTCTAGCAGGCTGCTGAAAAGCTGTCATTGAGCGTCGCAATTTTGGCGCGCGAGTATGTTTTCAACGCTGCTTTCGCCTGAACATAACCATTTTCAGTGATTTTTTGGCCCTGGTGGCACGCCCTGGACGGATTCCGGGCGTCACGCCGCCACCACAAGCAACTTCGGCAGGCGAACCAGGTTGGACGCCGCCATCGCAAGCGTGAATTGCCAGTCCACCTTGGGCAGCCCGCGATGGCGCGCCTTGCGCATGCCAGCCACC
>JADCEX010000126.1 GCA_020249825.1 Roseomonas sp.
CCCCTGATCGTTTTGCTCTCGCTCACCTGCGTGGTGATCTTGGCCTCGGCGCTGTCGGCGGCACAAGCCGTGGTGGCACCGATTGTCTTTGCCCTGTTCGCGATTGCGCTGGTCTGGCCACTGCAAGGCGCGCTGCAACAGCGCATCCCCGCCGTGGCGGCGCTGCTGATCACCATGCTGGTAACGCTGGTGACGCTGCTGGGCCTGGCGCTGTTGGTCGCCTGGGCGTTCGGGCGGGTTGGCGCGCATATTGTGACGAATGCGGCACAGATTCAGGCGTTTTATACGGCGCAGCTTGCCTGGGCAGAGGCGCGCGGCATTGATGTGGCGGGCACTTTCGCCGCGCAATTCGATGCGCGCTGGCTGGTGCGTCTTGCCCAAAGCGTCTTGGCGCAGCTGCGCGGGACGCTCAGCTTCATTCTGCTGACGCTGGTGTTTGTATTGCTCGGCCTTTTGGAGGTCGGCGCAGTCAGATCGCAAATGCTGGTGCTGCGGCACAATACGCCAACGGCGCTGCTGCGCGCGGCTGAGCGGATCGGGGCGAAGCTGCGCGCCTATATGCTGGTGCGCACGCTGGTTTCGGTTGTCACCGGCCTGGTGGTTTGGGCCTTTGCCAGCATCATGGGGCTGGAGCTTGCCGCCGAATGGGGCGCGATTGCGCTGGTGCTGAATTACATCCCCTTCCTGGGGCCTTTGGTGGCAACACTGTTTCCCACCTTGTTCGCGGCGCTGCAATTCGGTTCCTGGGGGTCGGCGCTGATGGTTTTTGCCGGGTTGCAGGTGCTGCAATTCCTGGGCGGCAGCTATATCGAACCGCGGCTGGCGGGGCGAAATCTTGCGGTCTCCCCCTTTCTGGTGCTGGCTTCGGTTTTTGTCGGCGGCTTCCTGTGGGGCGTGCCGGGCGCCTTTATCGGCCCGCCGGCATTGATTGCGGCGCTGACGCTGTGCGAGGAATTCCTCGCCGCACGGCCCTTTGCTGCGCTGCTGTCGGGGAAGGAAGCGCGGGAATAGATCGTCAGATACCTTCAAGCAAGGCATCCAGATCAAGCGAGGAATGCTTGCCAACTGCCGCGCCGTGATCGCGCAGGAAGGCATCGCCTGCCTGCCGCCCGGCATCGCGCAGCCATTCAAGGAAAGCCCATTCGGCATTGAGCTTGGAGGAATAGCCAAGCTCCACCATCACATCATTGCGCACCATATGCAGCCGCATGCGCGCCCAGGCGGCACCTTCGCTATCGCCCGGATCCGCCACCTTGCGGAGCAGCGCCATCATCTTGAGTTCCTTCAGCGCCACCGCGTTGAAGGAGATTTCATTGACGCGATCCAGAATATCCCGCGCGCTGCGCGGCATGCCGGGGCGGTCAATCGGGTTGATCGGTATCAGGATGGTGTCATCCGATTCCAATTCCGTGACCAAGGGCACCAGCGTTGGATTGCCGGCAAAGCCGCCATCCCAATAGGCATCCCCTTCGATCTCGACCGCCTGGAAAAGCTGCGGCAGGCAGGCGGAAGCGAGCAGCGCTTCCACGCCCAGATCGGCATTGCGGAAAATCCGCGCGCGACCGGTGCGCACATTGGTCGCGGTCACAAAAACCTTGATCGGGCCATTGCGCAGCGCGGTGAAATCAAGGCTATCGGCCAGCACATCAGCCAACGGATTGCCGCCCAGCGATGGCACATCATAGGGGGAGACCATGCGCGCCATGAGGTCCATCATCAGAAAGGCGGGCGAGTTATCGAGCGTCCAGCGCCCGAGCATGATATCCACCGGGCCGCGCTGAAACGGGCTGAAGCGCGCCGCTTTTGAGACCTTGCGCCAGAAGCCCTCAAGCGCCTGGCGCGCACCTTCCCGCCCATCGCGGGCATAGCCGCAGGCCATGACCGCGGCATTCATGGCGCCGGCGGAGGTGCCGGAAATACCTTCAATCTCCAGCCAGGGTTGCTCCAAAAGCCGATCCAGCACACCCCAGGTAAAGGCGCCATGCGCGCCGCCACCCTGCAGGGCAAGGTCCACATTGACGGTCTCACGCTTGGTCATTCAAACCTCCTTCAGGCGGGCGCAGCCGGCCAGGATGACGCCTCTGGGCGACATGCCGAGCAAAAAAACGTCTGATATCAACATGATCAAGATCGGGATGCAGCGCCTGATGCGACGTGGCAGGGCGCTTAATTGACGAGGCGCAGCGGCTTCTTCAAGCCATGCGCCAACGGTTCCTGGCTTGGTACATCATTCCTGGGGCTTTTTCCGGCAGGCACGCGCTATCCGCCAGGGGGCAGGCGCGGGGCGTCTTGGCCCGGGGCGCACTGTCCCCCCGCCATTCCGCTTGCGCCAAGGGCGTGCTGCCTGTCCTGCCAAAGGTTAAGAAAAGCTTGGCCCGGCGCGTTACCTGATGTAGTCTATTGACCAAGGCTGGGATGGCAAAGCGAGAACAAGGACCATGATCGAGGTTGGGGGCTTCAAGGCTGCTGATCCATCGCCGGTTGCTGCCGGTATTCTTCCGGGCGATCCCGCGCAGCCCTTGGCGCTGCGCTGCCTGCATGAAACAAATCGCCATTTTCCCCCGCAACAGCAATTCGACGCCTGGCGGGAGGCCAATGCAAGCTTTTTGATCCACCACAGCCCGCCCTCTCGTCCCGAAAGCTATGAGGCTGAGGCAACAACCTGGAGCTTCGGGCGCCTTGCCCTGACCAAGGCGGAGACGCCTAGCGGTGCCTATAGCCGCACTGCTGAATGCCTGCGCCGGGATGGCCTGGACCATTGGTGCTTTTCCATGGCCACGCATGGCAGCCGCGTGCATCGCACGCGTGATCAGATCAGCATGATGCAGCCGGGGCAGCTCATGCTCGATTCCCTCGCACAACCCTTTGAAGTGGCGCGCACGCGGTCTTCCTGGCTGTTCCTTTACATGCCGCGGGATTTGCTTCCGGACTCGAGCGGGCTTGCGCAGGGGTCGCGCATGCTGAACACGCCCGAAGGGCGGCTATTGGGCGAGCATTTGCGGCTGCTGGCCGCCGAATTGCCCCGGATGAATGCCGCCGAGGCTGAGCGCATGGCCGAAGCAACCCAGGCGATGATCGTGCTTGCCGTGGCCCCCGGTTCGCGCGCCGAGCAGGCGACAGCAGGCCCGGTGGCGGCGGCGCAAATCATGCGGCTGCGGGCGCTGATCCGCGCCAATCTGGGCTCGGCCACCTTTGGCCCGGCGCGACTTTGCCGGCTGGCGGGGATTTCGCGGTCTCAGCTTTACCGGCTGTTCGAGGTGCATGGCGGGGTTGCGCAATGCATCCAGCGGGAACGGCTGGCGGCAGCGCATCGCGCCTTATCCAACCCGGCCGATCTGCGCAGCATTTCGGAAATCGGCGAATCGGTCGGGCTGTTCGATCCTTCCAGCTTCAGCCGGATGTTTCGCCGGAGCTATGGCATCTCACCCCGGGAATTGCGCCTGGCGACCAGCGCTGGCGCCCATTCGGCCGGCAGCCACGTGCCGGCAGCGGCCTGGAATGCGGGGTCTTTCCCGGCCTTGCTGCGGTTGCTGTGACGCGGCTTCGATACTGATCGGCGCTTGCGCCAGCGCGGTTCCATTAAAGTGATGGGGAGCGGCCTGCCCTATGCAAGCTTCATATCGGTCGCGGGCGGCAGGTAGCGCGGGTCATAGACCTCGCCCCAGGAAAGCGGGGGCGCAATGCCGAAGGCATCGCGCACCATGTCAATGCCGCGCTGCAGCCTGACGGTATCCACGCGCCCGAAACCATTGGCGCGCACATGCTGCGTGAAGGTCAATTCATTGAGCGACATCTCCAGCCGCTCACGTTCCAGCGCCACATCGGTCAGCGGTTCACGCATCCGCAGCACTGCAATGGCGCCGGCGGGATCGGCCAGGCTGTCATATTGCGCGCGGATCAGGCCGCGGATCAGGGCGGTGACGGCGGCGGGATTGGCCTCGGCAAAGCGGCGCGTGGTGATCAGGGATGTGGCATAAAAATCCGCGCCAAAATCGCTGTATTTCATGGTGATGATGTCGTTCGCCGGCACCCCCAAGCCCCGCAGAGACAAGATGCCAGAGGTGATGAAGCCGGTAATGGCATTGACCCGGCCCTGCGCCAGCATCGTCTCCCGCAATTGGGGGGTGACGGTCTGCCAACGAATACGCGCCGCATCTATGCCGGCGGCCTTGGCGAAGGCGGGGAAAAGCTGGCGGCCGGAATCCGATTCCGGCGCGGCCAGGGTTCTGTCCTGCAACTGGGCGGGGCGGGTGATCCCTTCGCGCCGCACCGTCATGACCGCAAGGGCGGTGGCGTCATAGATGAGGAAAGGGCTGAAGAGGTCAATTTCTGGTCGTTCAAGCTTCATGCGGATGGTGGGGTTCAGATCGGCAACACCAACATCATAGGAACCACCGGCAATCTTCACGGGCACATCGCCGGAACCGAAACCGCGATCCATGGTGACCGCCAGGCCTTCGCGGCGGAAATAGCCACGCTCCAGCGCGAGCAGAAAGGCGGCCTGCGGGCCCTGAAAGGCCCAATCCAGGGAAAAGCGAACAGGCAGCAGGCTTTGCGCATGTACCGCAGGGGCGGCGAGCACGGCGGTAGAAGTCGCGGCAAGGGCCAAGACGGAACGACGGCTTTGCATGGTTTTGCTCCCGGCGGGGTATCGGTGATGGGCGCTTCAAGCACGCCTTTTTCTGGCGTTGGTGGAGCAAGCGGCGGACCAGTATCTTGGGGCTTGCTGACCTGCCAAATGCTGTATTCTTGTGCTCACGAGCAAAAAAGCTGCCAAGGGAATGGGCAAAGGCCAGGGCACCCATGGGGCAACCCGTGGCGCCAATATGCCGCTGGCGCTGGCTTTGCGCGATGGCGCAAGCATCGCTAGAATTCCCCCAAAGGCTGCACATGCCCTGTCGTGCTTGAAGGCGGGCAGGATGCCGCGACGCAATGGATGATGTTGAGTTTCAGGTCGGGAGAGAGATCATCATGCAGTTCAACCGTCGTCATGCGCTTTTGGGCGCCGCCGCGCTGGGTGCACTGGGTATTGCCCATCCCTTGGCAGCGCAGCCCGCGCCACCGCCGCAACGTGGCACCAATCCGCCGCGCTTTCTGCGCATCCGTCACGGCGATATGGAAGTGACAACGCTGCTGGATGGCGCCATGGCCGGCACCAATGCGGGCATTCAGAATTTCTTCCCCGATAGCCGGCCAGAGGAAATCGCGCCGCTGCGTGCACGCGCCTTTGCCATCGAAACCGGGCTGCATCAGCCTGTCGGCGCCTATCTGGTGCATACCGGGCGCAATCTGGTGATGATTGATTGCGGCGGGCATTCCAGCTTCATCCCAACCACAGGCGGCACGTTGGATGCGCTGCGCGCCGCGGGCTATGCGCCGGAACAGGTGGATACGGTATTGCTGACGCATATCCACCCCGAACATGCGCTGGGGCTTTCCTATGATGGCAGCACGCGCAATTTCCCGAATGCCGAAGTGGTGGTGACGCGGATTGACCATCAATTCTGGACCGATCCCGCCATGGAATCCCGCGTGCCCCAGGGCCAGCGCTTCATCGAAGCGGGGCGGCGCGCCATCAGGCCCTATGGCGGGCGCATTCGCACGGTTGAGATGCGCCAGGATCTTGAAGTGGTGCCGGGCATTTTCCTTGATCCCGCGCCTGGTCATACGCCGGGGCATGTCAGCTTCCGCCTGACCAGCCAGAATCAATCCATGCTGATCTGGGGCGATATTGCGCACCAGATCGTCATTCAATTGGCACGCCCGCGCTGGCGCGTTGGCGTGGATGTGGATGGCGCCATGGGCGTTGAATCCCGCCTCCGTACCCTGGATATGCTGGCTTCAACCGGCATGCTGATGGGCGGTGTGCATGTGCCCTGGCCAGGCTTTGGCCGCGTGATCCGTGATGGCGAGGGCTTTCTTTACGTACCGCGCCCGCAACAATTTGCCTGAGGGCTCTGGGCTGCGCTGCGTGGCCGGAGATATTCCTTTGCTGCGGCCGGCATTGATGGGGAGAACGCTGCCGCAGCGCATTTTGCCGGCTGGCGTCAGCTTCCCGGGTGCCCTAGCCCCGCTTCAGCGTCATCCGCCCCAGCGCAAAGCCGCCAATAAAGGCAGCCAGCACCATGGCGGCGACTTCGCCCATCAGCGCATTCGCCAGCGGCAGGCCGATCAGCGTCGCCAATACAAAGGCGATGATGACGCCAAAGCGCTGACGCCATCCGGCGGCAGGGGCCTTGGCCTTCCGCCCCAAGGGTCGCGCCTGCCCGCCTGAATGTACTTGACGCGCCACGCCCCGTCCGCGCGCATCGGACATGGGGTCAGACCTTTTGCCCCAGCATTTCCATCATCTCCCGCCATTCGCGCTTGGAAATCCCGCTGATTTCCTGCGTCACGGCTTCACCGGCCAGCATGCGGCGCAAAATGGCGATCATTTGCGCGGAAAGCGTCACAGCACCCATGCGATAATCGCGGAAGGCTTCAAAGGCCATGGGCACCCAGGCCTCAACGGTCTTCAGCATGGCATCGGCATAGACACGAATTTCATATTGCGCATGGGCATCGGCGCGGAGCGACAAGAAATGCAGCAGATTGTGCAAATCCGTCTTCCAATACCATTGCGTATAGGCATTGAGCGTCAGGTTCATCCGCGCCAATTCGCGCGCCAGGCCCTGGCGGCCTTCATCGCGCGCAGCACCTTCATCATCCTCATTAAGCATTTCAAGGTAATGATCGTAATTGCGCGTGGCGTCTTCGCGCAGCAGATCAAGCACGCGCGCGGCTTCAGCGCCTTCAAGCACATCGCCACGCCCTTGGCGGTTCATGGAAGATTGCGCGGCCAGGTTTTCCGGCGCGGGGATGTAGAATTCGCGGTCCAGGATCGAATAGCGCGCGGAATACTCATTCACATTGGCGGTGCGGTGCCGGATCCATTGCCGCGCGATAAAGATTGGCAGCTTCACATGGTATTTGATTTCGCACATCTCAAACGGCGTGCTGTGGCGATGGCGCATGAGGTAGCGGATCAGGCCGCGATCCTCATTCGCCGCGCGGGTGCCGCGGCCGTAAGATACGCGTGCTGCCTGCACAATGGCGGCGTCATCGCCCATGTAGTCAATCACCCGGACAAAGCCGTGATCCAGCACGGGCAGCGCCTGGAACAGCATGGCTTCCAGCGCCGGCACGCTCGGGCGACGCGTGGGCGCTTCGCTCGCGCGCGCGGCTGCGATTTCCTGCTGCTGAGCATCGGTAAGCGCCATGGTGAGACTCGCCTGTTTTGACCCCATTGGCGGTAGCGGTGGGGGGCGGGCGGGTCAAGCGCGGGTGCTTCCGCCCCGCCCCGCTTCCGGGCAGGATGGGCGGGAAACCAGCCCCGGAGCCTCCATGTCCCCAATTGAAGCCATCCGCCGCCATCAGGCCGAACTGACCGCCTTTCGGCGCGATCTGCATGCCCATCCGGAACTCGGCATGGCGGAATTCCGCACAGCGGAGAAGGTCGCCACCGCCCTGGAAGCGCTGGGCATTGAAGTCCATCGCGGCATCGGCGGTACGGGCGTGGTTGGCGTGCTCCGCAATGGTTCTGGCAACCGCGCCATTGGGCTGCGCGCCGATATGGATGCGCTGCCGATGGATGAACTGACAGACCTGCCCTTTCGCAGCACGGTGAAGGGGGCGATGCATGCCTGCGGGCATGATGGGCATACCACCATGCTGCTGGGCGCTGCCAAATACCTGGCCGAGACCCGCAACTTCGATGGCATTGTCCATTTCATCTTCCAGCCGGGGGAGGAAGGCTGCGGCGGCGCGCTTGCCATGCTGGAAGACGGGCTGTTCGAGCGGTTCCCCTGCGATGCCATTTACGGCATGCATAACCGGCCGAATCTTCCACTTGGCGAATTCGCCATTCGCAGCGGGTCCTTCATGGCGGGCGGCGCGTTTTTTGACATCACCATCACCGGCAAGGGCGCCCATGGCG
>JADCEX010000127.1 GCA_020249825.1 Roseomonas sp.
AATGGCCATGTGGTTGAATATGAATGGGATGAAAAAGCCGGCGAGAAAGCCATGGAAGAAGCGCTGCGCCTGGTTGAGCGCGCGGAACAGCATGAATGCGGTCGGCTTTTCGGCATGGTGGTGCCGGCGCAGATTGATACCTGCTCAGCGGGCCTTTTGAAGGATAGCCGGGCTGAGGCCAATAAGCGCGGGCTTTCCTGGCAGGTGCATGCAGCGCAATCCGTGGTGGAATTCCATGAAATCACGCGCCGGCATGGCACAACGCCGATCGGATGGTTGGATTCTCTTGGTCTGCTTGGGGAACGCGCGATCATCGGCCATGGGATTTTTCTGGATGATCATACCTCAACGCGCTGGCATACGGAAACTGATCTGAAGCGGCTGGCGGAAACCGGCACCACAGTTGCGCATTGCCCGACTGTTTTTGCGCGTCGCGGCATCGCTTTGCGCGATCTGGGGCGTTACATGCGAAATGGCGTGAATATGGGGATCGGCACGGATACCTATCCGCATAACATGCTGGATGAAATGCGCCTGGCCGCGCATATCGCGCGCACGCAGGCGGGTTCGCCGCGCACGCTGCGCACGACTGATCTGTTCAACGCCGCGACCATTGGCGGCGCGGTGGCTCTCGGGCGCGATGACATTGGCCGGCTTGCTGTGGGCTGCAAGGCGGATTTCTCGCTGGTGGATATCACGCACCCCATGATCCGCCCGGCCTATGACCCCATTCGCAGCCTGATCTATGCGGCGGGCGACCGCGCCTTGAAGGCCGTTTTCGTGGATGGCTGCAAGGTTGTGGAAAATGGCGAGGTGCTGACGATGGACTATCGCCAGGCGGCCGAGCATTTGCACGAAGCGCAGCAGCGCGTGATCGCCAAGGTGCCAAAGCAGGATTGGGCGCATCGCCAGGCTGAGCAAATCGCACCGCCGACCTTTCATTGGTCTTGAAGCGCGGGCTGGCAGGCGCTTCGAAATTGGATAACATACCCCTCAGAAAACAGGAGGCTCGCCCATGACCGATATCGTAATCCGTGGCGGTGTTGTGGTGGATGGCACCGGGGCCGCGCCGCGGGAAGCCGATGTGGCCATGGCCGGTGGGCGCATTACCGCCATTGGCCAGGTGCCCGAACGTGGTGCCACTGAAATTGACGCGCGCGGCAAGCTGGTGACGCCGGGCTTTGTGGATATCCACACGCATTATGATGGGCAGGCGGTATGGGATTCGCACTTGGCGCCTTCTGCCTGGCATGGTGTGACGACCGCGGTGATGGGCAATTGCGGCGTTGGCTTCGCGCCCTGCCGTGCCGCGGATCGCGACAAGCTGATTGAATTGATGGAAGGCGTGGAGGACATCCCAGGGCCCATTTTGCATGAGGGGCTGAACTGGGCTTGGGAAAGCTTCCCCGAATATCTGGATGCCTTGGCGGCGCGCCCACGCGACATGGATATTTGCGCCCTGCTGCCGCATGGCGCGGTGCGCGTGCATGTCATGGGCGAACGCGCGCTGAATTTGGAAAACGCCAATCAGGCGGATATCGCCGCCATGCGCGCCATTACCGCCGATGCGGTGCGGGCAGGTGCCTTTGGCGTTTCCACATCGCGCACCATCAGCCACAAGACTTTGAAGGGCGACCCCACGCCTACACTCCGCGCGCAGGAAGATGAGTTGCGCGGCCTGGCGCAGGGCTTGCGCGAAGGCGGCGGCGGCTTGCTGGAACTGGTTTCCGATTGGAATACGCCTGATCCCGCCACGGAATTCGCCATGGTGCGGCGCGTGGTGGAAGCGACAGGGCAGCCGGTGGTGTTCTCGCTCACGGCGCGGCATGACCGCACGGAAGCCTGGAGGGAATTGCTGGCGCTTTCCGATGGCGCGGCGGCTTCGGGCCTGCCGATCCGCCCCGTGTTTCCGCCGCGCCCGATTGGCATTCTGCTGGGGTTGGAAGGCAGCCAGAACCCGTTTTCCGGTTGTGCAAGCTATAAGGAAATCGCGCATCTGCCAGCCGCTGATCGAGCCAACGCCATGGCGGAACCAGGCCGGCGCGCGCGCATCCTTTCGGAAGATCGCATTTCGGGCAGCAATTTCCCGCTGATCTCGCGCCTTGCTTTTGAACGCATGTTTCCCTTTGGCGATCCGCCGGATTACGCGCCGCCGGCTTCGGCTTCCATCGCCGCCATGGCTGCGCGGGAAGGGCGGGGGGCCGAGGAAGTCGCTTATGATTTGCTGATTGCGGATGATGGGCGTGGCTTCATCTTCGCGCCACTCACAAACTTCGCCGATTATACGCTTTCCGCGAGTGCGGAGTGTCTGCGCCATCCCAACGCCATCGCCGGGCTTTCCGATGGCGGGGCGCATGTGGGGTTCATTTCTGACGGGTCCTTCCCGACCTTCCTGCTTTCCTATTGGGCGCGGGATGCGAAGGAAGCGGTCTTCCCCGTTCAGGAAATGATTCGCCGCCTGACATCAGACACCGCGCGCGCGGCGGGCCTGCTTGATCGTGGCGTTTTGCGCGTGGGCATGAAGGCGGATGTCAACGTGATTGATTTCGCCGCGCTAAAACTGCAAGCGCCGCGCATGGTGCGTGATTTGCCGGCGGGTGGGCGGCGCTTGCTGCAAAAGGCTGATGGTTATGTCGCGACCATTGTGAATGGTGCGGTGACGTATCGCGATGGTGTCGCGACAGGCGCGTTGCCGGGGCGGCTGTTGCGGGCGGGGCGGGTGGCCTGATGGCTGTGCATGACTCACGCCCTGGGTGCACCCGGTTTCGCGGCTGACAGTCTTGCGCTCATCGCAAAGGCAATAACCGCCATGTCAGCATCGCTCACAGCCAAGACTCCAAAGCGAAGCGGAAAACCCCAGCCGGAACCGCGACCAGCGGTGAATTCCAGCTTTCCCAATAGAGGGCGGATATTTGCTGGTTGACTGACCAGCCAATCCACATTCCGCCGCCATGGCTGAAATCCGGCGCCCATATCGAAGCAATAGGGGTCTGAATCCCGAATAACGCCTATAGCGGTGAAGGCTTGTAGTGACTGGCGCCCTCGGAAAGCCTCGGTCGGGGAGTAGTAGGCAACACATTGTCCGGGACGCATGCGGCGCAGCGGCGCTGCCTTGCCGTGGCAGACCTGCATGAAGCCGCCCGCCACGCCCGAGGCGACATGATCAGCGCAGGCGACGGCAATCCAACCGCCCGTCATGGCGCAGCGAATACGCGCAGCCGATGCCCATCGGGGTCTTGCGCAAGAAAGCTGAAGCCAAAATCCATCCGTGCTGGCGCAGATATGATGTTCAGGCCGTACGCCACCCAATCCGCATAAAGCCGAATGACCTCTGCGGCATCCGCGAGCTGAAATGACAACTCGCAGCCCCCGACCGCCCCGGCAGGGGGCTGAACCGCCGAACGCAGCCATAGGCCCAGCATCATGCCGCTTTGCAGCGCGAAGAGCGCGAAACCGGGCGATGCCTGGACCGGCGGGCGACCCAGCAGTTTTGTGTAGAAGTCGGTACTTACCGAAACATCCGCCACATAGAGCACGGTGAAATTGGGTTCAGGCATGGGGTTCCTCCTATGCAGGAGATCGAACCTAATCGCTGGCACTGACAGATTCTGTCAGCAGTCTTCAGAACGGGCCTTTGCACTCAATTTCTTGCCATTTTTGCAGTAGCGCTTGGCGCCTCTGCGGATAGCGCTCCCCCGTTTCGGTCAGGCCGGCAATACGGTCGGCGCGAAAATGGCGGAAGTCGCCACGTAATTCGCACCACGCCGCCAGCAAACGCACTTGATCGAAGTAAACCAACCCAAAGGGCCAAATGCGCCGTTCGGTTTCACTGCCCTGTTCGTCGCGATAGCGCAGCACCAGGCATCGGCCGGCACGGATGGCGCGGCGCAGTGCCGGCAATAGATCAACGGCTGCCTGATCCGCCGGCGGCACCACGAGCGACGACTCCTCAAGTGCACTTCTTGCCCCGACTGGCAGAACCCCCGCGAGCTTCGCCAGCGCCACACGAGAGGCATCCGCCAATACCTGATCACCCTGTTGCGCGACCCAACGCAAACCAAGCGCCAGGGCTTCGATCTCTTCTTCCTGAAACATCAGGGGCGGCAGCAGAAAACCAGGCCGCAAAACATAGCCAATGCCGGCTTCGCCGCTGATTTCAGCGCCTTGTCCCTGCAGGGTGGCGATGTCGCGATAGAGGCTGCGCAGGCTGATGCCGAGTTCCGCCGCTAACACCGCCCCACTTACCGGCCGCCTATGCTGCCGCAAGAGTTGCAAAAGATCGAGCAGACGGGCGGCGCGCGACAAGACTCATTTCCCTCGCGCTTCCAGCAAGCGCACCAAAGCCGCGTCACGCCACGCCGCAAGTTCCCGCGTAGACGCCCCCTTGGTGCCTTCCGCCACACCTGCGGCCAGCACGCGCTGCAACTCCGCATCCACTTTCGGATGCCCCAGATCATCCCACCAGCTTGTCACCGCCGGCAGCAAATGGTGTAGGAAATGCGCCATGCCACCTTCTCCGCCCGCCAGATGGAAGGTGGTATGCGGGCCCATCAAAGCCCAGCGCAGCCCTGGGCCTTCACTGATCGCGGCATCCACATCGGCAACACTCGCAACACCCTCCGCCACCAGATGCACCGCTTCGCGCCAAAGCGCCGCCTGCAAGCGGTTCGCCAAATGGCCGGGCACTTCCTTCTTGATTTCGATCGGATATTTGCCGATGGCGCGGTAGAATTCCATCGCCGCCTGCACGACTTCTGGGCTGCCCTTGGCACCGCCGACAACCTCAACCAGAGGGATCAAATGCGGCGGGTTGAAGGGGTGGCCGATCACCACGCGTTCGGGATGCGCGCAATGTTCCGACAAGCGGCTGGCGAGCAGGCCGGAAGTGGATGATGCAATCACCACATCCGCCGGCAAAGCGGCATCAAGGCGCGCGAGCAAGGGCTGCTTCACATCAAGCCGTTCTGGCGCGCTTTCCTGCACGAAATCTGCCCCGGTCACGGCCGCCACGGGGTCCGCTTCAAAGCGCCAGGCATTGGGGTTGGCATCCGCCTGGCCGCCAAGCCGCATCAGGATCGGCCAGGCATTTTCTACCATGCGGCGGATCAAATCCGGCGCACCGGGGGATGGATCGCTTGCCGTGACACTTAGACCACGGCTCAGGAAATAGGCCGCCCAGGAAGCGCCAATGGTGCCCGCGCCAATTACCGCGACATGCTTGATATCCTGCCTCATGCTTCGATCCTCCGTTGCTTGGCGCCAGCCTAACCGGAAAAGCCGCGCCCTGGCCATGCCGCCCGACGGGGGATAGGCTTCGCGTAAAGGAGAACGCCCATGCAGGAATTGATCGCGCGCATGAATGCGGTCTGTGACGCGCAGCCCTTCACCACAAGCTGGTATGTGAAAGATCTGGTGACCGGCCAGGAAGCGGATCGCGATGGCGATATGGTGCTGCCATCAGCCAGCACGCGCAAAACCTCGATCCTCATGCACGCCTTGTCGCGTGTGCACGCAGGCGCACTCAGGCTGGATGAGCCATGCACCATTGAAGCGCGCCTGCAGGAAGGCGTGGATAGCGGCACCTATCAACACATGACGCCAGGCTGTGTGATCCCGTTGCGCGATGCTTTCGTGAATATGATCATCACCAGTGACAATGTCTGCACGCAGCTTGTGCTGGAAAGGCTGGACCGTGATGCGCTGAATGCCTGGTGCCGGCGTATTGGCATGAAGGGCACGACGCATCGCGTGAATTTCCCACCGCCTGGCCTTGCCTGGGATCACCCGATTGAAGCGGTCGCCAGCACCACGGCGCGTGATCAGGGCATTCTGTTGGATAAGATGCTGCAGGGTGCTGCGGATGCGGGCGCTGCGGCAGAACTCGGCGCCAGCAGGGAACTTTGCCAATTGGGGCTTGATATCCTGTCCTGGCAGAGGCTCCGCAACCTCATTCCCTCCATGCTGCCGGGCAAGACCAAGGTTGCGCATAAGACCGGGCGCGGGCCGCGCGGGCGAATGGATGCCGGCATTGTCTATCGTGGCAACACGCCGCGCTTCATCATCAGTGTCTATACGGATCGGGTGCCCGAGACCTTGCCGGATGGCATGCCGGGCTTTACCGCTGCCTTCGCCACCGCTGGGCGACTCACGCGTTTATGTTGGGATGCAATGCCATGACCGATGCTGAATTCGATGCGGCGATTGCCGCGCTTGCCCCTTGGGTGGGGCGGACGCGTATTGTGGAAGATGAAATCGGGCTTTCATCCGCGCGCCGTATCGCCGGCATGCTGGATATGGACCCGGCGAGTATCACCCAAGGCATGGCGCTGCCGCCGCATTGGTTCAGCATGTTCTTCCCCGATATCGCCAAGCAAAGCGATATCGGCCCGGATGGCCACCCGAATAAGGGCGTGTTCCTGCCGCCGATTCCGTTGCCGCGCCGCATGGGGGCGGGGCGGCGTGTGACGATCAACAGCCAGCTTGTGGTGGGTGAGCCCGCGATCAAAAAGGCTGAGGTCGCCGCCATTGTGCCAAAGCATGGCCGCACCGGGCGCATGGCAGTGCTGACCATGCGCCACACCATCGAAAGCCGCGGCCAGGTGATTGCCGTTGAGGAATTCGACGCGATGTATCGTGAAGCGACACCGCCCGGCCAGAAAACCACCGCGACCCCGCCGGTGCCCGCGCCAGAAAACGCGGCTTGGTCCGATAAGGTGTTGCTGTCTTCGCCCTTGGTGTTTCGCTATTCCTCGGTCACCTGGAATGCGCATCGCATCCATTACGATGCGGATTATGCGCGGGGTGAGGAAGGCTATCAGGCAACCGTACAAAATGGCGGCCTGACCATGCAATTGATTCTGGACGCGGCGTTGAAGCGCGCAACCGGGCGGCTGGTGGGTTTCACCGCACGGCTCGCCCGCCCGCTTTGGGTGGGGGATACCGTGACACTCTGCGGCGCGGCGCAGGCGGATGGCAAAATGGAATGTTGGGCCGCGGATAAGGATGGCTATCTATGCGCCAAGCTGGAAGCGGAATTCGCCTGATGCCGGCATCAAACCCCAATAGCTGGCGCTCCCTGCTGTTTATTCCGGCAGTGGCGGAGCGCTTCGTTGCCAAGGCCCATACGCGCGGTGCCGATGTGATCATTCTTGATCTGGAAGATTCCATTCCGCCCAGTGAAAAGGATGCCGCGCGCGTGGCCCTTCCTGGCGCTGCGAAAACCATCGCCGCGCATGGGCAGGAAATCTGCGTACGCATCAATCGGCCTTTGGAATTGGCGGTGCCCGATATTGCTGCGGCCATCATGCCGGAAGTGTCTTGCCTGATGCTGCCGAAGGTCATGGGGCCGGAACACATCAAGCTACTGTCGGAAGTGGTGTCGGCGCGCGAAGCGGCGCTTGGCATGAAGCCCGGCCATACGCGCTTCATCGGCGTGGTGGAAACGCCCGATGCGCTGCCTGCCTTGCACGCGATTGCTTTGGCCGATCCGCGCATGGCAGCGCTTGGTGTTGGTTCGGAAGATCTTTCGACCGAGTTGGAAGCCGTGCCGGGCGCTGATTCGCTTTACGTCTATGGCATGATGGCGGTGGCGGCGGCTCGCGCGGCGCGCATTCTGCCGCTCGGGTCCATTGGTGTCTTCGCGGATTTTTCCGATCTTGATGCCTATCGCGCATCTTTGCGCCGGTCCCGCGCCTTGGGTTTTGGCTGCGCCGCCTGCATCCATCCCGCGCAAGTGCCGGTGGTGAATGAGGAATACGGGCCGGCGCCGGCCGAGGTTGAACGCGCGCGCCGGCTGATCGCTGCCTTTGATGTGGCGCTGGCGGAGGGCAAGGGCGCGGTCGCTTTTGAAGGTGCGATGATTGACCTTCCCGTGGTAGAACGCGCGCGTCGCCTTTTGGGAAGGGCTCGTTGATGCTGAAATGGCCACGCCGCGGTGTGCTCCTCACACCAGCGCTGATCAGCGCTGCAGTGCAGGCGCAAGCCGCACCCGAAGTGGATTTGCTGCTGGTACTGGCGATGGATGCCTCCGGGTCCATTGATGGGGATGAGTTTCGCCTGCAACGCGAAGGTATTGCGGAATCCATCACGCACCCCGCTGTGCTCGCCGCCATTGCTGCCAATCCGCGCCGTGCCATTGCGCTGGCCATGACGGAATGGGGCAGCCCCGGTGGCGCTGCCTTGGTGGTGGATTGGCATCGCGTGAGTGACGCTGCCTCCGCCCAGGTTTTCGCCAATGCCGTGCTGGCCGCGCCGCGATCACGGCAAAGCTATAACGCCA
>JADCEX010000128.1 GCA_020249825.1 Roseomonas sp.
ACCATTGGCGTCAGGCCTGAGCGGATTTCTCTTGGTGTGCATGATGGGCACAACTCCATCACACCGCAGCTCACGGATATTGTCTTCCAGGGTGCGCGCGTTCAGGTGCATTTTGCCTCCACGGAAGATGAACCAATCATATTGGAAAGCTCCGCGCGTTTGCCGGCAAGCCTTGCCCCCGGTGAGGCTGTCTCCATTTCCTGGGCGCCCGAGGATACGCTTGTGTTTCCGCGTGAGACGCCAGCATGAAATCAGACCGGTCCTTGGTTGGTTGGCTCGCGGCCCCTGCGGTATTTTATCTGGCCATTGTCTATGCCTTGCCGCTTACCTGGCTTTTGGCACGGAGCATGATGGGGCCGAACGGTTTCAGCCTTGTTCTTTTCCAGGAATTTTTCGCGGATCCATTTTCATGGCGGGTGATTGGCAATACCCTTCGCATTGCGGGGCTCGTCACAATCTTCTGCCTCATCATTGGATATCCGGTCGCCTTTGCGTTGGCACGTGCGCGCGGCGTTGTGCAGGTGATTCTCTTGGCCGCCATTATCCTGCCCTTGTCCATCGGCGTCGTGGTCAAGGCCTTCGCCTGGCAGATTGTTTTGCGACGTGACGGCGTGGTTTCCCAATTCCTTGTGGGCATTGGTGTCTGGTCCGAACCTCAGCGGCTTCTATTTACTGAAACCGGCCTGGTGATAGGTGCCGCGAACGTATTTCTGCCCTTCATGATTCTCCCCATCTATTCAGTGGTGAAGCTGATTGACCCACGCCTGATGGAAGCCGGTGCGACGCTTGGCGTCAGCCCTGTCTCCCGTTTTTTCCGTATTCTGTTTCCGCTCACGCTACCCGGCATCGTCAGTGGCATTGCTTTTGTCTTCTCTCTTTCCGTTTCAATGTTTGTCATACCAAGCCTGCTGATCGGTGATCGCTTCCAGACCCTGGCGACGCTCACTGGTCGTTCCTTCCTGCTGATGCGGAATGAGGCGCTGGGGTCCGTAACCGCAACCGTGTTGCTGGTACTGGCAGTAACCATTGTGCTGCTGTCGAGTTTCCTGGCACGACGTGTAGGACGGTTCGCATGACCACCATTGAGCGTCTGGTTCAGATTGGCGTTTGGGTCATTGCGACTGCCGCGGTGATTTTTCTGCTCACGCCACTTGTCGTTACGGTCGCGGTAAGCTTCGGCAATTCGGCGGTTTTTTCTCTGCCACCACCGGAATGGTCATTGCGTTGGTATGAACGCCTGGCGAATACGCGTGGCCTTTGGCCTTCCATTCTCACCTCTCTCCAGATAGCGGGGCTTTCGACCCTTATTTCGTTAGTCCTTGGCACACTTTGCGCAATCGCCATTGTACGTGGGACATTCCCAGGACGGGAGGCGATAACGACCTTTCTTGTTTCCCCGCTGATGCTCCCTGGTCTCGTGGTGGGTATCGCCATGCTGCAAGGGTTTCGCCTGGTGGGCCTGAGAGAGGCATGGACGAGCCTGCTGATTGCTCATGTCGTGATTACCATGCCCTATGTTGTGCGTACTGTGTTGGCTGCGCTCAATCTCTTTGACTTCACGCTGCTTGATGCGGCGCGCATGCTTGGCTGTTCGCCCGTGCAGGCAGTCAGGCGCGTCCTGGTGCCGGCGCTTGGACCAGCCTTTCTCACTTCCGGCATGTTTGCCTTCTTGGCTTCGATGGATAATTATCCGGTCTCGATTTTCTTCACCGATGCCTGGACCAAGACACTGCCGATTCAGATGCTGCAATATGTGGAAGAACGCCCCGATCCGACCATTGCAGCCATCTCTGCGGGCCTCATTCTTCTCGCGGTCATTGTCATGATCATTGGGGATCGGCTTGTTGGTCTCCGGCGGCTTGCGGATTTCTGATGATATACCCACCCGCCCCCACTGATCGCGATTTTCGCGGCTATCACGACCGGGAATCGGCAGTCCGCTGGCCAAATGGGGCGCGGCTGGCTGTTTCAATTGTGGTGAACATTGAAGAAGGCGCAGAGCTTTCCGTGGCTGCAGGCGATACCAGCAATGAGTTCATTTATGAGGCTGTGGAGCGCGTTGAAGGATCCCGCGATCTCTGTATGGAAAGCCATTACGCCTATGGCACGCGGCGCGGCTGGGGCCGTATTCGTGAAGCGCTTCGCCGTCATGGCGTGACCGCTACCCTCAACGCCTGTGGCCGTGCCTTGCATCATTCGCCTTGGATCGCATCGGAAGCGGTTCTGGATGGGCATGAGGTTTCCAGCCATGGCTGGCGTTGGGAACGTCAGGTCAATATGCCGGAAGCAGAAGAACGCCGCGTGATTGCGCGTGCGGTCGCTGACATAGGTTCTGCGGCTGGAACGCCGCCAGTTGGGTGGCATACGCGATCTGCAACTTCGGAAAATACACGCCGCCTGCTGGTTGAGCATGGCGGCTTTCTTTATGATTCCAACGCCTATGACGACGACACACCTTATATGGTGACGATTGCGGGGCGTGAGATCGTGATTCTGCCTTACGCTTTTGACACCAATGACATGCGCTTCCAGCCGGGCGGTGGCTTCGTGCAGGGAGAGGATTTTGCGCGCTACTGTATGGCGGCCTTTGATCGTTTATATGCTGAAGGCGCTGATGCCCCGCGGATGCTTTCAATCGGTTTGCATCTGCGCATCATCGGACGCCCGGCGCGTATCGGTGGATTGG
>JADCEX010000129.1 GCA_020249825.1 Roseomonas sp.
CCACCGCGTCCAGCTCCTCTGGCCGGGCGGAGCTGCTGACCAGGGTTGCCAATATCGCCACCTGCCCATCCTGCAGCGCATGCTGCTCCCACCCCGCCACCGGGAAGCCACCGGCAGAGAGCGCCTTGCCCAGCGCCTCCCGCGCTTCTGCCACCGCAGGTTCGGGCACGGTGATGGCCACCTGGTAGCGCGCCTCGGCCGCCTGATCGCGGACCGGCAGGCGGTCAATCAATATGCCAAGCGGCCGCAGCGCAGTGTTGCAGACCAGCACAAACACCGCGATCGCAATCGCCTGCACCGGCAGGTTAGCCCCCGCTGCCGCGCCGACAGCCGCCGAACACCAGACAGTCGCCGCCGTATTCAGCCCGCGGATCGTCCCGCCTTCCCTGAGGATCAGCCCGGCACCAAGAAAGCCAACCCCGGTGACGACATTCGCCAGCACCCGCATCGCGCCATCGCCGCCGGCCATCTGAATGCCCAAATCCACAAAGGCCGCCGCACCAAGCGCGACCAGGACATTGGTGCGGAGCGAGGCGATACGTTCCCGATACTGACGCTCCGCCCCGATCACGGCGCCAAGCAGCAGCGCAAGCGCCAAGCTGCCGGCAGTGTCGGCGATGCCTGTGAGACTATCGGGGATCATGCGGCAGCCTATTCTTCATGTATTTTTTTTCTTCATGTATTTTTTTAACCGGCCTTGATCGCTGTAAACATGGCCTATTGGCAATAATTCGGGGGAAAAGGCACGGGGGGCTCTGCCCCCCGACCCCCGCCGGGGTAACAGTGTTACCCCGGACCCCGCCATCACTCAAAGAGACCGGCTTGGGAAGGGCGAGACGAGCGTTCACGGGGGGCAGCCCGGAAGCCCTCGCCTCGGCCAATTGGGGGCAAACGTTCGGCATCATCATGCACACCGGCCATCAATTCGGCGATGGTCTTGACCATGATCTTGCGAAACTGGCCAAGCCCGGTTGAGGCGTAACCATGCGAAGCAGCTTCGCGCATCATGTCCCGCGTCGGGTCCGCCAAGGTGATCAGCACACCACCCAAGGCAGCTTCGCGCTGCACCGTGCCGGCCAAATCACGCACATCACGGACCGAGACATTCTCCCCGCCCTTCACGGAAATGATCACGCGATCCAAATCACCATCCCTGGGGCCGGTGCGGACCCAGCGAATGCCATCAATGCCGCGATCCGCACCCTTTTTCTTGCCGCCCTGCGGCACGGCATCCAACAGAGAAACCGCCCACCATTGGAATTGATGCTTGTCCCGCGCCGCCAAATCCCGCGCGGCAGACAAATCCCTCGGCGTGCCCAATACCTCAAAGGCGATATTGGGGAAGGCATCCTTCAGCCGACGCTCCACAAGGGAAATGGCAAGATGCGTGACATCAATGCCAACCCATCGCCGCCCCAGTTTTTCGGCAGCATGAACCGCCGTGCCACAGCCACAAAAAGGATCAAGCACAACATCACCGGGATTGGAGGAAGCATTGATGATGCGTTCCAACAGCGTGAGGGGCTTTTGCGTGGGATAGCCGAGGCGTTCTTGCGCCTGGGAATTGATCGGTAGAACGTCAGTCCACACATCGCCAAGAATCGGCCCCTGCATTTCGTCTAGATAACGTTTGAATTGAGGGCGCTTGGTGACGTCGAAGGAGCCGTCCTTATGTTTTGGGTAGTGAATGCGTCCCTCATTATGCAGGCGCTGCATAGTGGCTAACTCATATCGCCAACCCATCGGCGGCGATGGAAAACCCATCCACTCATACATCATACGCGGCCTAGGACTCGGGCTTGTCATGTTATCCAGCCGATAGAGCTTCCCATCCCCATCACGGTAGCGATACTTTGTCGCAACGTAATCTTCTGAATGCTTATCCCTTGGCGTATTCCAGACAAAATTCGATGAAGCAGCCTTGGTAAAGAAGAAAATACTATCGTGAACGCGGCTCCAAGTCTTGCTGTCGTTATGTGTGTTGGTCCGTTTCCAAATAATCTCATTGCGAAAATTCTCTGCCCCAAAAATCCCATCCAGCAGAATCTTCAAATAATGGCTCGCGGTGGGGTCGCAGTGCAGGTAGAGCGATCCGGTAGGTTTCAGGACGCGGTGTAATTCAATCAGCCGTACCGCCATCATCGCCAGATAAGCGGTCATGTCATTCTTGCCGAGGGCAGTGACAATACCGCGCAGCAGAACGGATGCATCGGTATAGACGCCCTGGGTGATCACATCTTCATAGGCAGCGGCGGCGGCGTCGCCCCAGTGCCAGCTATCTTCGAAGGCTTCCAATTGGCTGTCGCTCATTTTGCCATCGGGGGCGCGGAACAGCACGTTATAGGTGGCGGCGGAATTGAAGGGTGGGTCCAGGTAGATCAGGTCAATGCTCTCATCCGGGATCAGCGGCTTGCCATCCGCATCCCGCCCACGCAGCACTGCCAGATTATCCCCGTAGAACAGCCTGTTTTTCATTACGCCTTGTCGCACCCAGCCTCGATTGCTGTCACCATGCCCTTATTGCGCCCCGTTTCGCAATCTATGGACCCGCGCGTTAGGGTACGACGTGCTGATTTATCGGGGGTCGGAGAAATGATCGGGGGCAGCCAACCCGCCCCCGATCTACCCTGCCGAGCGGCGAGGCCGGTTGGCGGCTCGTCGGATCAGGACGGTTCCAGGAATAGCCACGGTGGCCGCCATTGGCAAGAAGAATCCTCATGACCGGCGTGCGCATCGCGATCAATATCGCCAAGTCTCGGCGGGGTCCGGGGTAACATGCTTCGGTTTTGCGCATAGCCGCCACACCAATCCTACGCGCGCCGCGGGCTTACGCCCGCGGCCACCCCGATGGGGACCAGGGGACAAAGCCCCCGGTCTCCCCCTCACCCCACCCTATTCGCCTCAGCCACCGCCAGCGCGGTCAGGTTCAAAATCCCGCGAGCCGTCACGCTTGGCACCAGCACATGCACGGGTTTTTTCATGCCGAGCAGCAGCGGCCCCAATTGCAGCCCATCGGTGGCGGCCTTGGCCAGGTTGAAGGCGATATTGGCGGCGTCAATGCCGGGCATGACCAGCAGATTCGCCGCGCCAGTCAGCCTGCCATCCGGCACGGCGCGGTCACGAATGGCCGGCACCAGCGCGGCATCGGCGTGCATTTCGCCATCCACCTCCAGGGCGGGGTCGCGGGCCTGGATCAGCGCGAGTGCTTCGCGCATCCGCCGCGCGGAAGGCGCGTGGGATGCGCCGAAGGAAGAATGCGACAGCAGCGCCACTTTCGGCTGCAAGCCAAAGCCGCGCACCTGTTCAGCGGCGAGCAGCGTCATCTCAGCGATCTGCGCGGCAGAGGGTTCCACGCAAAGATGCGTGTCCACCACGAACATATGTTCGCCATTGCGCGTGATCAGGCCAGAGAGTGCATAAACCCGCCCGACATCATCGCGCTTGCCGATGATGTCCAGCACGTGATGCCATTGGTCCATCCAATCCTGCGTGCCGCCACAAAGCGCCGCATCCACCAGCCCCGCTTCCAGCAATAGTGAAGCCGCAACGGCAGGGCGTGTGGCCACATGGCGCGCGGCAGCATCCGGCGGTACACCACGGCGCGACACCTTGCTGCGATACAGATCCACCAGCGGGCCGAAACTTTCCACATCACGTGAGGGATCAAGCACTTTCACGCTATCGCCGACCGACATGCGCAAGCCCAAGGCCTCGCAGCGCGCGGCAATCACCTCTGTCCGGCCAATCAAATAAGGCTCGGCAATGCCTTCATCCAACACGGATTGCACGGCGCGCAGCGTGCGTTCATCCTCACCTTCCGCATAGGCGATACGGCGCGGGCGCTTACGCGCGGCTTCAAACACCGGGCGCATGAGGTTGCCGGAACGAAACACATTGCGTTCCAACCGGCTGCGATAGGCACTGAAATCCTCAATCGGGCGTGTGGCAACACCGCTTGCCATGGCAGCCCGCGCCACCGCCGGCGCCACTTCCAGAATCAGGCGTGGGTCAAAGGGTTTCGGGATGATGTAATCCGGCCCGAAAATCGGCGCCTGCCCGCCATAGGCCGCCGCGACCACTTCGGAAGCTTCAACCCGCGCCAAGGCGGCGATGGCATCTGCGGCGGCGACCTTCATTTCTTCATTGATGGTGGTGGCGCCGACATCCAAGGCGCCCCGGAAGATGAAGGGAAAGCACAGAACATTATTGACCTGGTTCGGATAATCCGTCCGCCCCGTCGCCACAATCGCATCGGGGCGCGCGGCGCGCACCGCTTCGGGCAGAATCTCCGGCTCAGGATTGGCCAGCGCCAAGACCAAGGGGTTGGGCGCCAGCAGCTTCAGCCATTCCGGCTTCAAAACACGCGGCGCGGAAAGGCCAAGGAAGATATCAGCGCCCGGCAGCGCATCCTGCAGGGTGCGCGCATTGGTCTCGATTGCCCATTTGGCCTTGTAGGGGTCAAGATCATCACGCCCCGTATGCACCACGCCACCAATATCGCATATGGTCACGTTTTCGCGCTTGAGCCCCATGGCGACCAGCAAATCAAGGCAAGCAAGCGCCGCCGCACCCCCGCCGGTATTGACCAGGCGCACATCCTCAAGCCGCTTGCCTTGCAGCAGAAGCGCATTCCGCACCGCCGCCGCGACGATAATCGCCGTGCCGTGTTGGTCATCATGAAAGACCGGAATGCGCATGCGTTCGCGCAGGCGCCGTTCAACCTCAAAGCATTCGGGCGCCTTGATGTCTTCCAGATTGATGGCGCCGAAGGAAGGCTCCAAAGCCGCGATCACCTCGATCAGCTTATCGGGGTCGCGTTCGTCAATTTCGATGTCAATCGAATCAATGCCGGCGAATTTCTGGAATAGAACCGCCTTGCCTTCCATCACCGGCTTGGACGCCAGCGCGCCGATGGCACCAAGGCCCAGCACCGCCGTGCCATTGGTAATCACCGCCACCAGATTGCCGCGGGCGGTATAGTCGAAGGCGGCGCGGGGATCGGCGGCTATCGCCTCACAGGCCGCGGCCACGCCTGGCGAATAGGCCAGGCCAAGGTCGCGTTGGGTTTCCATCCGCTTGGTCGGCGTGATGGAAAGCTTCCCGGGGCGGGGCAGCCGGTGGTAATCCAGCGCGGCTTTGCGGAAATCATCATCCATGAGGGATACCTTACCCGGCAACACCCGAAAGGGTGAAATATGGTGCGGCCAAGAAGATTCGAACTTCCACGGGGTTGCCCCCACCAGCACCTCAAGCTGGCGCGTCTACCATTCCGCCATGGCCGCAAACCAGGTAGAAGGCGGGCGCTATAGCCGATGAATGC
>JADCEX010000013.1 GCA_020249825.1 Roseomonas sp.
GAATGGAAGCGACCGCCGCGCGAGTGGTGCGAGGCCAAAACCCAATTCGCCATCCTGTTCGGCGATAGGTTCGTGGTCTGATGATCGAAAACGACCCCGCGCACAAAATTACTGATAGGTCCCTACCGCATTAGGAGAATCATTCTACACTGGAATGGCTGATGCAGAACAGAATCAGGAATTCAGTGACAGGCCAAAAGGGCGGGATTAAATCAGAATTTCCTTGGGAGTGACACGGAAGACATTGCGAAATCTTATCAAATCGAGGTAACCCATGAATCACATTACGCCGCTCTCAGGAATCCCGACCAATCTCAAGCGATTGCCCTGCACGCATCACCACTTCCCCTTGACCACCCCACCCGCCTAGCCCCACATGTCCAAAGCGTCAGACGGCCGGGCGGCCGCTGGTTCGTGAGTGATCACGGGCTGGAGGAAAGTCCGGGCTCCACGGGAATAGGGTGCCGGTTAATGGCCGGCGGGGGCGACCTCAGGGAAAGTGCCACAGAAATCAAACCGCCGCGGTGTGGTGACACCCCGCGGTAAGGGCGAAACGGTGCGGTAAGAGCGCACCGCGCCCCCAGCAATGGGGGTGGCAGGGTAAACCCCACCCGGAGCAAGGCCGAATAGGGGCGGACGGCGCGGCGCCGCAAGGTGCTGGCGCAGGGGCATTCCCGCCCTTCCGCCCGGGTTGGCCGCGCGAAGCCCGCAGCAATGCGGGCTCCAGAGGAATGGCCGTCCATGCCCCGCAAGGGGCAAGACAGAACCCGGCTTACAGGCCGTCTGACGCTGCTTTTCAGCCGCAAACCCATGCCGCAGCACCCACCGCGCGCAAACCCCCCGGCGTTTTGGAAATTTATGAGTCAAATACCTCCAGAAAGTAGTTTTTTGGCTTGTAGACGGCTTGCTGCCCATGTTATCCCGAAACATCCCACCAGGACCTCACGACGCTCGGGGGGGCGAGCGAGGTTTCAAGCGGGATGGTCGGGCGAGCCGGCGGGGTCGGGGGGCCCCGTCGGCCGCTGAAAAGCCCGGTCGTGGTTGTTGGCGCAAGGCAGGCGCGCGGGGGGCGATGACCCAATTTCTGGGCACTCATATCGGCAAATTGGACCGCAAGGGGCGGATTTCCGTCCCCGCGCCCTTTCGTGCCGTTTTGGAACGGGCCGGGGCCGAGGACCTGGTGCTGCGCCCATCCCATCGCGCGCCCTGCATCGAAGCCTGGCCGGTTGCGGCTTTTGAGGCGCTGGCTTCCGGGATTGATCGGCTGGATGCCTTTTCCGATCAGGCGGATGATATGGCTGCCGCGCTGTTTGCCGATGCCCATCCGGCACGTCCTGATGATGACGGACGCCTCATTCTGCCCGAAGCAATGATTGCCCATGCGGCGCTGACCGATACCATAGCCTGTGTTGGCGTTGGGCGAATTTTCCAGATTTGGGAACCGCAAGCAGCGCGCCGACGCTCTGAGGAGGCGCGGCTGCGCGCACGGGAACGCGGCCTGACCCTGCCGGCAGCATCGGGGCGCACACCATGACCGCAGAAGGCCATGTGCCGGTGATGCTGGCGGAAGTGCTGGCAACCCTCGGGCCGCAGGATGGCGCAACCTATCTGGATGCCACTTTTGGCGGCGGCGGCTATGCCCGCGCCATTCTGCAAGCGGCATCAGGTTGCACCGTTTTAGCGATAGACCGGGACCCGGATGCGATTGCGCGCGGTGCGGCACTCGCTCAGGCCTTCGCGGGCCGGCTGCATCTGATTGAAGGCCGCTTCGGTGATATGCTTACGCTGCTGCGTGATCGCGGTATCGCGGCGCTTGATGGCGTGGTGATGGATCTTGGCGTTTCATCCTTCCAATTGGATCAGGCGGAGCGTGGCTTTTCCTTTCGTGCCGATGGTCCGCTTGATATGCGCATGGAAAAATCCGGCCCCAGCGCGGCGGAGCTGGTGAATAGCCTACCGGAACGCGAATTGGCCGACATCATTTTCCGCTTTGGTGAGGAACGTTTCGCCCGCCGCATTGCGCGCGCCATTGTCGCGCGCCGCGCCGAAGCACTCTTCACCACCACGGCTGATCTGGCGGCTTTGGTGCGCCGCGCCGTGCCGCGTGATCCTTCCGGCATTGATGGCGCAACGCGCAGCTTCCAGGCGCTGCGCATTGCCGTGAATGATGAATTGGGCGAAGTGGAACGCGGCATTGCGGCGGCGATGGAATTGCTTGCCCCCGGTGGGCGGCTTGTGGTTGTGGCCTTTCATTCCCTGGAAGATCGCATCGTCAAGCAGGCTATGGCGGCTGCTTCCGGCCGGGGAGGGGCCTCACGCCATGATCCGGCAGCGCTTTTTGGTCGCGCCAAACCCGCCTTTCATTTGCTGACACCACGCGCAATGCGTCCACAGGATGCGGAATGCAGTGCAAATCCGCGTGCGCGTTCAGCGCGCCTGCGCGGCATTGAACGCCTGGCGCTGGAGCATGCCGCATGATCCGCCCGCTTACGCTTGTCAGCCTGATCGTCGCGGCCGGTGCTGGGCTTCATTTGTATCAGGTGAAGCATTCCGTATCCCTGCTGGATAGTGAATTGCGCGAAGTGAATCGCCAGACGGAAGTGGTGCGCGAACGCACACAGATTCTGCGTGCCGAATGGGCGCTGCTGAATGAACCGGATCGGCTGCGGCAAGTGGCCCAACGGCATTTGGCCTTGGAGCCCATGGCGCCGGCGCAATTCATCCGTGAGGCAGAACTGGAACGCCGCCTGCCCGCCGCGCGGCCCTTTACTGGCCCGCCCTCACTTTTCGGTCCGCCGGAATTGCCACCTTCCGTGCCGGAAGCGCTGCTGGTGCCAAGCCCAGTCGCCGCAATCCCTGCGCCACAAGCCCCAGCCCCGGTGCGACCAGAAGCGCCGGCCCGACAAGCGCAGGCGGAACCGCCGCCTCGCTTGAGCGCGGCCATGGCGCCGCCGCCGGCACCGCGTCCCACGCCACCGCCGGCGCCGCCAAGGGTGACACCTGCGCTGCATGTCGCGCCCGCCGCACCGCCGCCGCCCGCAGTGGTGACATCGGCGCTGGGTGGCGCCAGCGCGGCATTGCCGCCGCCCGTGCCGCTGTCGCGCCCCATGCCTGCCGGAGCCCCGCAAGGGGCACCTCGTTGAGTGGAGTGGCCATTGCATGAACGAGGCATCGCCGCATGATCCTCAGCCGCCTTCGCCCGATTCCTTGCCGGGCAATAGGCTGCGCGAACCGGCTGTAGCTGAAGCCCCAAGCCGCGCCTTGGTGCGGGTCTCGCAGCCCGATCTGCTGCGCCATGCCCAATTGGAAAAATCGCGCGGTCGCCTGCTGCTGGCGGCTATTGGCTTTACCGTGCTGTTTGGCGCGGTGGCGGTGAAGCTCTCGCTCGCCACCGTTTTTGATCCGGCCGAGCCAAAGCGCGCTGCCATGCTGTCGCGCCCACCAGCGCCGCCGGCGGAAACGCCCGTCTCACGCGCGGCGGTGACGGATCGCAATGGTGAAGTGCTGGCCGTTTCGCTGCCCATGACGGCGCTTTATGCCAATCCGCGGCAGATTGATGATCCGGTCGAGGCCGCCGACAAGCTCCGCCAGGTGCTGTCGCACCTTGACCGTGAATGGCTGATCGGGCGGCTTCAGGGTGAACGTCAATTCGCCTATGTCGCCCGCGCCCTGACGCCGCGCCAAATGCAGGCAGTGAATAATCTTGGCATTCCTGGCCTGTATTTTGAGGATTCGGAGCGCCGCTTTTTCCCGCAGGGTCGCACCGCCGCGCATATCATCGGTGGCGTGGATGTGGACGGCAATGGCATTGCCGGGGTTGAGAAATATTTCGACGAAAGGCTGCGCACGCTCCGCCGTGACGCTCTGCGGCTTTCGCTTGATATCCGCGTGCAATTGGCCCTGCGCGATGCAGTGCAGCATGCCATCACGGATTTCAACGGCATTGGCGGCGCCGGCGTGGTGATGGACGTCCATACGGGCGAGGTCCTCGGCATGGTGAGCCTGCCCGATTACGACGCCAATGATGTCGGGGCAGCCACTGCGGATGAACGCTTCAATCGCGTCACCGTTGGCGTCTATGAACCAGGCTCCACCTTCAAGCTGTTGACGGCCGCCATGGCGCTTGATCTGGGCACGATGCAGACCTGGAGCGGTTATGACGCATCGCGCCCCATTCGCGTGGGGCGGCATGAAATCAATGATTTCCGCGGCAAGAATCGCTGGCTCGCCTTGCCGGAGATCATCGCCTATTCATCCAATCTGGCCTCCGCGCATATGGCCGCTGCGGTGGGGCCGGCGCGGCATCGCGAATTCATGCAGCGCATGGGCATGACATCGCGCCTGAGCATTGAGATTCCCGAAACCGCGCTGCCGCTGGTGCCGGGGCAGAAGACCTGGCGCGAATTGAACACCATGACCATCGGCTTCGGCCATGGCATTTCCGTAACACCTTTGCATGTCGCAACGGCTGGTGCGACGCTGGTAAATGGTGGCATTCTGCGCCAGCCCACCATTCTGGCGCAGCCCCCTGGCGTTGAACGCGAAGGGGTGCGCGCGATTGACCCGCGTACCTCAGAAAATCTGCGCCGGCTGATGCGGCTGGTGGTGACCGATGGCTCCGGCAAGGGCGCGGAAGTGCCGGGCTATTTTGTTGGTGGCAAGACAGGCACGGCGCAAAAGACCGGGCCGCGCGGCGGCTATCTGGAAAACAAGCGCATCGCCGCTTTCATCGGTGCCTTCCCGATGCATGCGCCGCGCTATTCGATTTACGTGATGGTGGATGAACCCAAGCCCAATGCGCGCAGCCATGGTTTTGCGACGGCGGGCTGGGTGGCAGCGCCGGCTGCGAATATGGTGATTTCGCGCATTGCGCCCATTCTGGGCATGCTGCCGGAACCCGCCACGCCCGAGATCCAACGCGCCATCGCCATGCCGATGAATGGGCGCGGCGTGCCGGGTGCGGCACCGCCGCCTGCAACACCCGTCAACACTCGTCCGCCGCCGCGCCAAACCACTGAATCGCCGCCGCGCGTCGCTGTCACCCAGCGCGAGGCTGCTCTTGCGCCTCGGTGATCTCATGCGCGGATGGGGTGGCGCCGAAACCGATGCCGCGCTTGAGGTGACCGGCATCACTGCCGATAGCCGCGCGGTGCGTCCCGGCATGGTGTTTGCGGCGCTGCCCGGTGCGCGCACTGATGGGCGCGCTTTCATTGCCGATGCTGTGGCGCGAGGTGCGGCAGCAATTTTGGCGCCTGAAGGCACGGCCTGGCCCGCAGAAGCGCCGATGCGCCCACTTGTCACCAGCCCCGATCCGCGCCGTGCCTTGGCGCTGATGGCCGCAGCTTTTTACGGCGCGCAGCCGGAATGCGTGGTGGCCATCACCGGCACCAATGGCAAGACCAGCAGCGTGGATTTCCTGCGCCAGATTTGGCGTGCTGCTGGCTGCAAGGCCGCATCACTCGGCACGCTCGGCCTGATTACGGAAGGTGTGCCGCCAGGGCCATCACTAACCACGCCGGATCCGGTGGCGCTGCATGAAAACCTCGCGCGGCTTGCGCGCGATGGCGTGGCGGCGCTGGGGATGGAAGCATCCTCGCATGGGATTGATCAGCGGCGGCTGGATGGCGTTGCGCTGGCAGCGGCGGGCTTCACCAATCTGACGCGCGATCATCTGGATTATCACGGCAGCACGACGGCTTATCGCGCGGCCAAGCTGCGGCTGTTTGATACGCTTTTGCCGGCAGGCGCACCCGCCATCGCCATGGCTGATATGGAAGCGGAGACACTCACGGCATTGCGCGACATTGCGGCGCGGCGTGGGCTTGATCTGCGTC